>NZ_JADALJ010000001.1:3845000-4217981 GCF_014876185.1 Rufibacter sp. LB8 | reverse complement strand
GCGTTTGCAGATTGACGTAGGAAGTAGTAATTTCATCTAAACAAAGCAAAGAAAAAACACAGACATGAGTGTAAACACCGAAAAATTAAAAGCGCTCCAACTTACCATTGATAAGCTAGACAAGACCTACGGAAAAGGAACGGTCATGAAGCTGAACGATACCCAGGTAGTTGACGTTCCCGCCATTTCCACCGGCTCCCTGGGGCTTGACATTGCCCTGGGCATTGGTGGTCTTCCACGCGGACGGGTGATAGAAATTTACGGACCAGAATCTTCCGGTAAAACTACGCTCACTATGCACTGTATTGCCGAGGCGCAGAAAAAAGGTGGTATTGCCGCGTTCATTGACGCCGAGCACGCCTTTGACAAAGCCTACGCCGAGAAACTGGGCATTGACACAGAGAACCTTTTAATTGCGCAGCCAGACAACGGCGAGCAAGCACTGGAGATTGCCGATCATTTGATCTCCTCCGGCGCTATTGATATTATTGTGATTGACTCCGTGGCCGCGCTGGTGCCTAAAGGCGAACTGGAAGGCGACATGGGTGACAGCAAAATGGGTCTTCAGGCACGTTTGATGTCGCAGGCGCTTCGTAAGTTGACCGGTACCATCAACAAAACCGGTTGCTGCTGTATCTTCATTAACCAGTTGCGGGAGAAGATTGGCGTGATGTTCGGGAACCCGGAGACAACCACCGGTGGTAACGCCCTTAAATTCTACGCCTCTGTACGTTTGGACATCAGAAGAATTGGCCAGATCAAAGAAGGCCCAGACAACATTACCGGTAACCGCACCAAGGTGAAAGTGGTAAAAAACAAGGTGGCGCCTCCGTTCAAAGTAGTGGAGTTTGATATCATGTATGGCGAAGGTATCTCCAAAGTAGGTGAGATTCTGGATCTGGGCGTAGAACTGGGCGTGGTGCAGAAATCAGGTTCTTGGTTCTCTTATGACGGCAACAGACTGGGCCAGGGCCGTGACGGTGTGAAAACCCTGCTGCTGGACAACGAGGAACTGATGAATGAGATTGAAGCTAAAATCAGAGCCATTGTAAAAGGTGAGCCTGCAAAAGTAGCCGCCGTTTTAGAAGACACCGGTGAATAAGCACTATAAAAATTAGATTAAAACGGCACCTTTCTGGGTGCCGTTTTTGTTTAGCAGTAGTTCCATTCAAAAAATAGTAGATTTGTGTAAAGACGCCGGGGCTTTTTTGGTATGACATTTGAATACCAACAGACTACAACCGGAATTTTGGCTTATGCGTGTAAAACATCAACTCCTGCTCCTGCTCCCCTTGGTCGGCTTAGTGCTCAGCGGCTTTGCTATCAATGACACCATGCGCACCGTCAAGAATGAAAGCTTCGCCCCTGGTGAGGTGCTGCAATACAAGGTGCATTACGGCATCATCAACGCCGGCGAGGCCAGCATCAACGTGTCGCCGTCTTTGCAGCGCATCAACAATCGCACCTGCTACCTCACCACCGTAAGCGGACGGTCTACGGGCTCCTTTGATTTTTTCCACCGCATACGTGACACCTGGAGTTCGTACATAGACACATCTTCCATGCTGCCGCTTCGGTTTCACCGCAACATTGAGGAAGGCGACTACCGCCGCAAAGAAACCACTGACTTTGACCACACCCGCAACACGGTAACCGTCAATGACAGCCGCGACGAAAAGAAAAACCAGGTGTTCAAAGTGCCAGACAACGCCCAGGACATGGTGAGCGGCTTCTATTACCTGCGCACCCTGGATCTAGACAACTTTAAACCCGGCCAAACCGTGAAAATGCAAGGCTTTCTGGGCGACGAGGTGTTTGACATGACCGTGACCTACAAAGGCGTGACCACCGTTGATACCAAAGCCGGTAAAATCAGGGCGCACCGCTTAATCCCGCGCATGCCGTCTAACAAACTGTTCAAAGGCGAAAACGCCATCTCAGTGTATTTCTCAGATGACGTGAACAAGATCCCGGTGTTGTTTGAGGCCGAAATGTTTGTAGGCTCCGTAAAAATCAACCTGTTCAAATACAGCGGCCTGCAAGGCAAACTCAACGAGGTGAAATAGTTCTGCTCAAAATTTCTATCTTATAAAAAGCGAAGGCGCTGGAGGAAATCTTCCAGCGCCTTCGCTTTTATAAGGCGAGCTAAGACGCTGAAAAACTTCGGCCTACCCCATGAAAGGGAGTAACCAATGTTACCTCAATATTAAATTTCTGGGTAAGGTCCAGACAAGGAGTTTGAAATTCGGCACAGAAACTTGCTCTAAAACCATGAATGTCACAAGCAAAGGCCGTTTTGGGGCTCATTTCTGAAAATGAGCCCCAAAACGGCCTTTCTTTCGGCTTGTTTCATGCCCGTTGATTTTAGCTATCTTTGGTAAGCGTTTCAAGGCAAGGCGGTGCGGCCCACAAGTGCCCTGCCCTTTGCCCAACGCTTTAAACCAGAACGCTATGCAAACGCCGGTAAAATACAAGATTCTGATTGTGGACGATGACCCAGACATTGTAGAACTGCTGCAGTACAACTTGGAGAAAGAAGGCTATGAGGTGGCCCACGCCCTCAACGGACAGCAAGCCCTGCTGGTGGCCCGCAAGTTCAAGCCCGAGATTATTCTGCTGGACGTCATGATGCCCGTGATGGATGGCATCACCGCCTGTCGGCATTTTAGGGAGGACCCAAAGTTCAAAGACACGCACATTCTGTTTCTCACTGCCCGGTCTGAGGAGTTCTCTGAGGTGGCCGCGTTTGAGGCCGGCGCCGATGACTTTATTGTCAAACCCATCAAACCGCGCGCGCTCATCAGTCGCCTGGCTGCCTTCGTGCGCCGCGACAACCAGATTCCGGAGCAGACCCAGGTGATTGAGATTGGCGACCTCAAGATTGACCGTACCGGGTTCATTGTGCAGAAAGGCGACCAGAAAATTAACCTGCCGAAGAAGGAATTTGAACTGCTGGCCTTTTTGGCCGCCACGCCAGACAAAGTATTCAGCCGAGACGAACTCCTGAACAACGTGTGGGGGAATGATGTGTTTGTGATTGCCCGCACCGTTGACGTACACATTAGAAAAGTGCGCGAGAAAATTGGCGAAGACCATATCAAAACCATTAAAGGCGTTGGCTACAAATTCAACACAGACTAACCCACCGCCTGCCCCACGGTCTAAAGTGCGGGTGAGTTCGCAGGCCATTGCCATTGTCATCTCAGTGCTGGTGGCGGGCATTATTGGTGCGTATCTGTTTTTCTCGCCGCAATTAAGTTTCAGAAACCAGGTGCTGGCCCTGGCGCTCACGTTCTCATCTTGCTTTCTGCTGGTTTATTTTTCGTATGAAGCCTTGATTTTCAGGGAAATCAACAGCATTTACGGCGGATTGGAGAAGTTCAAGCGGCAGGAGTTCAAGCGCATGAGCAACAAGTTTTTGTTCAGGCCAGACCCGCTCAAGCGCATCAAAGACGAAATCTATCTGCTAGCTGAACGAAACCAAAAGGAGATTGAGGAGCTCAAACGCCTGCAGGCCATGCGCCGTGAGTTTCTGGCAGATGTGAGCCATGAACTCAAAACCCCCATCTTCGCGGCGCAAGGTTTCATTCACACGCTCTTAGACGGCGCCATGGATGACGAGCGCGTGCGCGACAAATTCCTGCAGAAAGCCGCCAAAAGCTTAGATGGCTTAGATGTTTTGGTGCAGGACCTGATTACCATCTCGCAGCTGGAGAAAGGCGTGATCAAGATGAAAAAGTCCAGGTTTGATTTGAATGAACTGGGCCAGGAAGTCTTTGAGCAGCTGGAAGGCAAGGCGGCCGCGCGCCACATGACCTTGCACCTCACCAATGAAACCACCGAGCAGTTTCTGGTTACCGCAGACCGGGGCCGCATCAAACAGGTGCTCATCAACTTCATTGACAACGCCATTAAATACGGCCTGGACCACGGCAACATCTGGCTCTCTTTCCAGGAAAACAAGCGCAAAACCTGGGTTACCGTGCGTGATGACGGCCCCGGCATACAGAAAGAACACCAAACCCGCATTTTTGAGCGCTTCTACCGCATAGACAAAAGCCGCACCAAAGACGCGTCGGGCGGCGGTTCAGGCTTGGGCCTGGCTATTTCCAAGCACATTGTGGAGGCGCACAACTCAGGCATTGGCATCAACAGTGAGATTGGGGTAGGCACCACGCTCAAATTCAAGCTGCCCAAGGTGAAAGACGCTGAATAAACGGGCACTTTCAGTCCCTATCATTCCCCGGAAAATAATAAGTACCTTTGTGGGAGCGCGGCTGCGTGTCTGTTTTCGGGCTCATTTCCGGAAACGAAGCCAAAAACGCCGCGCCTTTCACATTCTGTTTCTATGAAGCTACCCGCTTTCCAAGACCTCATTATTTTTGAGAACGATGATTATATAGTGGTGAACAAGCCGCCGTTTCTGGCCACGCTGGAAGACCGCTCGTTCAACGCCTCTAACCTGCTCACGTTGGCCCGCCAATACCATGATGATGCCCAGGCCTGCCACCGCCTGGACAAAGAAACCTCCGGCTGCCTGGCTATCGCCAAAAACCCCGAAGCCTACCGGCATCTTTCCATGCAGTTTGAGAACCGGCAGGTGAACAAAATCTACCACGCCGTGGCCTGGGGAAGCTATGATTTCAAAGACCTTTTGGTAGACCGCGCCATTCAGCCCGGTCTCAAAGGCATCGCCAAACTGGCCTACAAAGGCAAACCCGCACAAACGTATTTCACCACATTGGAGAAGTTCGGGCGGCACACACTGTTGGAATGCAGACCCATCACCGGCCGCATGCACCAAATCAGGCTGCATCTGGCGTTCCTGAAAGCCTCTATTGTGCATGACGAAATGTACGGCGGCCAACCATTGTATCTCTCCAGTTTGAAACGTAAATTCAACCTGGCCAAAGACACTGAGGAACAACCCTTGATCAAACGCTTCGCGCTGCACTCGTATCAGTTAGGCTTTACCTTGATGAACGGTGAGCCCGTTTTGGTGACCGCAGATTATCACAAGGACTTTGACGTGTTGTTGAAGTTGTTGCGGAAGAATGGGTAATGAATTTATCTCCAACGAAAGTAAACCCCAATCTAAAGTTTCCAAATTTAGAAACTTTCACTAGTTTTACTCCGTTATACTTGGGCATAAGTAATGCAGTATTTTCAAACAAGATTTTTAGAGGAAGCTGAGAAATTCATTTCTCAGCTTGATTCCAAGACAATTAGGAAAATACTGTATAACATTGACCTGGCAGAGCAAACCAATGACCCAAAGCTTTTCAAGAAACTGCAGCAGGATATTTGGGAATTCAGGACAAAATACGCTGGCTTGCAGATAAGACTGCTTGCCTTTTGGGACAAAACTGATGGTAAAGAAACCTTAGTTATCGCAACACACGGTTTTATCAAGAAAGTAGACAAAGTTCCAACTAGCGAAATTGACAGGGCTGTGCGCATCAAAAACAAGTATTTTGACATCAAACAGAAAAAATAAAAGTATGGCAGCCTCACAAATGAAATCTTCTTCTCTTTCTGAATTAAAAGACAAGTTCATTGGCAAAGTGGGTACGCAGGAGCGGGATGCTTATGAATATGAACTGCACATGGAAGTGTTGGGCAAAATGATAAAAGCGGCCCGCCAACATAGAAACCTTACCCAGGAACAATTAGGTCAACTGGTAGGCGTACAAAAATCTCAAATCTCCAAACTGGAGAACAGCACTAACAGCGCCACTATTGATACTGTTCTGAAAGTATTCAAGGCGTTAAAGGCAGAAATCAACTTTAATGTAAAGTTGGAAGACAATTTTGTAAAGTTGGCTTAGAACTTATTTTCTTTCTTTGACGGTGGCATAACCAGTGATAGCTAAATGGCCGTTAATCCATAAGAAATGACAAAGCCGTATATCACAGCCGAGAAGTTATATGTCACTTGGTCCATTGTGGCTGTGATTTCTATTGTATTCATTCCAATTATTTTAGCCTTGACTTCCTCTGGAGGAGAACAAAAGCCACTTATCTGGCTTGCCTATTCACTACCATATATTTTTGGTGGATACGGACTCTTAAGTATCCTGACAAGTCTACTGTTCAAGCAATGGTTTAAAAAGCATTGGTTTATAAACGTGGCTATTTTTGCGGTTGTAGTTTTTCTATTCTTACTAACTATTGATTAAAGCACGTTAAATAATCAGTTGCGTTTTCAGCTTCATTTCCAGAATGGAGCCTAAAAACGGAACTCCAGCTTGATTCCCAAATGCTTCCTCCACTTCCCTCCCCAATTTCCCTTGATTTTCAGGACAATAAATAGACTGCATGTTGCATACCAAAAACCGGTTTTGTATCTTTGTGTCCATTTTCAAGAAAAAGCATTACATTTTTTCACTAGTTAACCATTCATAATGGATCATTTAAGTTACAAGACGTTATCAGTTAATAAGGCGGCCGCTAATAAAGGCTGGGTAGTGATAGACGCCGGAGACTCAACCCTTGGCCGCGTGGCCTCACAGATTGCCATGATTCTCAGAGGCAAAAACAAACCTTCTTTCACACCTAATGCAGACTGCGGTGATAGCGTAATTGTTATCAACTCAGACAAAGTTCGCATGACCGGTAAGAAGTGGGACAAGAAAACCTTTGTGACGCACACAGGCTACCCAGGTGGACAGAAAACCTTCACTCCGCGTGAGTTAAAGGCCAAGTCTTCTACCCTGTTGGTAGAGCGCGCGGTACGCGGTATGTTGCCAAGAACCCGTTTGGGCCGTGAGCAATTCAGAAACCTGTTTGTGTATGCTGGTGCTGAGCATCCACATGAAGCACAACAGCCAGTTACAGTAAAACTTACAAAATAACCTAGTCATATTTAATGGAAATTCTCAATACATCTGGTAGAAGAAAAACCTCGGTGGCGCGCATCTACATGACGTCAGGGCAAGGGAATATCACTATTAACGATAGAGATATTAAGGAATATTTCCCTAGTGAAGTATTACAGACCATCGTACAGCAGCCTTTGAGCTTGTTGGAGTTGGTAGGCAAATACGACATCAAGGCAAATATCAAAGGCGGTGGCGTTGCCGGTCAGGCAGAAGCCCTTCGTTTAGCTATCACCAAAGCGCTGATAGAAGAAAACGCCGAGACCCGTCCGGCCCTGAAAAAAGAAGGTTTCGTAACGCGTGACCCCCGCATGGTGGAGCGCAAGAAATTCGGTAAGCGCAAAGCTCGTCGCTCCTTCCAGTTCTCTAAACGTTAATATCTTATCAGCTGTAAAAATATCATGGCTAATACCACTTATAAAGAATTACTGGACGCCGGTGTACACTTTGGTCACCTTACCAGAAAATGGGATCCTAAAATGGCTCCGTACATTTTCATGGAGAAAAACGGCATCCACATCATTGACCTGAACAAAACCTTGGCGTCTTTAGACGAAGCAATCTCCGCTATTAAGCAAATTGCGAAGTCTGGCCGTAAGATTTTGTTTGTCGCCACCAAGAAACAAGCCCAGGACATTGTAGCAGAAGAGGCCAAGCGCCTAAAGATGCCCTACGTGACGGACCGTTGGTTGGGTGGTATGTTGACCAACTTCCAGACTGTACGTAAGTCTTTGAAGAAAATGTCAACCATTGACAAAATGGTAAAAGAAAACACCGCCTATGCCGCCATGGCAAAGCGTGAGCGTTTGATGATGAGCCGTGAGCGTGACAAACTTGACCGTGTGTTGGGTGGTATCGCTGACTTGTCTCGCCTGCCAGCCGCTTTGTTCATTGTAGACGCCAAGCGTGAAAGCATTGCCATCAAAGAAGCGCAGAAATTGAATTTGCCAATATTTGCGATTGTAGATACCAACTCTAACCCAGAGCTGGTTGACTTCCCAATCCCGGCGAATGATGATGCTTCTAAGTCTATTGCGTTGATCACCGCTCTTATTGGTAAAGCCATTGAAGAAGGTCTTTCTGAGCGTAAAGTTGACAAAGACGAAACTGAGAAGAAGCGTTCTGAAGAAGAAGGCATCCAGGAGAAAATTGAGGCTGAATAAGCGTTAATCCTTCTTTATACTATTGAAAAGAAACTGAACATTAGGAAGCCTGGCTACTGATGTTCAGTTTCTTTTTAACCTTATTGCGTGGGCCTAGCCCCGCTCCTATTGAAACTTATTATCCGTATTTCTTAATAAAAGAACAATGGCTATTACAGCACAAGATGTAAACAGACTTCGCCAGGAAACTGGTGCCGGTATGATGGATTGCAAGAAAGCCTTAACTGAGGCCAACGGCGATTTTGAGAACGCCAAAGATATCCTTCGCAAGCAAGGTCAGAAGATTGCCAGCAAGCGTGCTGACAACGCCACTTCTGAAGGCGCTGTGTTGACCCAAGTAAACGCCGAAGGCACGGAAGGCATAGTAGTAGCCCTAGCCTGCGAAACCGAGCCGGTTTCTAAAGTAGAAGATTTCAAGAACCTGGCGCAAACTGTTTTGGCCGCTGCCGTTTCTTCTAAGGCTTCTTCTAAAGAAGATTTATTAGCTTCTGTTCAAGCTGATGGCCGTGCGTTGCAAGATCACCTGACAGACCTAATGGGTAAGATTGGTGAGAAAATTGACGTAGTTTCTTTTGAGACTGTGAAAGCTGAGCGTGTAGTTGCTTACAACCACTCTAACGGTAAATTAGGTGTATTGGTAGGTTTGACCAACACCGGTGGTAAAGAAGTAAACGACCTGGGCAAAGACGTAGCCATGCAAATTGCGGCCATGAAGCCAATTGCCGTTGACAAAGACGGTGTTGATTCTGCTACCGTTGAGCGTGAGATTGAAATTGGAAAAGAGCAAGCCCGCGCTGAAGGCAAGCCAGAAGAAATGCTGGAGAAAATTGCCTTGGGTAAACTGAACAAATTCTACAAAGAAAGCACTTTGCTGAACCAGGAGTTTGTGAAAGACCCATCTGTGACCATCGCTAAATTGTTGGACAACGCCAACAAAGGCATGACCGTTACGGAGTTCAAGCGTGTAGCTATTGGTTAATCTGTAACAACCAGAACATATAAAAAGCCCCGCTACGGAAGTAGCGGGGCTTTTTTGCGTTTAGTGAAGTTTCCGTTTTTGGCTTCATTTCTGGAAATGAGCCCGAAAACAAAGAATGACTTGCAGTTTTACAGAATATATAATAGGGCAAATGTAGAGACGCAATACCTTGCGTCTGGCGTGCACCCTCGTTCCATAGAGCCAAGACGCAAGGTATTGCGTCTCTACAAATAGGCCATTTCAAACTATCAGACAGTTTATTTATTAAGGTGAAGTACCAACTTTTCAAATCATCACCTTTTCAAATCATTACCTCTTCAAATCCTCAAATACAATTAATACATCAGCACATTAGAAATGTGCACCTTAATCCAAATCTGTCTGTTTCCGCACGAACTCTTGCCCGGCCAAATCTTCCTTGCGCAGGAAAGGCCGGATGATCAGGCGTGTACCGTTTTCATAGGTAAAGAACTTGTACACCCAGTTGGCCAGCACCACCAGCTTGTTCCGGAACCCGATCAGGTAATAGATGTGCACAAACAACCAGGCAATCCAGGCGATGAACCCGGTTAGGTGCAGGTTCTTGGGCAAATCAGCTACGGCACGGTTACGGCCAATAATGGCCAGAGAACCTTTGTCAAAATACTCAAACGGTACCAAGGTCTCGCGGTGTACCAGGCGTTTCAGGTTCTTGGCCAGGTGCTTGCCCTGCTGAATGGCAGGTTGGGCCACGCCAGGGTGTCCGTTGGGCCATTTCTCGGTTTTCATGGCGGCAATATCGCCTATGGCGAAGATGTCTGTATAGCCGTTGACTTGGTTAAAGGTGTTGACCAAGTAGCGGCCGCGTTCGCTGGACGTATCTGCCAGGCCTTTGATTTGGGCTCCAGACACGCCGGCTGCCCAAATGAGTGTTTGGGTTTGAATCTGTTCACCGCCTTTGAACGTCACGGTTTTCCCGTCATAAGACTCCACCAGCGTATTCAGTTTCACCACAATGCCCACATCCTCCAAATACTTGCGGGTTGTCTCGCTAGACTCCGCAGACATAGGCGGCAGCACGCGGTCCATGCCTTCCACTAGGTAAATATTCATCTTGCTGAAGTCCATGCCTGGGTAATCGCTGGGAAGCACGTGGCGGCGCATTTCGGCCAGAGCACCGGCCAGTTCCACGCCGGTGGGCCCACCGCCTACAATCACAAAGTTGAGCAAGCTTTGGCGCACCGCGGGGTCTTTAATCATGTTGGCCTGCTCAAACGACTGCAACAGCTGGCTGCGCAGGTTGAGCGCATCTGGAATCTGCTTAAGCGGGAACGAGAACTCCTTGATTTGTTTGTTCCCGAAGTAATTGGACTTAGTGCCCGTGGAAATAATCAGAAAATCATACGGCAACTCGCCCACCAGTGTGCACACCGTCTTGCTCTCTGGGTTAATGCTGGTGACTTTGACCTGCCGGAAATGGAAGTCTTCGTAGTCTTTGTCAAACAGCTTGCGCAGCGGTTCGGCAATGGCGTCTGGCTCCAGACCGGCGGTGGCTACCTGGTAAAGCAGCGGCCAGAAACCATGGTAGTTCTGGCGGTCAAACATCACAATCTGAAACTCTTTGCCGGGTAAATTCTTGGCTACGTTCACGCCACCAAATCCGCCGCCAATAATGACCACCCGCGGTTTGGTGGTCTCTGGTATATTTAAAGATAACTCGTTTAGCTGAAGCATATTTCTTGCGGTATCGTCAGAAAAAAAGCCCTTGCAACAAGCGCGCAGGCACATAGGTTTCCAATAGTCTTATACTGTATTTCTCCTATATAAGATATTGATTCCTGCGGCAAATGTGCGCCAATTCTACTCCTGTTTAGAGGTGAACGCAAACAATCTCCCGTTTTCGGGCTCATTTCTGAAAATGAAGCCGAAAACGGAAATCTCAAAGAAGAATAGGCCTGCCTGCTAAGGTGTTACTGCTTGAAATGACTGCCCACAAAGAGCAAGACTTCCGGCAACCCCGTCTGCCAATAAGACCAACTGTGGCCACCGTCGCGCACCCTGAACTCGTGGGGCACCTGGCGGTCAATCAAGGCGGCGTGCAGCGCCATGTTGCCTTTAATCAGGTAATCATCATCGCCGCAGTCAATGTAGAACTTCACTTTTTTCAGGTCTTCAGCGGGCGCGGTCTCTACCATTTTCAATACCGAATGCTGGTACCAATGTGTATTCAAGCGCGCCTGCCCGCTGAGTTGCGTACCGTACACAGCCCCGAAGATACGGTTATAGGCTTCGGCGGGCAGTGCGGTGAACTCTGTGTCTGTGCGTACGGCGGCGCTCAAGGGCGCAGCTACTGAGAATAAATGCGGGTACCTGATGGCATACTGCAAACTCCCGAACCCGCCCATGGAAAGTCCGGCCACGGCTCTGGAAGCTTGGGTGGCTTTGGTCTTGTAGGTTTTGTCAATGAACGGCAGGAATTCAGTGATGAAAAAATCTTCATACCGCACGCGGCCGTCATGGCTGTTAATGTAATATGTACCGCCGGCATCGGGCATCACAATCACCATAGCCGGAATCTGCCCGGCCTGAATCATGCTATCGGCTTGGGCTTGCACGTCGCCCTTCAGGGCCCAGTCGGTTTCATCACCGCCATAACCATGCAGCAGATACAGCACCGGGAAACGCTCTGGTGCGGTGGCATACCCCGCGGGCAGATAGATAGAATACTCCACTTCCTTGCCCAGCACAGTACTTTTGGTTTTGAGGCTTACCTGCAGGGAGCTTTGCTGGCCAAGCACCGGCAACCAAACCAACCACAGAAAAAACACGAGCAAATTTTTCATAAAAGCAGCATGACAGATGATGGGCCTAAAGATAGGGTTTCACACCGAAAGCTGGCAACCCCTCCACTTTTGACAAACCTATAACTTTTATACCCAGACCGCGGTAAGAACACTTGTTACCAGAAAAACCAGCCCATGCAAAAGTCTATCGCCCAACACAGATTACAAGACCAAGTAGCCATTGTCACGGGGGCCAGTTCGGGCATTGGCCAGGCCATTGCCATTCAAATGGCCCTGGAAGGCGCCAAAGTGGTCATCAATTATTTCTCAGACAAAGAAGGAGCCCAAGCCTCGTTGGCGCAAATAAAGAAAAACGGTGGCCAGGGATTGATTTTTGAAGCCGATGTCTCCAAAGAAAAAGAAGTGGAGCAGATGTTCAAGGCCGCAAAAAAGGAGTTTGGCGCGCTGGACATTCTGGTGAACAATGCCGGTATTCAAGATGATGCCGCGCTGGTGGATATGACCCTGGCGCAATGGGAAAAAGTCATCAACACCAACTTAACCGGCCCGTTTTTGTGCGCGCGGGCAGCGGCTCAGGCGTTTTTAGCTAAGAAGAAGGAGGAAGAAGAAGGCCCTGCTATCGGTAAAATCATCTTCATCAGTTCGGTGCATGACATTATTCCGTGGGCGGGGCATGTGAACTACGCCAGTTCCAAGGGCGGCGTGGCCATGATGATGAAAACCATGGCGCAGGAACTGGCGCCCAAAGGCATACGCGTGAACAGCCTCTCGCCGGGGGCCATTAAAACCGACATCAACAAAGCCGATTGGTCTTCTAAGAAAGGGAAAGAGAAAATGCTGTCGCAGATACCTTACGGCCGCATTGGCGTGCCCCAGGATATTGCCAAAGTAGCGGTGTGGCTGGCCTCAGATGAAGCCGATTATGTGGCCGGCGCCACTATTTACGTAGACGGCGGTATGACCCTATTTCCTTCTTTTGGCGATGATGCCTAAGCGCAGGAATTAGAAATTGTTTCTGGATTTATAGACCGGCACCTGGGCGGCGCTTTCCAGCCAGGCTACGGCCTCTTGTTCGGTCATGAAAGCTTGGCGCATAACGTCCTGGCTGGGTTCTGAGATGGCCTGCAGTTTCTCACCTTCTTGCAGGCGTTGCATCTGCCGCGGGTTCAGGAGCCAGGCCACCACCAATTGCGGCGCTACCTGTTGCAGGGCTTTCGGGAAGAATTCTTGCTGCAGCCACTCGCTTTCCTCCAGGGTCACTTCCCCTTTAGAGCGGCAGTCAAAGAGCCAGAGCGCCGAGGCGTTTTCCTTGGCCGTGGCCAAAATAGCCAGACAGTTCATCTTGAACTCTGTGAACGTCACAGACTGCTGCCACCGGATGATGACCGTCTGCATATCTGGCCGATAGGAAATCTTGATGTGCTTGCTAAATCCTATCTTCATAACGTGGGGGATTCGTTAGGGCGTTAAGAATTTACATGTCATCCTTTATGCTCTTCTCTGCACTTAAATTAGGGGAATACTTATTTATAAACAAGTTTCCCACAGGCTTACCCACAATTATTTTGAAAGAAACCGTATAAATACCTAAAAATTACAGTTCATGCCGCGCCCTTGCCGCGAATAAATTCTTACGCATGGCCAAGAATAATTCTATGCTCTCTTGCAGAAACGTTTCATCTAGCCATTGCTTCACTTCTTCATCGCCGCCGGTCACGTCCAGTTCATTGACCTTGTAGGTCTGTTCAAAAGGCCCCAGTTCCAGCTTAATTAAGTACTTTCCGTTCCAGGCCAACAAAGTGATTTTAATCTCTGGGTGCGGAATATCTGCCACTACGCGCATGGTGTGTAAATTTTAAGGTGAAGAAAAAGGTAACGTTTCCGTTTTCGGGCTCATTTCTGGAAATGAGCCCGAAAACGCTACAGCTCAATGCCCATCTGCCGCATGAGTTGGCTGGCATTGAAACTCTGGCAAACCCCCGGCCGAAGGGTGTAATCAAACTGAAGTTCGCCGTTCTCAAAATAACTGTTGAAGCTGTAATTCTCCACCGAGCCCGGCAGTTCCTGCTCCATGTTGCCCAGCTCCAGGTCATGGGTAGAGACGAAGCCCGCGGCTTGGCGCTTGTGCAACTGCCTGATCAGGGCCATGGCGCCGTGGTGCCGGTCATGCGAGTTGGTGCCTTTCAGAATCTCGTCTAGGAAGAAATACACGGGCTGCCCGGTGGCGGTGAGGTCCAGCAAGATTTTCAGACGCTTTAATTCGGCATAAAAAGAAGACGTATTCTCGGCTAAATTATCCTCGGTGCGCATGCTGGTGTAGACCTGGGCCGGGAAGATGGCGAACCGTTTGGCACACGTAGCCGCGCCCGTAAAGGCCAGCACCATGTTAACGCCCACCGCCCGCAGAAACGTACTCTTCCCTGACATGTTGGAACCGGTGATCAAGACCGTGTGGCCCGCGCCGGAGAAGGAAAGACTGTTGGCCTTACGGTTGGCGCTGAAAATCAGAGGGTGGCTCAACTCCTGGGCATCACAGGTAAACGGAACCTCAGAAATGGTGGGCACCACGTAGCTTGGGTTGGCATACTGAAAAGCGGCCAGCCCGGCCAGCGCCTCAAAATCTGCGGCGGCGTTCAACACCTGACTGATGTTTTCTGACATGGTGGTTTTCCAGCGTTCCAGGCGCCACATCCAGATAAAATCCCACATGAGCACGTGGTTCAGGATAAAGTTCAGGTACGTGTTCAGCCTCGCCGATAAATATTGAATGATAGACGCCAGCTGCCGCACGTGCTCTGAGGCCGGTTTGTCGTCTATCTTGAGTTGTTGCTGCAGTTGCTGGGCCTTGGCGCTGGTGAAGGTGTGGTTCTCAATGTGCACCAGCATATCTTGGTAGCTGCGCAGGGTTTCATACATGCCACTGCTCTCCTCGTAGAATTCATCGCGCTGGCGCTGGTATTTCACGGCCACCAGAAACTGCACCACCACCAGGCCAATGAACGGGTAATGCGAATAGCCTTGCGCCCAATACACAATGGCGGCAATGGTGAGCACCGGCAACAGAAACGTAAGCACCACCAGCCAGCCTTTGCCCATAAAAAAATTGGGTTGCTTGAGCCACAGCAAGAACAACTGCGGCAATTGCTGGGTCTTGCGATGGTGGTGCATGGCCCGGGCCTGCAGGTGCTGCCGCCATTCCAGGTCAGCGGCCAGTTCCGCTACCGCCTCTTGCCGCGCAATAATTTCCTGGGGGGCGGCAGGCGCTTTCAACCAGTCGGCCAGGCGTTGCTGGCCAAGCCTGGTCACGGCCCGGTTCAAGAGCTGAAACAGTGAGTTCTGGCCAAATACATCCAGGTCGGCGGCGTAGGCGTGGTTGGGTTCCTGAAATTCTTCGCCGGTGGTAAAATCTTTGAGTTCGCCGCGCAGGCGTTCCTGTTCGGCCCGGTTAATGATGCCCAGGTACATCTGGTGCTTCTGGGAGTATTCAATCTTGTTGTGCCACCGTATCAGGACCGCGAACAGGAAGTAGCCCGCCATGAGCAAACTCAGGCCAGCGCCGTTATAGCCGTAATAAAACAAGGCCACGCAGCCCACCACAGAACCAATCACGAAGAATAACCTGAACCAGCCCACCCACCGGTGACGGTTGGCGTGTCTGGCTTCTTCACTAAAAAAGCGCTGTTCCCGCTCAGAAAACAGTTGCTCAGGAGTTGAGGACATAGGGATGGAATGAGTGAAGGATGGAATGAGTGAGTGAATGAAGGATGGAATGAGTGAGTGAAGGAAAGAATGAGTGAAGGAGTAAATTAGTAAAGGAATGAAGGAAGAAAGATTGAAGATGGAGATTGTCTGCTGTACCAATAACTAAACGCAGTTTCTGCTAACTATTGTCTATTTTAGAGAAGCACATTCACTCATTCCATCCTTCACTCATTCCATCATTCAATCATTCACTCCTTACACCGTGGCAATGCATTTGAGTTCAATGGCGATGGGCGTGGGCAGGGCATTTACTTCCACAGTGGTGCGGCACGGTTGGCAATCCTTGAAATATTCGGCGTACAGGCGGTTATAGGTTTTAAAGTCGGCTTTCATGTTGGTGAGGAACACGGTGACATCTACCAGGTTTTGCCAACTGGAGCCCGCCTCCTCCAGAATGGTGCGCACATTTTTGAACACCGAATGGCATTGCGCTTCAATATCATAGCTGGTGATATTGCCATGTTTATCCAGCACCACACCCGGTATCTGCGGGTTTCCTTTCTCGCGCGGCCCCACTCCCGACAAAAACAGCAGATTGCCTACTTTTCTGGCGTGCGGGTACAAGCCAACCGGTTCCGGTGCTTTAGAGGAGGAAGTAGCAGATTGGTTTTCCATGGCATTTTGCGTTTTTGGGCTCTATTTTCAAAATTAAGCCAAAAACGGCCATATAAAAAAAGCGAACCCCTGGATGGAGCCCGCTTTCAATTCAATTTGTGCAAAGGTTTAGTTAAAAGACACGCTGCCGTATCTGTTGGTCACGGTCACCAGGGCTTTGCCCGAGGACTTGCCGTACTTGCCCTTGTACACCGCCGAGGTGTTTTTGACTTCCCTAAAGCTGTAGTCCACCAGGTTCTCGTCTACTTTCAGGCCGCTGCAGTAGGCGGTGTTCACGTCAAAATTGAAGTTCGTTTTATCGGCGAAGCCTAGTTTGATGGACGTGTAGCCACCGTTCAAATCTACCTTTCTGAAGTTAGAAGCAATGCTGCCTACCTCAAACTTGGAGCAGTACTTCAAATCCATGCCCAGTGACTCCTGCACATTGCCGATGATAAACGTGGTGTAACTCCCACGGCCCGACATCTGGTTCACGCTGCCCACCTTGAACACCGGGTCATAGCGGCTCTCCAGAATAAGGTTGTCCACTTTCTGAATAGACATGGTGCTGTAGGCCGTGTTGGCGTTGATGTCTTCGCCACCGTTGAGGGCCAGTTTGGAATACCGTACCAAAAGTTCCCCGGCCCGCATGTACTGCATCACGCATTCACCGCTGCTGTACTCCAGGGCCACTTTGTTGTGGCGGTTGGTGAGGCGGCCCGTGTTGATTTTGCCGTATTTCATGGTAAGTTCGGTGGCGCCTTCATAGTCTGGCAGCAAGATGGAGCCGTGTTTGTTCACTATTTTGAGCGGATTGCCCTTCGGCATTTTCACCAGGTAATTAATCTCAAAGCTCTTGCTGGTGGCGGTGCGCACATGCATGGGTTCACGCTCGGTGACCAAGGAAATACCTGCCCCGCCCCGGTCTTCAGAGATGCGCACGCTCAAACGGTCCAGTATCTCCTGAGCTTTGGACTCAGTCTCGGCGCGGGAAATCATGCTTACCTCCACCGAGATTTCGTTTTTGCTCCAGGTCTGCACTTCTACTTTGCCAAACTGGTTGTCAATGGAGAGTTTGTCTGAGCTGCTCACTTTAAAAGAGCGGTTCACGTTCTTGCTTTTCTCGGCGGCATACGCGCCCGGCACCTGGGCAGACGCTCGTTCCACCACCACAATATCTGGCTGGCCTGCGGCCGATGGCCCTTGCCCGTTCACATACACGGTAGCCTTGGCAGCTTCGCCCACCACCACGGCGGTGTACACTTTCCCGTTCACGGTAACGGTACGGTGTTCGCTCACGCCCGGGCACGGCTCCGGCGATGGACTTGGCGAGCCGGACGCTTGCCCCTGCACGTCTAAAAAGCTGACGCACGCGGCTAACAAAAGGGGCAGTTTATAAAGGCTTGCTTTCATTGGGAACTTGCGTTTTTACGGTCTGTATGTTTTCTAAAACCTGCAACTGCCGGTTCAATATGGCGATGCGCATTTTCAGGTTGTCGCTCATGGCCCTGATTACAATGTCTTTGTTAGGGGTGGTGAACAGGTCCTGCTTGAGTTGGGCGTAGGCTGCGTCTAAGTTGGCGGCTTCCTGTTCCCATTCTTTCTGCATGTTCACGTCGGCCAGGTCATATTCTTTGAGTTGGGCTTCTTTCTGTTCAATCACGCTCACAAACCGGGTTTCAATCTGCTTTAACTCTGGGGCAATCTTGTCTAGCGTAACCGGTTGGGCGGCGGCAATGCCAGGAGTTTCTGCATTTTGAGTATTCAGCACATATTTAGCCGAGAACGCCAACATGGCCACCAGGGCCACGGCGGCGGCGTAGCGCCAGGCGTGGTGCCAGTTCAAGGAAATCACCTTTGCTTCTTTCACAGGCTCTGGTTGCTGCTTGGTGGCACCGGGCTCCTCTGTATTCAACTCACTGAAAATGTCCTGCCACAGGTCTGGCCTGGGGCTGAACGAGTCAAACTCTTCGCGGTGAGTTTGTACAAAATCCTTTAATCTATCTTTCATGGCTAAAAGCTCTTTGTATTCTATTTTAAGCTACTCTTATTATTAATTGGCCAGTTGCTGGCTTTCCATCAAACTCAATAATTTCTTGCGCGCCCGGCTGTACTGGCTCTTAGACGTGGCCTCACTAATGTTCAGCACTTCGGCAATCTCACCGTGATCATAGCCCTCCAGCAAATAAAGGGTCAGCACCACGCGGTAACCGTCAGGTAAAGACTGAATGGCCTTTTTAATGGCGTCTACCTTGTAGGCCGTATCTTCGTCGTCATACTCCGGCGTGTCTTCCACAAAATCCAACTGTTCGTCTATGGGCACCACCTGCAGGCGCCGGCTGCGCACTTTGGTAATGCTTTTGTTGATGACAATGCGCTTGAGCCAGCTGCCAAACGTGGAATCGCCTTTGAAGGTATGCAGCTCCCGGAACGCGCTCAGAAACGATTCCTGCAGTACGTCTTCGGCTTCTGTATAGTCATTGGTGATGCGCATGCTCACGTTGAACATGGACTTGCTGTAGAGCTTGTAGAGCTCATATTGGGCTTTGCGGTCGCCTTCTTTGCAGCGGGTGACTACGTGCGCGTTTACGTCGGTGAATTCCAGCGTCTCCAAATTCTTACTGGTTAAGGCCTTTTCGTCATGATTATGCGGTAAGCGATTAAATCTCTGGAACTGCCCCAACCCGTAAATTCTCTGTTGTCCCAAGCTTCTGTACTAAAGACTACAGGTTGGTACATGGGTTGCACGGGGCTCCAAAAATAATGCTTGTTATTTTTCTGAGGGGGCGTGAAAAGCCACTGGAACGGGGGTTGTTCTGGGCTGCAGGGTCTTCTTCCCCCTAGTTACCAAGATTTCAAGACCCAATCAATAGGCTAGAATGGCTTTAACAGAACTTTAACTAAAACGCGTTTTGGCCCGCGTTTGGGAAATAGAGCCAGGAAACGGGAGGGGAAGAATTGGATTCCCTTTGCATTATTACTGAATCCTTACAAATAAAGTATAGCTACTTGGCATCTCACATTCTTTACTACTACTTTTAGTGACCCTAACCGTATCCAGATATTGAATAATTTGTGGGAGAATTACCAGTAAATCATTGGGGTAATTAGGCTCATTTAGAAATTCAACATTTTGATATGCAGCATAAGCAGAGGAATCACTTGCTTTTTTTAAGTAAGTTTTCAAAATTCTAAACGTTGAAAGCTTCAAATTAACTGTATCAATTTCTGCCCTTACTGCTACTCTCCCAAATATCCCTCCCTTTAATTCTAACGCATTCTCAAACGGCTTACCATCATTGACACCATAACATGCAGGCAATGTTGGAAGAATGCACCTTTCATCATTATCTTCTTTTGTAGCTAGGCTTGTTTGATTAGCAACTCTGCAACCCAAACAAATAAAAAGTAACATAAATGAAAAAACCAATGACTTCACGCTAGATTCCGTTTAAAAAATCAAACTATATGTTGGGCGTGCCCCTGCGGGTCGGGCTATGCGCTGCAAGTCCTCGCTGGCGCTGCGGGCTTTCCGCTGCTATCCCTCACGCGGGAAATTCAAACCGTATTCTGCCGCAAGTTTAGCGGCAGCGTACCTTGTGGCTGCCCACGCTGTAAGTTTACAAACTTACGTCAGTTGATAAACTGATTCAGTGTATGACCACATGTTACGGCGGCGCCTAAACTTGCGGTAGAGGTGGTTTCTGCGTATTCCGTTTTTGGGCTCATTTCTGGAAACGGAGCCAAAAACAAGAATGCAGGAAGTAAACACCCTGTGGCCGAAGCTGCTCTAGTTTGACCACAAGATCCTTTCAGGATGACAAAAGAGAGAAAGAGACAAAGGGATGAAGAAGTGAAAAAAGCAATAAAAGTCTACTTCTTCCCGCGCACCTTGTAAGACCACGTAATAGTGAACCGTGCTACTTCCTCGCCTTGCTCGTTGCGGCCAATGCTGAGGGCGTGCAGGCTGGTGCCTTGTCCGGTTTCCTGGGTTTGGCGGACGGCGGCGGCAATGGCCGCACCATCGGTGCAAGTGAACGTGATCACGCCCACGGCTTTTTTGGTGAACTGCGCCTCCATGCCCGTCACCAGCATTGATACGCTGGGTTGCGCCTTGTGCAAATACATCATGCTCAGCACCCCAGAAGCCATCTCTGCGGCCATTCCCAGACACGCGAAGTAGATGGACTTGAACGGATTCTTGGTGAGGTAGCCGTATTCAATGGTGACCTGCGCCTCCTGTTCGGTTAGACTTTTGATTCTGATGCCTGCCAAATACGCCATGGGCAGATTCTTGAACAGAAACAGCTTGAGCTTAACCGGGTTGGTGATAATCTTTCTAAAAGCGGCGACAGAAGCAGAGACAGACATAGACAGTAGAACAGTAGTATGCAAAAGGTAAGAATTTTACCAGAATTTCAGGTACACGGGCAACCCAGATTTCCGTTTTCGGCTTCATTTCCGGAATTGAGCCCCAAAACGGAAAAGCCCTCACCGAATGTTGGCAAGGGCTTTTGTTTATCCGAAGGAAATTAAGAACTACAAATCAAACTTGATGCCCTGCGCCAGCGGCAACTCCCGCCCGAAGTTGATGGTGTTGGTTTGCCGGCGCATGTAGAACTTCCAGGCATCTGAACCAGATTCACGGCCGCCGCCGGTGTCTTTCTCCCCACCAAACGCGCCGCCAATCTCGGCCCCAGATGTGCCAATGTTCACGTTGGCGATACCGCAGTCAGAACCCCAATGGCTCAGGAATGTCTCGGTTTCCAGAATGTTGGTGGAGAAAATAGACGAAGACAAGCCCTGGCGCACACCATTCTGGATGGCAATGGCGTCTTCCACGGTGCCGCTGTATTTAATCAGATACAGAATGGGCGCGAAGGTTTCTTCCTGCACGGTGTGGTACTCGTTCTGGGCTTCCACAATGGCGGGGGTTACGTAGGTGCCAGTGGCGTATTCCTCGCCTTCCAACACTTTTCCGCCTACCAGCAATTTGCCGCCTTCTTTCTGCACTTCTTCCAGCGCTTTCAAGAACGCAGAAACGGCGTCTTTGTCAATCAGCGGGCCAACCAGAATACCGTCTTTCAACGGGTCCCCGATGGGCAGATTTGGATACACTTTCAGCAAACGGTTTTTCACTTCGTCATAAATGCTGTCATGGATGATTAAGCGGCGCGTGGAAGTACAGCGCTGTCCGGCTGTGCCCACCGCCCCGAACACCACCGCGCGCATGGCCATTTCCAAATCAGCGTTTTCAGTTAAGATGATGGCGTTGTTGCCGCCCAGTTCCAGCAGAGATTTGCCCAGGCGTTTGCCCACGGCCTCTCCTACTTTCTTGCCCATGCGCGTGGAACCCGTAGCCGACACAATAGGAACGCGCTCGTCGTTCGCCATGCGGCTGCCAATGGTGGCATCGCCTACTAGCATACAGAAAACACCCTCGGGCACTTGGTTCTGCTCCAGCACTTCTTTAATGATATGCTGACAAGCCACGGCCGTCAACGGGGTTTTCTCAGACGGTTTCCAGACCACCACATCGCCGCAGATGGCGGCCAGCATGGCGTTCCAGCTCCAAACGGCCACCGGAAAGTTGAACGCCGAAATCACGCCCACAATCCCCAGCGGGTGGTATTGCTCGTACATGCGGTGTGTGGGGCGCTCTGAATGCATGGTGAAGCCGTGCAGTTGACGCGACAAGCCCACTGAGAAATCACAGATGTCAATCATTTCCTGCACTTCGCCCAGGCCTTCCTGCAAGATTTTGCCCATCTCATAGCTTACCAGTTTGCCCAGCGCTTCTTTGTTCTCCCGGAATTTCTGCCCGATCTGCCGCACTACTTCGCCGCGCTTAGGTGACGGCCATTGGCGCCATTCCACAAATGCTTTCTGCGCCACGGCAATCACGGCGTCATAGTCTTCCTCTGTGGCCATGTTCACCGCGGCAATGGGTTGGCCGTTGGTGGGCGAGGCTATGGTGCGGTTCTCGCGGTTTTCGCCACCCCAAGTGAGGCCGGTGCTGTAGGCGGGGTTGGTTTCTTTGATGCCCAGTTGGGCCAGAATATCTTGTATGTTTTGTGACATGGTGTTGAATTGGGGATTGAAAGTACGAGTATAGGCCTTTCTGAGAAGATATGAAACAAAAAAAGCTCCTGCCGCTGGGCAGGAGCTTTTCAAAGAGCCGTTTTTTGGCCTCTATTTCTAAAATGAAGCCGAAACTAGCGCCCGATGGCGTAGTAGGCGCGACGCCCGTCTGGGTACACGCCTTCAATCAACAGACCGCCTTTGCGCGTGCCTTTCAAAATTTTCTGCACGTCTTCTGGGGTGTTGGTGGGGTTGCGGTCAATGCTGGTGATGATGAAACCGTCTTTCATGCCCGTCTCCGCGAACTGGCTTTTCTCCACGCCAGAGACTCTCACGCCGCCGGTAATGTCCAGTTTGTTCAGTTCCTGTTTGCTGGCCGCCTCAAACTTGGCGCCGTCAATGGTCAGGGATTTGGTCGAATTGGGGTCACGTTTCACAATCTCGGTGTTGCCCGCCGCGTTGCGCAAGGTCACGTTGGCTGTTTTCTCGCTGCCGCCGCGTAGGAAGGTCACTTTCACTTTGTCACCCGGCCGGTAACGGGTTACCTGTTCCTGCAGCTGTGAGCCGGTGTTTACTTTCACGCCATTGATTTGGGTGATCACGTCTCCTACTTCAATTCCGGCAGCCTTGGCGGCACTTTCGTCAGGCATTTGGTACACGAACACTCCGTTCAGGGTTTTCAGGTTTTTCTCTTTGGCCAGGTCAGCGGTCACTTCCTGCATGCTAACTCCCAGCAAGGCACGCTGCACCTCGCCGTATTTCAACAGGTCATCTACCACCTTGCTCACAATAGACGAAGGCACGGCAAATGAATACCCGGCAAACGTACCGGTCTGTGACGCAATGGCGGTGTTAATGCCAATCAAGTCGCCGTTCAGGTTCACCAGGGCCCCGCCACTGTTGCCGGGGTTCACGGCCGCATCTGTCTGAATGAAAGACTCCACGCTGTACTGCCCCGCAGATTCCTGTAGAATGCCTACGTTGCGGCCCTTCGCGCTTACAATACCGGCGGTTACCGTTGAGTTGAGGTTAAATGGGTTCCCCACGGCCAACACCCACTCGCCCACGCGCACGTTGTCTGAGTTACCATAGCGCAAAGCCGGTAAATTATCTGCGTTGATTTTTAACAATGCGATGTCTGTGTTTGGGTCGGTGCCTACCAAGGTGGCCTCGTAGGTGCGTTTGTCGTCCAGCACTACTTTGATTTTGTCGGCGCGGTCAATCACGTGGTTGTTGGTGACAATGTACCCGTTAGACGCGATGATCACCCCGGAACCGGAGCCCTGGGCCGGACTTTGCCGCTGGCGCTGATAACCTTCCATTCCTTCCTCCCCGAAGAAATCACGGAAGAATGGGTGGATATCATTAGGCATTCGGCGCGCCTGCACCTTGTATTCAGTAGTGACGTGCACCACAGCGGGCGTCACCAATTCCGCCGATGTCACAAAGTTGAGGCCCTCCGGCACTATTACTTTGGAGTCACGCATGACGCTGGTGTAGCGCACGTTGGTGTTGGGCAAGGTAGATTCAGACGTGGGTCGGTCATCGTCGAGGAGCTTGTAGCTTCCTACGGCCACGCCGCCGCCCACCATGGCCGAGAGCATGAGACCCAAGAAGAGTTGTTTCGTTTTCATACCAAAAAATCAGCTTTATAGGTTAATAAAATGGTTAGTCTTGGTTGGAGGTGAACGCCAGAAGTGCGCTCTTTCCTATGTACGTGGTCAACGCTAAAATAGCAAAACTAGTATTTAGAAGACAACAAGGACCACGCCAAAAAGGCGCTCAGCGCGCCTTTTTAACATAGTCTTAACAGTTGCTTACTTCACGGCAATCTGGCGCTTCATCACTTTCTCCTCTACTTTAGGAACCGTGATGTGCAAAATACCATCGGCAAATTGTGCGTCAATGGCGGCCCCATCTACGTGGTCCGGCAACTGGAACGAGCGGCTGAATTTGCCATACGCGCTCTCCACGCGGTAGAATTTCTGGTCTTTGGTTTCCTGGTTGAACTTGCGCTCGCCGCTCACACGCAGCACACTGTCTTGGAACTCCACGTTCAGGTCTTCTTTCTTTAAGCCGGGCAGCGCCACTTCTACTTCATAGCTGTTCTGCGTTTCCCACAGGTCTACCTGCGGGGTGAAGCTCTGGCCCTGGCGGCTGCTCACGGTGTCCTGGAAAAAACGGTCTAGTAAACCGCTGAAGGTCTGCGGCATTCTATCTTGCAAGGCTGGGTTTTGTCTTGTTGTGTTCATGGTCTTTATGTGTTTAACGTCATAATCAGGTTTGATACTTCTGTTGTAGTAAATTCTGTACCAATCCATTATTTTGTTTAAAACCAGACAAAACGTCTATTAATTGAGATTTCAGGAATTAAAGATATGCCAGGTTGTCTTGATTATGGTTTAAAGGGAAGCTGACTTGCACCTCCTAGAATAGAGGAAGTCCCACCCCCCAGCCCCTCCCAAGGTAGAGAGGAGTTTTTTGAAATGCGTGAGCAATGCGTGGGAGACAAGGCAGTGCCTGGTCTCTACGGGTTATCGTTTTTTGCTCCATTTCCAGTTTAGAGCCCGAAAATGCCCTAATCCCGAGCTAAAGCACGGGTCTATTGATTTCAGCAAAAGCCAAGAACGCACCAGTTCTTCCTCCTGCCCTGAAGGGCGAGGAAGTTTATGCAGCATCTCCACCAGAAATTGCAGCAACCGACCGACCTTGCGGAGGGTCGCCGGAAGGCGATGTCCCGGAGCATGGGAGGGAGTTGTAGTAGCTGTTCAATTGGCAGTGGCATAAGTCAGCTAAGAGCAGTCAGCGTTTGCCAGGTGCTAGAGAATGAACACCCGCCTGTCTGAGCGGCAGCGAGTTCGGGGGTTCTTGATTCTTTTGGTTACTTTTCTCATCAAGGAGAAAAGTGACAAACTTCAAAGGCGAAGTAAGAAAGAAGGAATTAGGATGAAAGGTGGTGGGTGGTAGTTGTTCTAAAGTGATAGTTGCTAGATTGAAAGGCAGTCTTGGTTGTTGGTGATAACACCAACAACGGCGAAGATTATAGATGGAAGGCTGTGGTAATTGCCTTAGAAACGCCTTTTCGTTAGATCCTTTGGCAGGCTCAGGATGACCGGGGGAATGTAAACATCCCCCTTCGCCCCCTTCAAAGGGGTAATCCGCACAAGGGGAAAGGCTTTTGCTGCATTTAACTTTGGTTAATGGAAGCCAAGGCTTGGCAAACCATCAACACTGAACCATCAGCAATTCTTCAGCAATCAACAATTCCCGTTTTCGGGCTCAATTCTAGAAATGAGCCCGAAAACGGGAATCAGAAATTAGCGTTCCGCGGTCAAGATCTGCAATTCATGGACCGCGAGCCAGGCCATTAAGCCACTGCCCAATTCCAGAGCCGATTCATCAATGTTGAAGGTGGGGGTGTGTACGCCAGAGGTGATGCCCTGGGCGTCATTGCGGGTGCCCAGGCGGTAGAAACAGGCGGGCACTTGCTGGGAATAATACGCGAAGTCTTCGGCGGCCATCCACATATCCAGATCCACTACGTTTTCTGAACCCAGGTACGCCTCGGCGGCGGCGCGGGAACGGGAAACCAGATCAGGGTCATTCTTGAGAAACGGATAGCCGTCCAGAATGGTGAACTCGCAACTGCCACCCATGCTTTCGCAGAGACCTTCAGCGAGTTTCTTCATGTGTACTTTGGCTTCGGCGCGCCAGTTTTCATCCATGGTTCTGAAGGTGCCTTCCAGCTTCACCTCGCTGGGGATGACGTTGGTGGCGCCCTCTGCCGTGACTTTCCCGAAGGACAAGACCGATGGAATTTTGGGGTTGGCCCGACGGCTCACAATCTGCTGCAGGGCTACCAACAAGTGCGCCGTGATCAAGACCGGGTCCACTAACTGCTCGGGCAGACCGCCGTGGCCACCTTTGCCTTTCACGGTCACGTAGATTTCATCAGCAGAAGCCATGTACATACCCGACCTGAAACCCACCTTGCCTGCTTCCAGCATGGGGAACACGTGCTGGCCCAGAATGGTGGCCGGCGCCGGATTCTCCAGCACGCCTTCCTTGATCATTAAAGACGCACCCCCAGGAAATTTTTCTTCGCCAGGCTGAAAAATTAGTTTCACGGTGCCTTCAAACTGGCCTCTGAGTGCATGCAGAATACGGGCGGTGGTCAACAACGAAGACGTGTGCACATCATGGCCGCAGGCGTGCATGACCCCGGCGTTCTGTGATTTGTAGGCTACGTCATTGGCTTCCAGAATGGGCAGCGCGTCTAGATCAGCTCTTAAAGCGGTGGTGGCTTTCTCTGGGTTTCTACCTTTCACCAAGGCCACCACGCCGGTTTGAGTGAGGCGCTCCGGCTCCAGGCCATATTCCTGCAGTTTCTGAAAAACGTAGGCGCTGGTATTATGCTCCTGAAAAGAAAGCTCAGGATGCTGGTGCAGGTGGCGGCGGTTAGCCAACGTGGCAGCGGCGTACTGCTGGGCCAGTTCCCGGATCTGGGCGGTGAGGTCTTGCATAAGAAAGGGCTTGTCACGGCAAAGGTACGGCTATAAAAGCAAAATCCGTTTTTGGCTTCATTTCTGGAATTGAGCCCGAAAATAGCCGTTTCGCCAAGGGCGTTCAACTGGTCTGCCGGTTTTCTGGTGTAGTAAGGATCAAGCGCTTCGCACGGGCAATGCCTACAATGGTGATGTACAGGAGCGGCGGATGATGGAGCGGGCTGATGGCCACAAACCCTTCGTGCAACAGTTCCTGCCCCAGTGACAGCACCAGCGGCAGCGGAAGGTTGGTGTCTTGGGCTATCTGGCTACTAGACGCAGGGTGGTCTGCCGGATCAGCGTGGTGCCTCACCTTTGAAAACAAATCTAGTAAAATGACATCCTGTAACTCCATAGGCACCCCATTTGTAGAATACTTACGAACAAGAACCATGCAAATAGTGAGGCGCGTGGCAAATTGGGTATTTACCACATCACTTTCAGTAATTCTCACACCGCGGCCAAGGACTTACCGAATACCTAAAAACCAGCCCTTCCGTTTTCGGCTTCATTTCTAAAAATGAAGCCGAAAACGGAAGGGCTGGTTCTATCTTTAATTTTTTCCGGACGTGTTTATTTGGGAATGTTGATGGTTTCCTGCACCAGCAGGGCGTTGGGCAGCAGGTCTCTGATCTTGGCCAGCGCGGCCTGGGCCTCTACCCTGGTAAAGAAATCCCCGAACTTCAGTTGATAGGTGGGTTGCTTGAACGTGAGGTAGTCGCGTTGCTCCGGGAGGCGCTGCACCAAGCTGTTGCGCAGGTCCATGGCGGCCTTGCGCTCAATACCCGTGTAGGCCAGAATGCGGTAGCCCGCGGCGTATCTGATGTTTTTCTGCACCACGGCCACGCTGTCCATGAGCAAAGTCACCTGGTTTTTGACGTGGTTGCTGGGCGCGGCAGGCGCTACCGACGCAGTGTTACTCGCCGTGGCCGCCGGAAACTTGGTGAGGTATTTCCTGGTGTCCACCAAGACTGCGGCCCCGCCTTTGGTGTCTGCGGCCGGACGAGTGCCGGTGTTGGCTGTGGTGCTGCCGTTGCCGGTAGACGTACTGCTGGAGGTGGCGGCGCAGCCCATCATAGAAACAGCCACCAGTATGCCTAAAAATCTTTTCATCATGTTTCTCACAATCATACTAAAGCCACGCCGGAGGATGTTCCTATCCGGTCTGCGCCCGCTTGCACCAACGCAAGGGCGGCCTCCCTGGTTTTGATTCCGCCGGAGGCTTTGATTTTTATGTGGTCTGGCAGGCTGGCACGCATCAGTTTTACATCTTCCACCGTAGCACCTGAGGCGGCAAAACCGGTGGAAGTTTTCACGTAATCCACTTCGGCTTCTATGCAAATACCGCAGACTTGCACAATTTCTTCCTTTGAAAGCAAGGCCGTTTCAATAATCACCTTCAAGACCGCATTTCTGAAATGGCAAAGCGTACTCAGTTCCAGCAGTTCTTCCTTTACTTCGTCTAGCTTGCCAGATTTAAACGCGGCGATGTTCATGACCACGTCAATCTCAGTAGCGCCTTCAGAAAGTGCCTGGTGCGCTTCAAAGAATTTCACTTTGGCCAATTGATAACCCAACGGAAAACCGATGACCGTGGCCACTTGCACCCCAGAATCCTGAAGTGCGGCCACAGCCTGCTTCACAAAACAGGGCGGCACGCAGACCGCGGCAAACCTATAATTTAGGGCTTCCTGGCACAGCTGCGCCACTAGAGCCTGGGTGGTGTCAGGCCTGAGCACCGTGTGGTCAATGTACGGGGCCAGGCTTTCTACTGATGGTATGTTTGTGTTATTCTTCAATTAAGACGCAACGGTTGTTGAGCAAATCGTTCTCTACGTTCTTGAACTTTACGTCAGTGACTACGCGACCGTCCATGTAGCGCACGCTCACTTTGTCATTGCGGCCCACGGTTTTCTCGGCTCTGATGGGCGCTTGCTTTTGCACCGGTGCCTGCGGCATGGCGGGCATGTTGGGCACGTGGTCTTCTAAGGTAGAATGCACTTCCTCTTTCTGAACCTGCAATCTTGGCGCTTTGGGAGCGGGCTGACGAGCTTCCTGCACCGGAACCGGTTGCTCTTCCTGCACCGGCAAATCTGCCTTGAACAGGAACGCCACCGTTTCTTCGTTTACCTTGGCAATCATGCGCTTGAACAGCTCAAACGACTCAAACTTGTAAATCAAGAGTGGGTCTTTCTGCTCGTACACGGCGTTCTGCACGCTTTGCTTCAGGTCATCCATCTCGCGCAGGTGCTGGGTCCAGGCCTGGTCAATGGTGGCTAAAGTAATTACTTTCTCAACCGTCTTAATCAACTCCTTGCCTTGGCTGTTCACCACTTTCTCCAGGTTGGCGACGGCGGTGATGTGCTTGCGTCCGTCTGAGAAAGGAACGGCAATGTTCTCAATCATCGGCCCACGGTTTGCGTAAATATCTGCCATGATGGGTGCCGACTGCTGCATGATTTGCTGGTTTTTGGCCAGGTAGAACTCCAACGCTTCATTGTACAGGCGGTCCATCAAGACATCTACCGTTTGCCCACTTAATTCTGATGCGGTGATGCCGGTGTTGAAGCCGTACACTCTAATGATGTGTAGCTGGAAATCTTCATGATTGCCGGTGGCTTTGTACGTCTGCACAATGTCCTCAGCGGTGTCATAAATCATGTTCCAGATGTCCAACTCCAGGCGCTCGCCAAAGAGGGCGTTGCGGCGGCGTTTGTACACCACCTCGCGCTGGGCGTTCATCACGTCATCATATTCCAGCAAGCGCTTGCGGGTGCCGAAGTTGTTTTCCTCTACCTTTTTCTGCGCACGTTCAATGGAATTGGTAATCATGGCGTGCTGAATCACTTCGCCTTCTTCCAAACCCATTCTGTCCATCAATTTGGCAATACGGTCAGAGCCGAACAGACGCATCAAGCTGTCTTCCAGAGACACGAAGAACTGGGATGAACCTGGGTCACCTTGACGGCCGGAACGACCACGCAACTGACGGTCTACGCGGCGTGACTCGTGGCGCTCGGTACCAATAATGGCCAATCCGCCGGCAGCTTTAGATTCTGGGGCAAGTTTAATATCTGTACCACGACCTGCCATGTTGGTAGCAATGGTCACGGCACCCGGTTTACCGGCACCGGCTACAATCTCCGCCTCGCGTTGGTGATGCTTCGCGTTTAGAACCTGGTGCTCAATGCCGCGCATTTTCAGCATACGGCTTACCAGTTCAGAGATTTCCACGGAAGTGGTACCCACTAATACCGGACGGCCTAATTTGGTCAGTTCCTGAATTTCCTCAGAAACGGCGTTGTATTTCTCACGCGTGGTTTTATAAACTTTATCGTGTTCGTCTTTGCGTTGGGCTACGCGGTTGGTTGGGATGACCACCACGTCCAGTTTGTAGATTTCCCAGAACTCCCCGGCTTCGGTTTCAGCGGTACCGGTCATACCGGCCAGCTTGTGGTACATTCTGAAGTAGTTCTGCAGCGTAACGGTGGCATAGGTTTGGGTGGCATCTTCCACACGCACGTTTTCCTTCGCCTCAATGGCCTGGTGCAAACCGTCTGAGTACCGACGGCCTTCCATCACACGGCCAGTCTGCTCGTCCACAATCTTCACCTTGCGGTCTTCGGTCACAATATATTCTGTGTCCTTTTCAAACAAAGTATAAGCTTTGAGCAACTGGTTGATGGTGTGTACCCGCTGCGACTTGTCTTGGTAATCCTGAATCAGTTTTTCTTTCTGATGCAGTTTATCCTCGTCAGAAAGCTCTTTGTGGTTCTCAATGTTGGCAATCTCAGTACCGATGTCTGGTAAGATGAACAGCTGCGGGTCTTCGCCCTGACCAGTAATCAGGTCAATGCCGTTCTCAGTAAGTTCAATCTGGTTGTGTTTCTCGTCAATGGTAAAGTACAACGGCTTGTCGGCCTCTGGCATCTGGCGTGAGTGGTCTTGCAGGTAGAACGCCTCGGTCTTGAGCAGGATTTGGCGCACGCCAGTTTCGCTCAAAAACTTAATCAAAGGCTTGTTCTTAGGCAAACCGCGGTAGGCTCTGAACAAGGCCAGCCCGCCTTCTTTGTCGTTTCCTTCTTTGATTAAGCGCTTGGCTTCTACCAAAAAGTTGCTCACCAATTTGCGCTGGGCTTCTACCAGGGCAGAAACGCGGGGCTTCAACACATAGAATTCGTGTTCATCGCCACGCGGCACAGGGCCAGAGATAATCAAAGGCGTACGGGCATCGTCAATCAACACGGAATCCACTTCATCTACCATGGCGTAGTGGTGCTTGCGCTGCACCAGTTCGCTGGTCTCGCGGGACATATTATCACGCAAATAGTCAAACCCGAATTCGTTATTGGTACCGTAGGTGATGTCTGCCTGATAAGCTTTGCGACGGGCGTCTGTGTTAGGCTGGTGCTTGTCAATACAGTCAATGGTGATGCCATGGAACTCAAACAAGGGCGCCATCCACTCAGAGTCACGCTTGGCCAGGTAATCATTGACCGTTACCACGTGCACGCCGCGTTTGGCCAGGGCGTTCAGGAACGATGGCAGCGTAGCCACCAATGTTTTTCCTTCCCCTGTCGCCATTTCGGCAATTTTACCTTGATGGAGAACGATACCACCAATTAGCTGAACGTCATAGTGGAGCATGTCCCAGACTACCTCAGTACCGGCGGCTTGCCAGCGGTTGGCCCATACAGCCTGGTCACCGTTGATGACTACGTTTGGTTTGCGGGCGGCCAGTTCACGGTCAAGGTCGGTGGCCGTCACGGTCATTTGGCCGTTCTCTTTGAAGCGGCGCGCGGTTTCCTTCACAATAGCGAAGGCTTGCGGCAACACTTCCATCAAGACTACTTCCAGGTCTTTGTTGCGGTCTTTCTCCAGCGCGTCAATTTCCTGGAAAACTTCTTCTTTCTGCGAAATATCTAAGCTGGTTTCGGCTTCAATGCGGGCATGGAGCGCGGCTATTTTATCATCAATGGGCTTGAGGCGGTCAGCAATGGCGGCTTGCACTTCCTGCGTACGGCGGCGCAGCTGGTCATCAGAGACAGAGGCGAGCTTGGCGAACTCCTGGTTGATGAGCGCCACATATGGAAACACGCCCTTGATATCTCTATCTGACTTGGTACCGAAAATTTTGGCGACCGTCTTCCCAAAAAAATCAAACATAAAAGACTATATTAAAAGGTATCTATTGCAATCTCAAAAATACGCGGTTTTTCCGACATTTTCCTATCTAGCCAAAACAATACCACAGACACAGCCGCGCCCCGCACCTGACGTGATGGCAGAAAGTTGTAGCGTTGATTCTGAAGCCGTCTGGAAAAGAAAAGCCGTTTTTGGCTTCATTTCCTGAAATGAAGCCAAAAACGGAGCAGGAAATTTATACCGGCATTCTGGCAGATGGACACAAAGGCGCTTATGCCAGTTTAGGCGGCACAACACAAGCGGGCAAAGGCCGGGGGCCTGATGAAATACAGGACAATCTTTGGTGAAGGGTTTTGAATTGAGCTCTTCGACAGGCGAAAAACAAAAATCCCGTTTTGGGGCCCATTTCTGAAAATGAGCCCGAAAACGGGATACTACTGCCTACTTTTTAAGACAACTTTCTTGAACCAATGCCACTATGGTATAAAGAGAATTACTCCATTTCGGTCTTCCAGCTCAGTTCTTCAACAGTTTCATGGAGGAGACACTTCCGTTTCTGCCCGTGAGGAGCACTTGGTACAAGCCGGTGGCCAACGTCTGCGGAATTGTCATTTGCTGGTCTTTCTGCGCATCTATGTTGTTCTGCCATTGCAGCTTCCCGGTTTGGTCAAACACCTGAACGGTGCCGGCGAACTTTTGCTGAAAGAATAGATGGATTTGGTTTCCGTTGGATGGGTTTGGGTACAGCGTTGCGATTTGGTTTGCTAAGGCTTGCTCTTTTTTAGAGTTTAAGATTACTCCTTGGTTGTCTATTTTTACCAGCCTTACTTCATTATCTTTTCTAAGCAGCATCAGAGCACCGCCGTCTGGGACTACTTCCAAGTGAGCAAGTCCAGTTGCACTTTCTTCGGGATAGTAGCGCTTCCAGACTTGATTTCCTTGGGCATCTAACTTCATCAGAAAAAGTGCTCTAGTATTTGTATTGACTTTATAAGCACCAGACACCAAAAATTCCCCATCAGGCATGGGTAGGGTATGGTAGAGTTCCTCTCCTGTGGCTAGGGAGAAAAAGCTATCGGGTAAAGTGATACGGTCTTCAAAAGTGGCTCCAAACAAATGAAAGCCGTACTTTTCCCCCACCGGCCCCGCGGTTAGGATTCGCCCGTTGGGCATTGCCCCAATAACAAAATGGTCATAGAGACCTTGCAGCGTATTTTTACTCTTGTCTATCACTTTTACGAACCGTGAGTACTCCATTGGGGAGGAGCCTTTGACATAACCCGTGTTCAGAAAAAGGTCTCCCGCAGCCGTAGACACAAATTCTATACTGGGTGTTAACCATGTTTGAATGATATGGCCTGTCTCTTTCACAAAGCTTCCCCGTTCATCATATTCAGTAATAGTAAAATAACCATGATCAGGATTTTCAGCGAATCTTTTTACAGTAAGTCCAAATACACGGTCACCCTCTGGGGTAGCATGCAGATACTTCAAATCCAGACCCAGCGATTGCGGCAAGTACTGAGTGTAGAGGGTGTCACCGGTTTGAGGATTCAAGCGCTGAATGAACGTGAGACTCTGTTGGCCCTCCTCAAAGGGAATTGCCGCTGCATACCCCAGCAGCCAAATGTCGCCGCTGTGCATTTCACTGATTGTCCTGCCTGTAAAGTGCCGCATTCCTACCCGGGATTGCGCACCGCGTGACCACAGCAACTGTCCCTGGCCGTTAAATTTAGAAACACGGGGAACTTTGTACTGACCTTCGTCCTCCCCTCCCAGCACTACATACCCCCCGTCACGGGTGGTAATCATCTTTGTTCCGATACTGATTTGGGGCACCACTCGGCTCCAACTCTGCTGCGCCTGTGCAAACAGCGGGAAAAGAAAAAACAGAAAGAGTATGCGTATCTTCATAGTGCCTTTGGTATCAAGCAAGAAGGTTGGATGTTTTATAAATAATTGGCTGATAAAATCTTAGCTCACTTAGAAGCTACAAATAACAAAATAAACACAGGTGTACAAATACAGAATCCTGTTTTCGGGCTCATTTCTGAAAATGAGCCCGAAAACAGGATTCAAAAATGTGCTAAAAACTACGCTTGGGCCGCCAGAAAAGTAGCTTCCTCCTGTGCTTGGGCGTGGTGAATGTCTGGCCTGAACGATATCTCACCAGCGTATAAAAAGCGTTGAAGTGCGTCTTCTACCGTTGGCAAAATGGCGCGTTTGGCAGTGCCCAGCGCGGTGTTCACCGGCCGACGGGCTGGTAACCCAAACTCCGCTTGCGCCACTCTTTTCAAATATGGTTCAAACGGAAGGCCGGCGATGCGCGCGGCTGTCTCGGCCAGGTCTGCCCATGAATACGCGCCCGTGTTGGCCACATGCCAGAGACCGTGCTCCTGGTCAATCAGTAAATCCAAGGTGGTGTTCACTAGGTCTGGCACGTAGGTAGGCGTGATAAAGGTGTCCTGGGCCGCGGTAAATTCCTCCCCATGCGCGAAAGCACGCAGGGCATAAAACACAAAATTGTGCTGGTCCCATGGCCCGAAGAACGCGCTGGTTCTGATGACGAGCGCCGTCGGCATGGCCGCCAGTACTTGTTCTTCTGCCAGCGCTTTGCTTTGGCCGTAAACATTCAACGGATTAGGTGGATCATGTTCCAGATAGGCGCCTTCTTTCTGGCCGTCAAACACCAAGTCTGAAGAAAACGTAGCCAGCTGAATTCCTTTCATTCGGCACGCGTGCGCCAGATTGGTTGGGCCTTGGGCATTGGCCAACAGACAAGCGTCTGACTCTTTTTCAGCGTCATCTACCCGCACGTAACCGGCACAATTCACCACGCCCCAGGGCTGATATTTCTCCAAAGCGCTTTCAATGGATTCTGGTTGGGTGATGTCCAGTTCCTGGCGGTTGAGCAACACATACGGAATTCCGCGCAAGCTGCACAAACGCGCGAAGGCACGTCCCAAAGTTCCGGTGGCGCCCGTGATGATTAACGGTTGGGGAGTTTTCATGTCAGGTAAAAGGCATTGATGGAAATTTTCGGGTTCTTCTTCCTGCTGCGGAAATAGGCTCCGGCAGGCGCGTTTCCACCAGCCATCTACCTGTAACACCGCATGCCTTTCCTCGCTAAAGGTAAATGATTTCAACAGCTGGGCGGCTGCCGTGGGGGCAGGTTCGCCACTTCTGATGTCAAAGATTCCAGGCTCGTAGAAACCGCGCTGCTGGGTTAACAGGCTGTTCCAGTCAAAAGAACCCAACAAAGACCAGGCGGTAACGGCTATTACGTTTTTGCCTTCATTTCGCAAACAGAGGGCAGAATCCCACACTTCGGCTAACCAGCGTATTTGTTCCTCACGGGTACAGCCTAAATGGGCCTCAGTAATGGCCACCGGTAGTTGGTAACGGTCGCAGGCTTGTTCCAGAATGGTTTTCACGCCCAAAGGCGTAGCCGCAGACACCCGAACCGCCTCTACATCTGCGTAGCGGTGCTGTTGGTTGTTGCCATGCGTGTGCAGCGGGTAATCTGTGATGCGCTCGTCTAAATACCGCTCACTCGTCACGTAATAATTCACGCCAATGATGTCTGGCGGGCAAGGATTCGCTACTAATTCCAGCAACTCATCTATAGACGCCCCGGCAGTGACTAAGTATTCCCAGAGAGGGTGCTGTTCATCTACTTTTCCTGAGAGCAAGTCCCAGGTGAGCCAACGGCGGTGGTTTTCAAAGTCTGCCTGGTACTCCAAGGTGGAAGTGCTGTGCGAATAGCCCAAATCATCGGTCTGCACCAGTTGCGCCGCCGGGTTGATTTGCCGGATGGCGGCCATGGCTAGCCTGGTGCCTTTGATTTGGTTGAGAAGGGCGGTCACAAAAGAAGCATCTGACCGATGATGCGGATACCATAAACCATACAAGGCGCTGAAGCGCGCGGTGGTCAGGGGTTCGTTGATGGGCGTATAATTTGTGACCCATGGAAACTGAGTGGCCACCGCCTTCGCGTAGCTCGCAAACTTCTCCGGGAAATCTGGGTCCAGCAAATTGGTGTAGTGCGGTCCGCTGCCGTGGTGCAACAGGCCTACAATGGGGTTAATGTTGAGTTCCCGGAGTCTCTCCAGGCGTTCCTGGGCCCAGGTAAAATCAAATTGGTCCGGTGCTTCAGGGGCTACGTGCTCCCAAAGCACCGGGTACCTTATTTTCTGCAATCCAAGATCCGCAAACAGGTCAAGGTCTGCTACTCTATGGTCATGTCCGCTTTGAGCCAGCTGGTCAAAGTACTGGTCGCCCACGCGGTTGACCGTACACTCCACGCCGCCCCAAAGGTTAATGTCTGCCATTCGAGGTTACTTTGGTGGAACTTCCGTTTAAGGCTTCCTGCACTTGCTTGGGCAAGACATTCACGCCGTCTATGGCTGGTATTGCCACGCGCTCTTTCTCCGTCAATTTCCTGTGCAGCGTGAGCGCCTGGGCCACTACCTGGTCCATGTTGTAGTATTTGTATGTGGCCAGACGGCCCACAAAATGTACGTTGGGCGTGGCATCAGCCAGTTTCTTGTACTTGTTGTAGAGCTCGGCGTTTTCGGCCTTTGGCACGGGATAATATGGGTCACCTTCGGCGCGCGGGAATTCATAGACCAGGCTGGTTTTGGCGTGCTGCTGCCCAGTCAGGTATTTAAACTCCGTTACGCGGGTGTACAGCTGTTCATTGGGGTAGTTAACCACCGCCACCGGCTGGAAGGTTTCTTTGTTCACGGTTTCATGCTTGAACTCCAGCGAGCGGTACGGCAATTTTCCGTATTTAAAATCGAAATATTCATCTACCGGACCCGTGAAAATCATTTCCTTGAACGGAATGAAATCAATGATCTCATGGTAGTCTGTGTTGAGCATGACCTTGATGTTGGGGTGATTGAGCATGTTCTCAAACATCTTGGTAAAGCCGTGAAGCGGCATGGCCTGGTAAGTGTCTGTGAAATAGCGGTCATCACGGTTGGTGCGGGTGGGTACGCGCGAGGTCACTGATTTGTCTAGTTCAGACGGGTCCATGCCCCACTGCTTGCGGGTGTAGTTCTTGAAGAATTTCTCGTACAGCTCACGGCCCACTTTGCTCACCACCACGTCTTCTGAGGTCTTCACCACGTCTACCTTCTCAGCCACTGACTCAAAGAATTTGTCCAGTTCAAAAGACGTCAGGCTCAGGCCGTAGAGTTTATTGATGGTGTCCAGGTTAATGGGCATGGGCACTTGCTGGCCGTCTACGCTGGCCAGCACGCGGTGCTCGTACGGGCGCCACTCGGTGAACTTGCCCAGGTACTCAAACACGTCTTTGGAGTTGGTGTGGAAGATATGCGGGCCGTACTTGTGTACCAGAATACCGTCTTCATTGTAATGGTCATAAGCGTTGCCGCCAATGTGTGACCGCTTGTCAATGACTAATACTTTTTTATTGGATTTAGTGGCCAGCCGCTCAGCCAACACACTTCCGGCGAAACCGGCGCCTACAATCAGGTAATCAAACATAATGCTTTTACTCCTATCTAATTTTTGGAAGGAAAAACGCAGCTTCCCCTCTTCGGGTTTGGCCTGCCTTTCTTAATGATTTAATAAATTATTTAACTGCTTTGGCCTGGCTGATGCGCTGCATGTGGGTCACCATGTCTTTCCAGGTTTGGTCCCAGGAAATGTCGGCCAAGAAAGCATCGGTGCGGTTCAGCCATTCTTGGTCATCTGCCTGGGCCAGCGCTTTTTCAATGGCTTGCTCAAAGGCCGGGGCGCCATCGGCAATGTGTACCAAATTCTGGTCTCCATACGGGCGTACCACGTCTCTGATAGACGTAGACACTACCGGCTTACCGGCGGCTAAGTATTCTGGTGTTTTGGTAGGGCTGATGTATTTGGTGGATTCATTATGCGCGAACAGCAACATGGCCACATCCCAACCCGCTAGATATGCCGGCAATTCCTGGTATGATTTTCCGCCCAGGTAATGAATGTTCTCGGTTCTGGGCAAAGTGGCAGGGTCAATCTTCACCACTGGTCCTATGATCACAAACTGCCATTCCGGTCTTGTCTGGGCAACTTCACGCAGCAACTCAATGTCAAAACGCTCGTCTACCACGCCAAAGAAACCCATGCGCGGGTGCGGAATGTTGGCCTGGTCAGCGGGGTCTGCCTGTGCTTGGCGCGCCTGCGCGAAGTGGGCTTTGTCAATGCTGCTCGGGAACGCGAAGGCTTCTTTGTGTCGGTCTTTCTTGGCTTCATACAAGCTCTGGCCACCGGTGAAGACCACATCGGCTTTGGCTAGTAATTCTGCCTCTAACTCCAGCAACCGCGGCGGCGCGAATTTGAAGGCAGACAGCTCATCCATGCAGTCAAACACGGTGAGGGCTGGTTTTAAATGACGGCTGAACTCCAATGCCATGGGCGTATAATACCACAGCACATAGTTGTCCAGATGGTTGACTTTGAAGAATTTATCTAAGAGAGTTTTCTGTTCGGCCTCTATCTCTGCCGGTGACAAACCGTGTGGCAAATGCGGCACCACCACGGTTACGTTGTCTTCACGGGTGGAGACGGCCAGGCGCGGACGGGCATTGTCAAAGAAAAGCGGTTCCTCGAAAAAGAAAAGCTGGGTGTGCTTCGCGAAGCGCGACAACAAATGCTGCGGGCGCTGGTACACAAAATCCCAGCGCAAATGTGACAGACACACCAACGCAGACACAGACTGCAAATACGTTTCTATGGTCTGGGCGGTGGCGTTTTTACTGTTTGACCTGATGGGGGTAGACACAACGGTAGAAGAAGAAAGCGAAGCGGTGGTAGTTGTTTCTGGCTCAGAAAAATAGTTACTAGCAGTACCGGGGATAAAGTCAGAGTCAAGATCAAACATATACAAATGCAAGGTTAAGGGTGGTGTCTCAAAAAGAAAGAGAAATGGATTACATTTCTCTTGTCACCTGCATACGTAGAATCTTAGAAAAAAGCTGTGTTCTCTTAGGGATTATGCAATAAATACCAGTTTTTCATGTAAAAAACCGTATAAATACATATGTTTTCCAGAATATAAGAAAGAGGCTATCTTATTATTTGGCGCTAGTAAACACCTTCTGGTACTCCAGCACATCTACCCAACCATACGGGGTTCTGAGCCAGTCTTTTCTGGTGCCTACCTTTTGGAATCCTGCTGACTCAAATAAATACATACTCCTAGGATTGTTAATGGCCACGGTGCAATACAATTGGTGCAGCTGCAGAGTTTGGGCGGCGTAAGCCAACAGCAAATGCAAGGCTTCTGCCCCGTAGCCTTGGCCGCGTGCGTCTTGCTGCAGGGCAATGCCCACGCCCGCCCGCCGGTGTAACGGTTCAAAGTCAAACAAATCCACGGTGCCCACCACTTGCGCATTCTCTTGCACACACACCATTAACCGAAGCTGCCGTGTGGCATAAATATCTGCCGCCGCGTTCTCCAAATACTGCCGCAGCACGTCTCTGGACAACGGCGCCACCGACAAACTCACCGGCCATAATTCTGCATCATTCTCCAGTTGGTAGAGAAACTCCAGGTCACTTGGCTCTGGGGCACGCAGGAAAATTCGGGCGGTATGCATAGTGAATTAGAATTGAGAATTAGGAATCAAGAATTGGCTTTGGGACCAGAATAAAGTCTCTCCTCTTCTTTGCCAAAAGGTTGCTTTAAGGTTTCTCCCTTTGCCTTACCAAGCTATTATAACTTCTCTTTCTCCCTTCTCTGTCATCCTGAAAGGATCTTGGTGGCAAGCTAGTAAAGCCTTGACTAAATGCTTATTCAGATTGCCCCGAAATCTTTCTAAGTTGACAACAACAAGAAAAGCATTTAAGCTCGAAGCTTTTGAATGGTAACAAACAGAGGTACTTCAAAAGCCTAGAATTTACTTTCTGTTTTTGGCTTCGTTTCTGGAAACGGGGCCAAAAACGGAAATTTAGAAAAGCGTGATATCGCCTTTGAAGACTTGCACGGCGGGGCCGATGAGGAATACGTTTTTGAAGCCATTTTCGTCCCGCTCAAAACTCACCTGCAGTTCGCCACCCAAGACTTTAATTTGCACCGGACTTTCATAGCCGTTTCTGCTGGCCGCCAAGGCCGCCGCGGTCACGCCGGTGCCACAGGAAAAAGTTTCGTCTTCCACGCCTCGCTCGTAGGTGCGCACAAACAATTGATTTTCCGGTAAGTGTTCCACGAAGTTGACGTTGGTGCCCTCGGCCTTGAAACGGTCTGAGTAGCGCACGGCGCGGCCTTCGGCAAACACGTTCAGGTCTTGTAGCGCGCTCACCTGTTTCACGTAATGCGGCGAACCGGTGTTCAGAAAACAGGCGGCTTCCAGGTCTTCAATTTCAGCCACGTCCTTCATCTGCAGATGCACCAAGCCCTCTTTGAGACTGGCCAAATGCGGACCATCTACGGCAATAAAATTCGCTTCTGTCTGAATCACGCCCAAAAACTGCGCGAAGGCCACCAGGCAGCGTCCGCCGTTACCGCACATGGAGCTGGGGTTGCCATCGGCGTTGAAATACACCATTTCAAAGTCATAGCCGGCTTTTTCCTGCAACAGCATCAGGCCATCGGCGCCTACGCCTTTGCGGCGGTCACATAAGAAAGCCACTTGTTCCGGGGTCAGGTTGATGTGTTCATCGCGGTTGTCCAGCACTACAAAATCGTTGCCCGTGCCCTGGTATTTATAGAAGGTAAGATTCATTATTAATGTGCTAATTATTTAAAGTGCTGATGTGCTACTTTAGGATTTCCGTTTTTGGCTTCGTTTCTGGAAATGGGCCCTAAAACGCATTCCCATTTTTCATTCCTGTTTTCGGCTTCATTTCTGAAAACGAGCCTGAAAACGGAAAACGCAAGTCTTGCTACCTGATACCTGCTACTTGCTACTGAAAACTGTACCTTTACCACCACAACACTTGACAAAGATATGTATTCTTTCCTGACCACCTCTGCCTGGGCTGACTATGAACTGATTGACTGCGGCAACTTTGAAAAGCTGGAGCGCTTCGGCGAATACGTGCTGGCGCGCCCAGAACCGCAGGCCGCCTGGGACAAGCACCTCTCTGACGCGGAGTGGGAACGGCTGGCCCAGGCCACGTTCAAACGCGAGAAAGGCAGCGCAGAAAAAGGACAGTGGCAACTCAAGAAAGGCATGGCCGAGCAGTGGTTCATCAACTACAACTATAATGACTTAAAGCTGAAGTTCCGGCTGGGCTTATCGTCGTTCAAGCACGTGGGGTTGTTTCCGGAGCAGGACCCCAACTGGCAGTTCATCTTTGACAAAACCCGCGCGCTGGGCAATAAACCCAAAGTTTTGAACATGTTCGCCTACACCGGCGGCGCGTCTCTGGCGGCCAAGGCCGGCGGCGCCGATGTCACGCACCTGGACAGTGTGAAACAAGTCAACTTCTGGGCCCGCGAGAACATGGAAGCCAGCAATCTGGACAACATACGTTGGCTGGTGGAAGACGCCATGAAATACGCTCGCCGCGAAGTAAAACGAGGCAACAAATACCAGGGCATCATCCTGGACCCACCCGCCTACGGCCGCGGTCCCGACGGTGAGAAATGGCTTCTGGAGGAACAGATCAACGAACTCATCAAGCTCTGCGCCCAACTGCTGGACCCGCAGGACAATTACTTCGTGGTCAATCTGTACTCGTTGGGGTACTCGGCCATGATTCTGGAAAATTTAATTAGAGGTTCCTTCGGGAAAACCGTACAGAACGAGGAGCTGGGCGAATTGTACCTACAGGACCAAGGGCAACGCAAATTGCCGCTGGGTACTTTCTTCCGGTTCAGTTCCGTTAAATAAAACTCACTTCTATGTCTCAGGCCAAAGCGTTTCTTGTTGTGTTTTTTGCCAGTTTCTTGCTTTCCGCGTGCGGGCAAAAAGAAGAGAAAGTCTCCCAAACTTCAACGCCCGAACCGGAAAATTCGGCTCCTGCTAAAAAAGCGTTCCCGGTGCAGGAACTGCTGGCCTTGTATGATTCTGTGGCGGCATTTCCGTTGAAAGCAAGTACCAGCATTGGAGACAATGATCCAGAGTCAGAGGCATTTTTGTTTAGGGGTAGAGAAATCCCTAGACATCTAAGCATTATTTTCGATTCTCTAATTTATTCTCAAGAGGACAGACCTCATAGAGACGAAAAGATGGAACATACCCAAGTGTTCGCCACCAAGATGTTCCAAATTTCGCCTACGTCTGTGGCGTTGTTGACCAGAGTGCCCGGTTTTTATTGGTCCAGCAAACTGATGCTTTTCCATTTCAATGTTACCACCAACCGGCCCACGCATGCCTATGAATTGGCAGATACGTGGGGCGATGCCGGGAATTCCTATCTCAGGGAATCTGTCATCACCAAAACGCAAAACAACACGTACCAAATCAAAATTACCTCCGGCGAGTGTAACCCCATTGATGGCCCCTTATCTAAACGCCACTGCGTAGATTCTCTCTTGAAAGGCACCATTACCAACCAAGCCATTGCCTTCAACAAGCGCCTGAAAGTAAAAGACACCATAGAAAAATAACCCCTAACCTGATAGCGGAGGAAGTCCATTTTTTTCATAAATCTGCCTTCGCACGTTCCCACATTCCTAATTCTGAATTCCCAATTAATACTATGTCCCGGTTAGCACTCATAGATTTAGGCACAAACACGTTTCATTTGCTTATTGTGGAAGTAGATGAAAACGGGCAGGCGCAGACCTTGTTCAAAACCAAAACGCCTGTGAAACTGGGCGAAGGCGGCATCAGCAAAGGCGAAATCACGCCCGCGGCCCGCGAACGCGGCTTAAAAACGCTCACTGAGTTCAAGCAAATAATGGACCAGCACCAGGTGCAAACCGTGAAAGCCACCGCCACCAGCGCCCTCAGAAACGCCAGCAATGGCCCCGAAGTAGTGCAGGCCATCAAAGACCAAACCGGCATTGCCGTGGAAGTCATCAACGGCGCCCGCGAGGCCGAGCTCATCTTCAAAGGAGTACAGCAAGCCCTGGAAATCGGCCCGAAGCCGGCTTTGGTTATGGACATTGGTGGCGGCAGCATTGAGTTCATCATCGGCTCAGACCGGGGAATTCTGTGGAAGAAAAGCTTCGAGATTGGGGCACAGCGGCTACTAGATAAATTCTATCCAGACCAGGACCAACCCATTGCGCCTGACCAGGTGAAAGCGCTGAGGAATTACCTGCAAGACCACCTGCAGAAACTGACGGCAGCCGTATTGCAACACCAACCAGAGATTTTGATTGGCTCTTCGGGCACGTTTGACACGCTGGTAGATATGGACCTCGCCGCCCAAAACCTCACCCGTGACTCTAACAACACTCCCGAAATGGAAATCAGCTTGGCTACTTTTCAGCGGCAGTACAAAGAGCTGCTCCAGAAAAACCGCGCCGAACGTTTAGCCATTCCCGGCATGCTGGAAATGCGCGTTGACATGATAGTGGTAGCCTGCGTAGCCGTTGACTGGGTGGTGGAGAAATACAACCTGGAGAAGATGCGCGTCTCAGCCTATGCGTTGAAAGAAGGCATGCTGGCGGAGTTGCTGCAAGCATAAGAGAATTTCCGTTTTCGGGCTCATTTCTGGAAATGAAGCCGAAAACGGGAATATAACTGTAGTGACCAGGCACTGCCTTGTCTCCTGCGCACTGCTGAATAACATTCAACAGAAACGGCCCACTTCTCAGTAGGGCCGTTTCTATTTTAAGTCAACTTTTTGAATTTCTTCTGGTAGGCTTTGTTCAGGGTTTTCAGTTCCTTGGCGCCGCCGGTGTAGCTGTTAGCCAAGGCTTTGTAATCTGCTTTTGGGTTGGCCTGGGCGTCTTTAATAGCCAGTTGCTCGGCAATTTTCTCCTGTAATTGGTTCAGGTTGTACTTGGTGTATTTCAAAGCAACCAAGCGTCTCACCAAAGAAATAGCGTCTACAGAATTCCCGTTGGCCGACAAATGCCGGGCAATCTCCGCGATGAAACCTTTGTTGTCATGACGTAACGCCAAGGCTACCAAAGATTCATTCGCCAACCCGAAGCTTGCCACATTATCTTCCTCAAATTCTGCGCCTGCCTGTAAGTACAATTGCACCGCCTCGGCCATTTTGTTTTGGTTTACCAAATTGTTCACTTTCTGCAACTGTTCCTGATAATGCGCCGGGGCGTCAATGCGGATTAATTCTACTTCGGCGGTAGCCGATGGAATAGCGCAACCGGCGTTTTCTTTGGCGGCAGCAATAGCCCTTTCCAACTCTTGGGCAGCTTTGGCAAACTCCTTTCCATTGCTGAAGACCAATGCCTTTTGATATAGTTGGTCATAGCTGGCTTGAGCATTGGCGCACTCCTGTGAGAAAATGCGCTGGCTCAAGGCTCTGAAACCAGCATCCAGTTCTTTGTCGCTCACCAAGTTGTACTTGATTTGCAGGCTGTTGACTTGGTTGGCAATGGTACGGGCCTTAGACAAACGGTTAGCCGAGGCTTCTTGCTGACCATCTGCTATCTGCGCCAAGATAACGGGTTTGGCGGCCTGTTTCACCAAGGTGTTGGCCTCTGGTTGCTCGGTGAGTTTATAATCCAAGGCTACGCTTTTGGCTTTCTCAAAAGAAGCCAAGGCCTCTGCGTATTTTTGGGCTTGCAAGGTTTTCCGGCCCGAAGCCATTAAGCTTAGATACACTTGTTCCTGCACGTCTAGCATTAAGTTTTGCGCGGCGGCGTCTGAGTCAATGCTGGCTTTGTTGTTTCTGGCGTATAGCTGGGCTTGCTTGGCCAGTTTTTCGGCCTGGGCCAGGTTGCGTTGGTTGAGCGCGCTTTTTCCGTCCTGGAGCAGATCATCATAGATTCCGTTCACGGCGAAGGTCATGCCCCGCTCCCACAGTTCTGGGCGGCAGCGCAGGCTGGAGATGCCGCGGCAGAAATCACGGGCTTGTTCAAACTGCGCCAATGCCTGTTCAAACTTGCCTTGGTTGTTCAGTTGTTCGCCGTGGCGCACATAGGTATTTTGAATGTCAAGGGCCAGTTCCTGTGCGTAACGGTGGGTTTCTGGGTCCACCTGCATGCGATTGAGAAGGTCTTTGGTGCGAAGCGCGCTTTCTTTCACATAACCGGCCTGCAGGTCTAAACGGGCCAATTGTAAATGCGACGGCGCGAAGGCTGGGTTGGCCTGCAACGAGCGCTCAAAGAACTCACGGCCGGCGCGGGCGTTTCCGTTCACGGCCATCTCCAGGCCCCGGTTGTAGTAAATCTCGGGCAGGCGCGCCCACATCTGGTCCAGGGCCACGCGGCGGCCTTTGAACCGATCGTCTAATTCGCGCACGCGCCGACGCAGTTGCACAGGGTCCCGCTGGTTCAGTTCCAGTTCCTGCGTCAGGTGTTGGCTTAACAAACCAGACAGTTCGGCTTCCATGGCTCTTAGGCGTTCGCTGTGCTGGGCGAGCCGGTCTAAATCATTGGGGTTCACGGTCTGCAGGTCGCGGGCTAGAAGAGACAGCCGGGCATCGGCGGCATAATAGCGCCTCACCAACTCGACCCGTTCTTTGACGGCACTGCGGTTAGCAGTTGAGAAACCCAGACGACTTTCCACCACCTTCAGCTTAAACCCGGCAAACGCCGAAGTGTCAGCAAAAGTAGCCTGCAACACCATGGCGGCGCCGTTCTTCCCGAGGGTCTTATTGCCCAGGTCATAGGTCTGGAGCACTTTGCCTTCGGGGCCCAGCAACTGTACTTTGCCGCCCACCACAGTAGGAGTTAATTCCTGGGAGAAATCGAATTCCTGGTAAAACACGCGCTCCTTCACCTGCACGTTTTTCACGCTCACCTCCAGCTTGAGTTGGTGGCCGTCGCGCGCAATGCGTTCCTGCCACTCCGCCGCCACGAGCAACGCCATTTGCTGCGACCGCAAAGTACGCTCCAGCTCTACCGCCATCTGCCGAAGGTCGGGGTTCTCGCTGCTGCGCAGGGTGAAATTCTCGGTGCGCTGTTGGTCATAAATCACTTTGGACTGGCCGGCAGCCATCTCGCCCCAGAAGAGCAGCACCAGCAGGAAGGGAAGTACACGTGCTTTCATAATATTAGCATTATCTGATATTCAGCAAAAGGCAAAATCCGTTCCAGAAAATGCCGATGCTCAAATATACTTTCTAGATGCGGGGTTGGCCTGGCCGGTTGCCTGTGGGGAGAATTTTTGTGGGCGTTTCTGGTTTTGGCTGCGTTTGGGATTTGGAGCCGGAAAACGGGAATAGAAGGACGTTTTGTTGACGCGTATCGTCCCCCTTTGAAGGGGGTTGGGGGATGACGAAGGCGGCAGAAGAAAAGACCAGCTTTAATAAAAAGGCAATATTTTTCTCTATGGCGCGGAAGTTACTTCCGTGACTTTCAAAAAGCAGTTCAATAAGTCACGGAAGTAACTTCCGCGCCATAGAAGGCTCTAAAAAGATATTCAGCAAGAGTAAATCATCCCCCTACCCCCTTCAAAAGGGGACGAAATGCGTGTTAAACTTTACTAAACAAAACTTCCGTTTTCGGGCTCATTTCTCAAAATGAAGCCGAAAACGGAAGCTGGTCACTTTCCTCTACAAAGATAAAAATCAGACGAAACCTATCCCCTCTTTTGTCATCCTGAAAGGATCTTGGTGGCGAACTAAACAGACGTTAATCAAACGCTTTTCTAGCTGGCCCACAAAATCTTTCCAAAATAACAGGCTGTGTTTGTTTGTGTATGACGAACAATCCTTCAGAAATTTATAGTCCGCTTACTTGTTTGCCTTTGGGGTATTTGACCACGTAGCGGAGGGTGCGTTTCTGGGTTTCGTTGGGTTGGAGGGTGACGCGCCAGGTGACTTTGCCGGTTTCTTTGTTAAGGGTTCCGCCGTTGGTATCAACGTCTTCTACTTCAATCTCAGAGGTGGAACTGAGAGGAACCTGGTCTTCTACGGTGATGGTCACGGGCTGGGCTTTGGTGTTGCGCAGGCTGATCTCATACCCGAACTGCTCTTTGATGTTACTGCCCAAGCTTTGCCGCTTCTGGTAATCTTTCAGGCGTTCGCGCTGCACCACCACGTTCTGGTCGCGGCCCAACGAAAGCGTGAGGGTGTCTCTGGTTTGCTCTGGGTTGAGGAAGGATTTGCCGGTGAAAGTGCCCGCCAGAAAGACGTTGGCCTGTCCAGGAAGCAGCTTCAGGTTTTCCCAGTTGGTGAGGTAGGCGACCAAAAAAGCGGTGGGGTCCATCTTTGGCGCAGTCACGTGCGCGTACGAGGTGGTGAGGCTGTGCTGCTGAATATCTACCGTGTGCGGCTTTCCGTCTGAGGGCACGCTGAACGGAATCCCAATCTTGAACTCAGCTGCGAGCGTGGTGGTAACGGCTTCAGTGAAATTTGAGGTGGTTGTGGCAGGGGCTGGAGCAGCTTTTGACTTAGTTCTTGTTCCGTATCCTGTTACTTCTACTTCGCTCAAAGAACTATTCTGCACAGCAACGCCTGCAGCTCTGCCTTGTAACATTTTCTCAAGTGAATTATGCACCAAAATCCCAATCCGCTGCGGCTCCAGTTCTGGTTTTTGGGCACCTTCGGCGGGGTTTGTGGTGGCGAGGGTCAGTTGCACGTTGTTCCAGTTCACACCGGTGTTCTGGCGCACGTTGGCTTTGTATTGCAGTTGCACGGGGCCTTGGCTGCCAGAGGCGCGCAAATCATAGATGGGTTCCCAGCCGGCGTTGTACACCAGATAGGTCACTTCCAGGTTTACCTGAGCGCGGGCCTCTGCCTTCACCGCCACAATCACGCGGTTGTTGGCCTGCTGCTTCTGGCGCGTCTGTTCCAATTGCTGGATGTAGTCGCTCTGACGTTCGTTTAAAATGCTTAAACGGGCATCTGTGATTTGTATTTCCTTTCTAATGGCCAAAAGTCTGGTGCGGTAATAGTCGGCTACTTCTTTGAGGCGGGCGGCGGTAAGACCGGTCTGGGTGCCGCCTAAATTCTGGTTGGCGGTTAAGAGCGCTTCCTCTTTTTGAAGGACTTCGCGTTGGTCAGTGAGCGTTCTGATGCGGCCGGTGTAACTTTCCAGAGAATCTTCCAGCCGTTGCTGCGCCTGCGGTTTGGTGTCGGTTTGCAGAAAATTCTGTTCGTAGCGCACCGAAAGCAAGGTCACGGGGCCGGTGGGGTTCACCTGCACAGAGCGTTCGTCTAGTTGGGCAGGCAGGCCTTCCAGCACCAGTTCGGTCACGCCGGGCTCCACAGAGGCGCGGCCGGTGTTGGTGACCTGCGCGCGGTTCAGAAACACGGTCACGGCTTTCACCTGCGTGGTCATGGATTCCTGTTTTTGGGCTTGAATCTGGAAATGGAGCCCAAAACAGCTGAGCAAAAGCAACAAAGACAGACGATAAATTTTCATACAAAGAGGGGTTTAGCGCGATGTAAAAGCAAGTATACCAAAGCTAACGCAGACTCTGCTATTTTCTGTTGATTCCCTTACCTTTGGCGCACAAATTCCTTACACGCCCCATGTACACCTACCAACGCCTGTTTGATTTCGCCCAAAAGATTTTCCTTTCCATGGGTTGCCCCGACGAAGATGCGCTCCTGGCCACCGAGACCTTGCTCTCCGCCGATGTGCGGGGCGTGGATTCGCACGGCGTGGCGCGGCTGGTAGGCTATGTGCGCCTCTGGGAAGCGGGCCGCATCAACCCCACACCCCACGTGCGCATAGTACACGAGACGCCCAGCACCGCCACCGTGGACGGCGACGGCGGCCTGGGTTTGGTAGTCGCGCCCAAAGCCATGCAGATTGCCTTGGAGAAAGCCAAAAACGTGGGCAGCGGCTGGGTGAGCGTGAAAAATTCCAACCATTACGGCATCGCCGGTTACCACGCCATGAAAGCCTTGGCCCATGACATGATCGGCATCGCGATGACCAACGCCAGTCCGCTGGTAGCGCCCACGCATTCCCTGGAACGGCTCTTGGGAACCAACCCCATTGCCGTGGCCATTCCGGCCGGTGAACAGCCGCCGTTTGTCTCAGATTTGGCCACCACCACCGCCGCCAACGGGAAGCTGGAAATGCTCCAACGCAAAAACTTGCAAGCGCCGCTGGGCTGGATTCAGGCCGCCGACGGTTCTGCCTCCACCAACCCCAACGAGCTCAAGGCCGGCGGCGCGCTCCTCCCGCTGGGCGGCGACACCGGCAGCCACAAAGGCTACGCGCTGGGCGCGATTGTCGATATTTTCTCTGCCGTACTTTCCGGCGCGAATTACGGGCCGTGGGTACCGCCCTTCGTGAGTTTTCTGGCCCCGCCCGCAGACCCGGTGGGCGACGGCATCGGGCATTTCTTCGGGGCCATGCGCGTAGACGCCTTCCGCCCGGCAGCAGATTTCAAGCAGCACATGGACACCTGGATTACCCGCTTCAGAAACTCTAAAGCCAAGGAAGGCCAGCACGTCTTAATCCCCGGCGACCCGGAGCGCATCTTCACCGAGCAACGGATGAAAGACGGCATTCCATTGCTGCCGCCGGTGGTGAAAGATCTGGAAGGCTTATGCGAGAAGTTCGGGGTGGTGTTGTAGGGTTTGCGTTTTCGGGCTCGTTTTGGGAAATGGGGCTGGAAACGGGAATTTTAGTTTAAGCTTTTCTGTGTTGGTTTAAGCAGCAAACCCTTCCTTCTATAAACTCAGTTCATTATTTAGTATATTGAAGATTATATAGAAATACTATCTTCCCCATGATTGCTGAAAGCAAACTGATAAAAATGACAGCGAAGGAAAAACAGAAGGAATTTATAAAATCATATCTCAAGCCTAAACTAAAAGAAGAGGGATTTTCAACTTCAGGCCAAAATTGGTGGAAGAGTAAAGGAGAGTTTTTTCTATTTATTAACTTACAAAGCTCCCGTTGGAACAGTAATGATGAGGTAAGTTTCTGCTTTAACCTTGGAGTTGCATTGACTGCTCGTCTCCGTGACCCAGCCAAAAGAAAAGCCACCTATGATGACCTTAGCGCACAAATTCGTGATGGTGAGTTGCTTCCTGAGAATAGAAAGAAGCATACATATAGAGAAGAAAGCTATTTTGGTTACCTGATCACCAATGACACGGACCTTAGTGACTTTACAAAAGAAGTGAGCATAGATGTTGAAGAACTTATTCTACCAAAGCTGCAACGTTTAAATTCGTTATCAGACTGTATCAACTTCTTTGAGCCTTTCGGCTATTGGGGTTACAATCTCAAAATGAAGGTGGAGGAGTTGCAATTAGCAGACAAACAGATTAGCCAGTAAAAACGTAAAGTAGTACCATGAAAACAACCAACCTACATATCCTTGAAAGTTACTTAGGGCTCTTGAATAACCTAAGTCCAGATAGCAAGCTGGAGTTGATTTCCAGGCTTTCGCAAACGCTTAAAAGTCAGAAGAAATCCAAAGAGAAAAGTTTGATAGAACTTTTTGGGGCCTTTCAATCAGACAAATCCGCTGAAACCATCATTGAAGAAATACAGCAGTCCAGAACTTTCACCCGGCAAATTGAAGGACTTTGAAAAAGTATTTGCTAGACACCAATATCTGCATCTATTATTTAAAAGGCCGATTTGACCTTGATGCTAAAATTGAACAAGTTGGTAGTGAACATTGCTTTATTTCTGAAATCACGGTGGCCGAACTCAAATACGGAGCAGAAAACAGCGAAAAGAAGGAGCAAAACCGAAAAGTGATCCAGGACTTTATTCAAAAATTCACAGTTGTACCCATTTTTAGTGCCCTTGACATTTTTGCGAAAGAAAAAGCCAGGCTCAGGAAAAAAGGCATTTTAGTAGATGATTTTGACTTATTGATTGGGGCTACCGCTTTGGCAAACGAGCTCACTGTGGTTACCAATAATATCAAGCACATAGGTCGCCTAAAGAACATTTCTTTAGAGAATTGGGCTGAGTAGAATTCATACTGCTAATTGACAGCCGTCTCCCCCTTGCCCCGCCCCGCAAATTTCCCTACCTTATTCGCTGATTCCGTTTTTGACCTCCAAATCCCAAATCATGCGAAAAACGCTCCTCTCCTGCTTCTCCCTACTCTTAGCAATGACTTCCCTTTTTGCCCAGAATAAACCGGCGGGCATTTCTGCTAAAACCGCGGGTATGCAGAAGTTTGCGGGTTACTTCCCATTTTACTGGGACGAGGCCACCGGCAAAGTCTTTCTGGAGATTGACAAGTTAGACCAGCAGTTTCTATATGTGAGTTCATTGCCAGCGGGCTTGGGTTCTAATGACATCGGGCTGGACCGGGGGCAGTTGGGCGGCACCCACGTGGTGTATTTCCAGAAGGTGGGCCCGAAGGTGCTCTTGGTAGAACCCAACCAGAATTACCGCGCCATGAACGGCAACCCCGCCGAGGAACAGGCCGTGGCCCAGTCGTTCGCGCAGAGCACGCTGTGGGGTTTCAAGGTGGAAGCCACCGACGGCAACCGCGTGCTGGTAGATGCCACCGATTTTCTTCTGCGTGATGCCCATGACGTGGTAGGTTCTATCCGGCGCAGCCGCCAAGGGTCTTACCGGTTAGATGCCAGCCGATCGGCTATGTACTTGCCCCGCACCAAGAACTTCCCGCAGAACACTGAGTTTGAGGCCACCCTCACCTTTGTGGGCGGCGATGACGCCGGCAATTTCGTGCGTAGCGTGGCTCCTTCCACTGAGGCCTTGACCTTGCGCGAACACCATTCCTTCATTCAACTGCCAGACACTAACTATACGCCGCGCGCCATGGATCCTCGGTCTGGGTACTTCGGGATTGAGTACATGGATTACAGCACGCCCGTGGATGAATCCATCACCAAACGCTTTATTGCGCGTCACCGTCTGCAGAAAAAGAAACCAGCCGCGCCTGTGTCTGAAGCCGTGAAACCCATTGTTTATTACGTGGACCATGCCGCACCCGGACCCATTAGAAGCGCCCTGCTGGACGGAGCCCGTTGGTGGGCGCAGGCTTTTGAGGCGGCGGGTTATAAAGATGCCTTTAAGGTCGAGATTTTGCCCGTGGATGCTGACCCCATGGATGTGCGTTACAACGTGATTCAATGGGTGCACCGCAGCACACGCGGCTGGTCTTATGGCGCATCCGTGACAGACCCGCGCACCGGCGAAATAATGAAAGGCCACGTGAGCTTGGGTTCTTTGCGCGTGCGTCAGGATTATCTGATTGCCGAAGGCCTGCTCGCTCCCTATGAAACCGGCAAACCCGCCAACCCAGAGATGATGAAAATGGCCTTGGCGCGGCTTCGGCAGTTGTCGGCGCACGAGTTGGGGCACACGCTGGGCATCATGCACAACTACGCCGCCAGCGTGAACAACCGCGCCAGCGTGATGGATTACCTCCACCCCAACGTGAAACTTTCTGCCTCCGGCGATATTGATTTGTCTGATGCCTATGCCGTGGGCATGGGCGACTGGGACAAACTGGCGGTGACCTACGGCTATCAAGACTTCCCTGAAGGCACGAATGAAACCCAAGCTTTAGACCAACTCCTGCGCACTGGTCATCAGCGCGGCTTACAGTTCATCTCTGACCGTGATGCCCGTTCGCCCGGCGGCGCCCACCCGCAAGCCCACCTCTGGGACAACGGCGCCAACGCCACCGATGAACTGCATCACGTACTAGCCGTCCGGAAGAAAGCTTTAGAGAAATTTGGCGAAAATAACATCAAACCGGGCGTGCCCATGGCCATGCTGGAAGATGCCTTGGTGCCCATTTACAATTACCACCGCTATCAAGTAGAGGCCGTGGCCAAATTGGTGGGCGGTGTGAATTATACCTACGCCTCTCGCGGTGATGGTCAGTTAGTCACAGAACAAGTACCTCTGGCAGAGCAGCAAAAAGCTTTAGATGCCTTGATTTCCACGCTTCAACCCAACGTGCTTACGTTACCAGAACACATCATTGCGGCTATTCCGCCAAGACCGGCCGGTTGGTCACCATCGCGGGAGTTGTTCAGCAAGCGCACTGGCCTCACCTTTGACCCTTTGGCGGCGGCTGAGGCTTCGGCTAATTTTACGTTATCGTTTTTATTTCACCCAGAGCGCGCTGCCCGTTTGGTAGAGTTAAAAGCCCGCGGAAGCCAACTAGGCTTGCATGACGTCTTGAACCAAATTATGGCCAACACCTGGGATGTAAAGCCCGCCGCTGGCCTAGACGGACAAATTCAACTGCTCACCCAGCAACTGGTCCTCACGCACCTCCTTGCGTTGAGTCAGAATGAAAACACCGCCTATTCCGTGAGAGCTGAAGCCACCCTACAACTTTCCAACCTGGAGAAACAGCTTAAGAAGCTGGCCAAGTCCTCAGATGCCTCGGTGAAAGCCAACGCCATGCTCGCCCTGAACCGCCTGGACGAACCGCAGACCGCAAAACCACAACTGCACAAAGAACTTCCGCCAGGCGCGCCCATTGGTACACTGGAAATGATAGGCTGCAACCAATAACACGTTTTCGGGCTCAATTCTGGAAACGAAGCCAAAAACGCACTCTGAAATGGGGTGCGTTTTTTGTGTTTCAACTTTTCAACGTTAGAAGAATTACACGCATATCGTCCCCCTTTGAAGAAAGTTGGGGGATGATGACTATTGCTGATTATTTTTTTCTAGAATGGGTAAATAGGTTTCCATTTGCTCTTTCGGATTTACCAATCCGAAAGTACTCTGTGGGGGATTTATCAATCCCCCTATGCCCTGATAAAAATTTGCTTAGTAAAGGGGATTTGGAAATCCCCGACAGAATGATTCGGGATTGATAAATCCCGAACAGCATTTGGAAGAGCATCTATAGCAGCCGCTTCAGAATATCAAAAAGGTTTATTCAGCAAAAGAGAATCACCCCCCTACCCCCTTCAAAGGGGGACGATATGCGTGTCAGCATTACCCCTAACTGGCGTTTATAAAATCCCTCCCTACTTCGCTTGGAAGTAAAGGCGAAATTCCTACATTTAAAAGACTAACCCTTAACTCCTTCCACTTTGAAAAGACGCGATTTTATTCATCTTTCCGGCTTGGGGCTTGGTGCCCTTATGCTGCCCATCCCCGTGTGGGGCAATGACATTGCGCCGGAAGCCATGCTTTCGCCCATGGAAACGGCCCTGAACAAACGCATTGCCGACGCCGCCCTTAACGCCGCCAAATCTAAGGGCGCCACTTACACAGACGTGCGCATAGGCCGCTACCTGAACCAATACCTGATTACCCGCGAAGACAAAGTAGAGAACACGGTCAACACAGAGTCGTTTGGATTGGGCGTGCGCGTGCTAGTGAACGGTACGTGGGGATTTTCGGCCATTGATGAAGTGACGCCGGCTGGGGCTGCCAAAGCCGCTGAACTGGCCGTGGCCATTGCCAAAGCCAACTCCAAACTGCAGACGGAACCGGTACAGCTGGCCCCGCAACAAGGCTATGGGGAGGTGAGTTGGAAAGCTCCTATTGAGCGCAACGCGTTTGAGGTGCCGTTGAAAGAGAAAGTAGATATTCTGTTGGGTGCCAATGCCGCGGCCATGCAGAACGGCGCCAATTACGTGAATTCAGCGTTGTTTCTGGTAAACGAGCAGAAGTACTTCGCGTCTTCAGATGGGTCGTACATTGATCAGGACATTCACCGCATCTGGCCGGTGCTTAACGCCACCGCCATCGACCAAAAATCAGGTAAGTTTGAGACGCGCCAATCCCTGAGTTCGCCGGTGGGCATGGGCTTTGAGTATTTGAGCGGCAGAAAAGAAGGCAAGTACCAGGGCATCACCACGCGCTACGGCAAGTATTATGACATGGTGGAAGACGCTGCCGCCGCCGCCAAGCAGGCCAAAGAAAAACTCACCGCCAAATCTGTACTGGCCGGGAAATATGATTTGGTATTGGATCCATCGCACCTCTGGCTCACCATTCACGAATCTGTGGGTCACCCGCTGGAACTGGACCGCGTGCTGGGCTACGAAGCCAATTTCGCCGGAACTTCCTTCGCGGATTTGGACAAATGGAAATCGAAGAAATTTAAATACGGCAGCGACAAAGTCACGCTGTTCGCCGACAAACAGCAGCCCGGCTCTTTGGGCGCGGTGGGCTATGACGATGAAGGCGTGAAAACGAAGCGCTGGGACTTGGTGAAGGATGGCACCTTGGTGAGCTACCAAGCCACCCGCGACCAAGCGCATATCATCGGCGAGAAGGAATCGCACGGCTGTTCTTATGCCGACAACTGGAGCTCGGTGCAGTTCCAGCGCATGCCCAACGTGTCTTTGGAAGCCGGCAAGCAGAAACTGAGCGTGGATGATATGATTAAAGACGTGGAGAAAGGCATCTACATCATTGGCGATGGTTCCTTCTCTATTGACCAGCAGCGCTACAACTTCCAGTTCGGCGGGCAGCTGTACTATGAAATTAAAGACGGAAAGATTGTGGGGCCTTTGAAAGACGTGGCGTACCAAAGCAACACCCAGGAATTCTGGAATTCCTGCGCCGCCATCTGTGATGAAAGCGACTACCGCCTGGGCGGCTCCTTCTTTGACGGAAAAGGCCAGCCCACGCAGTCCAGTTCGGTGTCACATGGTTCTGCCACCACCCGCTTCAACGGCGTGAACGTGATTAACACAGGTAGAAAAATCTAACGATTTTTCTACCTGTGTTAAGTCCTGAGTCCTGAGTCCATAGTCTTGAGTTATTCTTTCAACTCAGGACTCAGAACTATAGACTCAGGACTAAAACCAATCAATTTCAAGTTAACTTAGACCTTTCACACAATGGCAATATATACCAAAGAACAAGCGCAGGCTGTCCTGAATAAGGTGATGGCGCTGAGCAAGGCCGAGGAGTGCGAAGCCAATCTCACCGGCAGCAAGTCTGGGAACGTGCGCTACGCCAGAAATTCTGTTTCCACAGCCGGTGAATCGCATACTACGCAGTTGGTGGTGCAGTCCTCGTTCGGAAAGAAAGTGGGCACCGCCACCATCAATGAATTTGACGATGCCTCATTGGAGAAAGTGGTGCGCCGCTCTGAGGAATTGGCAAAATTAGCGCCGGAGAACCCAGAGTACATGGGCGTGCTGGGCCCGCAGAAATATGTGACCACCACCCCGTTTTCACCGGCAACGGCAGCTATTACCCCAGACAAGCGCGCCGAGATGGTGGCCCAGAGTATTGCGGCCGCCAAAGCCAAAAACCTGACCGCAGCAGGCTATCTGCAGGATTCGGTCGGGTTTCAGGCCATGATGAACAGTAAAGGGCTCTTTGCCTTTAACACAGACACCGGCGTGGATTTTTCGTTGACCGTGCGCACGCCAGACGGTTTAGGCTCAGGCTATGCCTCCAGAGGTTTCAATGACGTGACCAAACTCAACACAGCTGCTGTTTCTGCCGTGGCCGTGAATAAAGCCGTCGGGTCAAGAGAGGCCAAAGCGTTGGAACCCGGCAAGTACACCGTGATTCTGGAACCGGCCGCCGTGGCCGTGATGCTGGAGAACCTGTTCTTCAACATGGATGCCCGCTCCGCAGATGAAGGCCGAAGCTTTTTGAGCAAAGCCGGTGGCGGTAACAAAGTCGGGCAGAAGTTGGTGGATGAACGCGTGACCATTTACTCAGACCCAGCACATCCAGAACTTCCAACTTCGCCATGGGCTGGAGACGGACAGGCGCTGAACAAAGTCACCTGGATTGACAAAGGCGTGGTGAAGCAGATTCCGGTGTCACGGTACTGGGCGCAGCAGAAGAAGATGGCACCAGTTCCGTTCCCCAGTTCGGCCATTATGCAGGGCGGCAACCAAAGCCTGGAAGACCTGATTAAAGGCACCCAGAAAGGCATTCTGGTGACGCGTCTTTGGTACATCAGAAGCGTTGACCCGCAAACCCTGCTCCTCACCGGCCTCACCCGCGACGGGACTTTCTACATTGAGAACGGCAAAATTAAGCACGCCGTCAAGAACTTCCGGTTCAACGAAAGCCCCATCATCATGCTCAATAACCTAGAGGCCATGGGCAAAGCTGAACGCGTGGTCAGCGGCGAATCCAGCAACAATTACCTGCTGCCGCCGCTCAAAATCAGAGACTTCACCTTCAGTAGTTTGTCTGACGCGGTGTAAAGAACCTCACCCCAACCCCTCTCCCACGGAGAGGGGCTTTTTTTTAGCTCCGTTTTCGGCTTCATTTCTGAAATTGAGCATGAAAACGGAAAAGAGAAAATTCCCTCTCCCTCTGAGAGAGGGCTAGGGTGAGGGTGTATTTTCCACGGCCACTCCAATACGCTACAAGATTCTCCCTCATCCTAACCTTCTCCCAGAAGGAGAAGGGACTTTGCTTTTCCTGATTTAAACCTCACCACTAGAATACTGTCCGCAAACAGTTCTTGCTTTCTAAATATTTTTGCTCGCCCGAGTCTGGAGACTCTCGCCAGTTGTTTTCTGTTTTTGGCCTCCATTTCCAAAACAAGCCCCAAAACATATTAGCAGAAAAGTCCCTCTCCGTGGGAGAGGGGTTGAGGTGAGGTCTTACAGGAAACCGTGGCTATATCACGCGCAATTTCTTCGTACTTTTGTACTGGGAATCTGCTGATTTCCGCTTAACTGAGATACCATGGCTAAAATTGCGATAAACCTGACCACCGCCTCCATTCAAAAGGAAGAAGTAATTGTGGGCATTGACCTGGGCACCACCAACAGCCTGGTGGCGTACATGCACCCCGAAGACAACGTGGCCATCGCGATTAATGACCAAGGCCTGGGCACCATTGTGCCGTCGGTGATTCACTTCTCCCCTCAAGGCGAGGTGTTGGTGGGTGATGCGGCCAAGGACTATCTGCTCACAGACCCGGCCAACACCATTTATTCGGTGAAGCGGTTGCTGGGCAAATCGTACCAAGATATCAGTGGGCACCAAGATGCCTTCGGGTACAAGGTGATTGATGACAACTCTGAGGGCATGGTGAAGATACGGGTGCAGGACAAATTCTACTCGCCCATTGAGCTGAGCGCTGAAATCCTGAAAGAGCTCCGTGCCCGCGCCGAACATGCCTTGAAAACGCCCGTGAACCGCGCCGTGATTACCGTTCCTGCCTATTTCAATGACAGCCAGCGCCAAGCTACGCGGGATGCCGGCAAACTGGCGGGCTTGGAAGTGCTGCGCATTGTGAACGAGCCTACCGCGGCTTCTTTGGCTTATGGCATTGGGCTGGACCCCAGCGAGGAAAAAACCATTGCCGTGTATGACTTGGGCGGCGGAACCTTTGATATTTCTATCCTCAAGATTCACCAAGGCATTTTTGAAGTGCTCTCCACCCACGGCGACACCTATTTGGGCGGCGATGACATGGACCGCGAAATCATTACTTTCTGGACGAAGCAAAACCGCCTGCTTGCTGATATAGCTTCCCAGGACGCGCAAATTTCGCAGGCGCTCCGGTTGAAAGCCGAAGAAGCCAAAAAGACTTTGAGCAGCCAGGAGAAGTTCAGCGCAGAACTGAACGGCATTGAACTGATCCTCAACAAACACACCTTTGAGACGCTGATTACCCCTATTGTTGATCGCACCTTGATTTCCTGCAAAATGGCCATGCAAGATGCCGGTCTTCAGCCTGCCCAAATTGACAGCGTGATTATGGTGGGCGGTTCCACGCGCGTGCCCCTGGTGTACCAGACTATTTCAGACTTCTTCGGGAAGCCCGCCAACAATAGTTTGAACCCAGATGAAGTGGTGGCCTTGGGTGCTGCCATTCAGGCTGATGTTTTGGCTGGAAACCGCAAAGATATTCTGCTGCTAGACGTAACGCCGCTCACGCTGGGTATTGAGACTATGGGTGGCTTAATGGATTCCATTATTCCCCGCAACTCCAAAATTCCCACCAAAGCCGGGCGCCAGTACACCACCTCCGTGGACGGTCAGGTGAACATGAAAATAAGCGTGTACCAGGGCGAGCGTGATTTGGTGAAAGAGAACCGCAAACTGGCCGAGTTTGACCTGAAAGGCATTCCGGCCATGCCTGCTGGCTTCCCTAAGGTAGATGTAAACTTCATCCTGAATGCCGATGGTATTCTAAAAGTAGAAGCCATTGAATTGCGCTCCGGCGTGAAGCAGGAAGTGGAAGTGAAACCGCAATACGGCCTCACCGATGAACAAGTGGAACAAATGCTGATGGACTCCATCACCCACGCCCGCGAAGACGTGAACACCCGCATGGTCATTGAGGCGCGCACCACCGCCGAGCAGATGCTTTACCAAGTAGAACGGTTCGTGCAGAAAAACGGCGAGCATTTAACTTCAGAGGAAATTGAATTGACCAACCGCAATCTCCAGCGCTTGAAAGACGCCTTGCCTTCCGGCGACAAAGACACCATTCTCAGAGCCGTGGATACGCTGGAAGAACAAACCAGCCCCTTCGCGGAGCGCGTGATGCAGATTTCCATTAAGAAAGCCATGAGCGGCAAGAAGATTGAATAGTGCGTTTTCGGGCTCGTTTCCAGAAATGAGCCCAAAAACGGAAATATGTTAAAAGCAGAAGGCGCAACTTGTACGGTTGCGCCTTCTGCTTTTATTGGGGTAGACTATCGGCTTTCATGGCTTCCAGTTCCTCTTCGTCTTTCTCAATGATGAGGTAGAGGTCCTCAGTGGGCTTTTTCATAAGGTATTTCTCGCGGGCAAATTTCTCCAGCAAATCTGGGTTGCTCAGCAGTTCTTTGCGGTCTTTCTGCACTTCGTCAATCTTCTCCAGGTAATAGTCGCGCTCCTCTTCCAGAATGGCCAGTTTCTGGCTGGTCTGGAACTGCGTGATGAAATCATTGGAATCAAAGAAGAGCATCCAGGCCAGAAAGCCCAGCGCCGTAAGGAAGTAGAAGTTTTTGAACAGAGACGGAACGCGTGCCCACATAAGCAATAGACAAAAAATGGCGGCAAGAGCTTTCTCGCCGCCATGAATTTACAAAGAATTCAGAAGCGAACCTTAAACCGGGCCGTACTTCTTTCTAAAATTCCGTTTTCGGGCTCATTTCTGGAAATGAAGCCGAAAACGGAAATTGGGTTAACGCAATTAGAATTTCCTGCCCGGGAAGTAGGCCACTTCGCCCAGTTCTTCCTCTATGCGGAGCAACTGGTTGTACTTGGCCATGCGGTCTGAGCGGGAAGCCGAGCCTGTTTTGATTTGACCGGTGTTCAAGGCCACGGCTAGGTCAGCAATGGTATTGTCTTCGGTCTCCCCGGAACGGTGGCTCATGATGCTCTTATAGCCATTCCTGCGGCCCAGGTTAATGGCGTCAATGGTCTCGGTCAAGGTGCCAATCTGATTTACCTTGATCAAGATGGCGTTGGCGGTCTGCTGGTCAATGCCCTGCTGCAGGCGTTTCACGTTGGTCACGAACAAGTCATCGCCTACCAACTGTACTTTTGAGCCGATTTGGTCGGTCAAAGACTTCCAGCCGGTCCAGTCATCTTCGTCCATACCGTCTTCAATAGAGATGATGGGGTATTTCTCAGACCACTCTTTCCAGAAGCTCACCATTTCAGAGGAAGTCAGCTTGTCGCCGGTTGATTTCTTGAAGTGGTAATGGCCGGTAGAAGCGTCATAGAATTCAGAAGCGGCGGCATCCATGGCAATCATAAAGTCCTCGCCTGGGCGGTAACCAGCAGTTTCAATGGCTTGCAACACCACTTCAATGGCTTCCTGGTTGGAGCCAATGTTCGGCGCGAAGCCGCCTTCATCGCCTACGTTGGTAGAGAGGCCTTTTTTCTTCAAAACATTCTTCAAGTGGTGGAACACTTCAGAACCCATGCGCAGAGCCTCAGAGAAGTTAGGCGCACCCACCGGCATCACCATGAACTCCTGGAAGTCGATGGAGTTGTCGGCGTGGCTTCCGCCATTCAAGATGTTCATCATGGGCACCGGCAAGGTGTTGGCGTTCACGCCGCCCACGTAGCGGTACAAAGACTGCCCTGCTTCTTTGGCCGCAGCTTTGGCAATGGCCAAAGAAACACCCAAAATGGCATTGGCGCCCAACTTGGCTTTGTTCTCTGTGCCGTCAATCTCAATCATGATCTTGTCCAGCAGGCTTTGCTCAAACACAGAGAAGCCCACTATTTCATCAGCAATGATGGTGTTCACATTCTGCACGGCTTGCAACACGCCCTTGCCCATGAATTTGCTTTTGTCGTCATCACGCAGTTCCACGGCTTCGTGCTTACCGGTAGAGGCTCCGGACGGAACAGCGGCGCGGCCCACAATTCCGTTTTGGGTGATCACGTCTACCTCTACGGTAGGGTTTCCGCGGGAATCAAATATCTGGCGGGCTTTGATGTCTTCAATTAAGCTCATATACGTTGGTTTGGTTTATGAATTCTTTTCCTTTTCCAGCATCTCCACAAACAAGTCAAAGAGATACTCTGAGTCATGTGGCCCCGGTGAGGACTCCGGGTGGTACTGCACCGAGAAAGCGGGTTTGTTCTTGATTCTGATGCCCTCAATGGTGTTGTCATTGAGGTTAATGTGCGTGATCTCAACGTTGGAATTATTCTTGACAGCCTCGGCATCCACTGCAAACCCGTGGTTCTGTGAGGTAATCTCACTGCGGCCCGTAATCAGGTTCTTCACTGGGTGGTTGAGCCCGCGGTGGCCGTTGTGCATTTTATAAGTAGGAATACCATTGGCCTGGGCTAAAATCTGGTGCCCCATACAAATCCCGAACATAGGTTTCTCCACGGCAAGTATCTGCTCAACGCTTCTCACCGCTTCAGTGGTCACGGCGGGGTCACCCGGACCATTGGAGATGAAGTACCCATCAGGCCCCCAAGTCTCCATTTCTTCAAAAGTAGTACCATATGGGAACACGCGGCATTCACAGCCACGGCTGGTCAGGTTATTCAAGATGTTCCGTTTCACGCCCAGATCCAGCACCGCTACTTTAAAGCGTGTCTCGGTCACCGACAAATCATATAGCGCCTTCGTAGAAACTTTGGAAGAAAGCTCCAACCCATTCATGGAGGGTACTTGCTTCACTTGCTCTTTCAAAGCGTCAAGATCTGTGCTCTCAGAGGAGATAATGGCGTTCATGGCACCTTTGTCTCTGATGTAGCGCACCAACTCCCGAGTGTCAATCTCACAAATACCCACTATGCCGGCTTTTTCAAAGTACTGCTGCAGTGAGCCTTCAGCGGTCTTCCGGGAAAAATGCTGCGAGAACTCTTTGCACACCAATCCTTTGATCTGCACGGCATCAGATTCCACTTCCTCCACCTGTACGCCGTAATTGCCCACGTGTGAAACCGTGGTAATCACAATTTGGCCATAGTAAGAAGGATCCGTAAAAATCTCCTGGTACCCCGTCATACCTGTGTTGAAGCAGAGCTCCCCACCGGTAGTTCCTATGTTGCCAAGACTTTTACCATGAAAGACGGTGCCGTCTTCCAAAACCAAAACTGCATCTGTAGTTGTTTGAGACTTCATTCTTATTAGATATGTGGCAAAAATAAAAAAGGGATACGAGTAATCTCGTATCCCTTTCTATAATTTACTGCATTTTTACTATTCAGCTTTAGGAGCCTCTTCGCCTTCAGCAGCTGGAGCAGACGCTTCAGTAGTTGGAGTGGCGGTTTCTGCGGAAGCAACTGGCGTTTCAGAAGCAGCCTCAACACCGTCTTTTTTCTTACCAGAAGCACGACGTCTTGTTTTGGCTTTACCTGCAGTACCTGCACCTGTTGTGCTCAGCAAGTCCTCGTTGTAATCAACCAACTCAATGATACACATATCAGCGTTGTCACCTAAACGGTTGCCAGTTTTGATGATGCGGGTGTAACCACCTGGGCGGTTAGCTATCTTACCAGCCACTGCGTCATACAACTCTTTCACAGACTCTTTGTTCTGTAGGTAAGAGAAAACTGTCCGGCGAGAGTGGGTAGTATCGCTTTTTGATTTGGTCAGCAAAGGCTCCACGTATTTACGCAATGCCTTGGCTTTAGCCACCGTAGTGATTACACGTTTGTGCAATATAAGGGACGATGCCATGTTAGAAAGGAGGGCAGCACGGTGTGACGCCGTTCTTCCTAAATGGTTATTCTTTTTACCGTGTCTCATTTTTTTGAATTGTGCACGTGCATACCGTCGATCAACCTAAGCGGGATCGGGAATTATGCCGTAGATTAATTAATCTTCTTCTAATTTATACTTAGAGATATCCATCCCAAAGTTTAGTCCCTTTTCAGAAACCAAGTTCTCTAATTCAGTCAAAGACTTTTTACCAAAGTTTCTGAACTTCATCATATCTGCCAGGTCCAATTGCACCAAATCACCTAAGGTTCTGATGTCAGCAGCTTTCAAGCAGTTGTAGGCTCTAACAGAAAGGTCCATGTCATGCAAAGGCGTTTTCAACACTTTGCGCATGTGCAGCATTTCTTCGTCAACCGCTTCTTCTTCCTCTGGCTTCACCGTTTCAAACGTCATGGTGTTGTCAGAGAACAGCATAAAGTGCTGAATCAAAATGTTGGCGGCGCCTTTCAACGCATCTTCTGGGTGAATAGAACCGTCAGTGGTGATTTCCAACAAGAGGCGCTCGTAGTCAGTTTTCTGCTCAACCCGCGTGTTCTCTACGCTATATTTCACATTCTTTACAGGCGTGAAAATGGCGTCTATGGCAATCTGACCAAAAACCTGATCAGCTGGCTTGTTCTCCTCTGCAGGCACGTACCCTCTGCCCTTCTGAATAGTCAGTTCAATCTCAAAGCTAGCTTCTGGATCAACATGACAAATGATAAGCTCAGGGTTCAGGACCTGGAACGAAGAAGAGAATTTGTTGATGTCACCGGCAGTGAAGGTATCCTGCTTGCCGATGGTCACCGTTACTTTATCATCCACTATGTCACCAATCTTCTTAAACCGCACCATTTTCAGGTTCAGGATAATTTCAGAGACATCTTCAACCACACCTTCAATGGTAGAGAACTCATGGAGCACACTAGGAACTCTGATGCTGGAGATAGCATATCCCTCCAAAGAGGAGAGAAGAATTCTTCTCAGCGCATTCCCAATGGTAACACCATAGCCCTTTTCTAGCGGCTTAAATTCAAACTGCCCGTTGAAGTCATCGGATTTCTCCATCACGACCTTTTCTGGCATTTGAAAGGCTAATATTGACATGTTTGCTGGATTAAGGTTGATACTAAATAGAAACTATTACTTAGAGTAAAGCTCAACGATCAATTGCTCCTGAATTTTCTCAGGGATTTGATCACGCTGTGGGTTAGAGATGTACTTACCTGCCATTTGGCTGGCATCCCACTCTAACCAAGTAAAAGCGCGAGCATTACGGCCAGCAAGACTGGTAGTAATTGCTTCCAATGATTTAGACTTCTCACGTACGCTAACTACATCACCAGGACGCAACGTGTACGAAGCGATGTTCACCACAGAACCATTCACCTGAATGTGATTGTGATTTACCAATTGACGCGCACCACGTCTTGTAGGAGCAATGCCTAAACGATACACGGTGTTGTCTAATCTTGCCTCTAAAAGAGCCAATAAGTTTTCACCGGTAATACCTGTTTTACGGGCAGCTTTGTCAAACAAGTTAGCAAACTGACGCTCCAACACACCATAGATGTATTTTGCTTTTTGCTTCTCCATCAATTGGATTGCATACTCAGATTGCTTCTTTCTCCGACCACGACCATGCTGGCCAGGACCATAGGCTTTTTTGGCTAAAGCCTTGCTAGGTCCAAAAATTGGTTCATTATATCTTCTAGAGATTTTACTCTTAGGGCCTGTATATCTTGCCATGTCTAATACTAAATAATACCTTAAACTCTTCTGCGTTTTGGAGGACGGCAACCATTGTGCGGAAGTGGGGTCACGTCTTTGATAGAGGTGATTTCAATACCCACGTTTTGCATGGTACGGATAGCGGACTCACGTCCAGCTCCCGGGCCTTTCACAAAAACTTCTGCTTTGCGCATACCAGCCTCATAGGCTACTTTTCCGCAATCAGCGGCTGCCATCTGGGCAGCGTAAGGAGTATTTTTCTTAGACCCTTTGAATCCCATTTTACCAGCAGATGCCCAAGAAATAACCTGGCCATTAATATTGGTAACGGAAATAATGATGTTGTTAAATGACGCTTTGATGTGAACCTGACCAACAGGCTCCACCACAACCACGCGCTTCTTGGCTTTATCTTTTCTCTTCTGAGCCATTGTCGTTTAATTATTTAGATGCCTTCTTCTTGTTTGCAACAGTCTTACGCTTGCCCTTACGGGTTCTGGTGTTGTTTTTGGTTCTCTGACCTCTAACTGGTAAACCTTTCCTGTGACGTAAACCGCGGTAGCTACCAATATCCATCAATCGCTTGATGTGTAGCTGCACTTCAGAACGAAGAACACCTTCTACTTTGTGCTCAGAAGAAATAACGTTACGGATTTCACCGGCTTCTTCCTCTGTCCAATCTTTTACCTTCTTGTCAAGATCCACCCCAGCCTTCACCAAAATAGACTGTGACAATTTCCGGCCAATACCGAAAATGTACGTCAAAGCGATTTCGCCTCTTTTGTTATCTGGAATATCAACTCCTGCTATTCTAGCCATGTTTTAAAAATTAACCTTGTCTTTGTTTATAACGTGGATTTTTCTTGTTGATCACGTAAAGCTTGCCTTTACGTCTGATCACTTTGCAGTCTTCACTGCGCTTCTTAACTGACGCTTTTACTTTCATCTGCTTATTTGTATCTGTAAACTATTCTACCTTTACTAAGGTCGTAAGGAGACATTTCCAATTTTACTCTGTCGCCTGGTAAAATCTTAATGTAGTGCATTCTCATTTTACCAGAGATGTGAGCAATAACCTGATGGCCATTTTCTAATTCAACGCGAAACATTGCGTTTGATAGCGCTTCAATGATGGTACCGTCTTGTTCGATGGAAGACTGTTTAGCCATGTATTAGTTCTGTGCTTTTTCTATGTAATCAAAAGTAGTCAAGATCTCTGCCTGACCTTTCCTAACAACAACTGTATGCTCAAAATGGGCCGAGGGCTTCTTGTCGCGCGTCCTGATGGTCCAGCCATCATTCTCCTGCACGACATGCCTGGTCCCTAAATTCACCATCGGCTCAATGGCTAATACAAGGCCTTCCTGCAATTTCATTCCTTGTCCGCGCTTTCCATAATTCGGAACCTCTGGACCTTCATGCAAACTGCGTCCTAAACCATGACCTACCAACTCACGAACCACGCCATAACCAAACTGCTCCACGTGCGATTGAACAGCAAAGCCTATGTCTCCGATTCTGGCACCTGCTACTGCCCACTCAATTCCTTTATACAAAGATTCTTTGGTGTGCAAAAGTAACGCTTTTATTTCAGGATCCACAATCCCTATTGCATGGGTGTAGGCACTGTCACTATGGAACCCTTTAAAAAAAACTCCACAATCTATAGAGACAATATCTCCAGACTGAAGAGTATAATCGCTGGGAATCCCGTGGACAACTGCTGAATTTAAACTAATACAAAGACTGTGTTTAAACCCATTGTATCCTTTAAAGGAAGGAGAACCGCCATGATCAGAAATAAATTCCTCTGCCAGCGCATCTAATTTTAAAGTACTAACACCCTCAGCAATGTTACTGGCTATAACACCATGAACCTGGCTGAGGATGTTTGCACTTTGCCTTATCTGCTCAATATCTTCTTCCGTTTTGTAAACAACCATCCTTACGATGCTACCGCAATGTTTTTAGAACGGCCTCTAAGTTTACCAGACTTCATCATACCGTCATAATGACGCATGAGAAGATAGCTTTCTATTTGGTTCAGAGTATCTAGAACAACTCCCACCAAAATAATTAAGGAGGTCCCTCCAAAGAAGGCAGCAAACTCTCTTGTCACCCCAAATAACATGGCAATGGAAGGAAGAATAGCCACAATAGCTAAAAACAATGCCCCAGGGAAAGTGATTCTGGTCAACACCTCATCAATATATTCTGAAGTGGCTAATCCTGGTTTAACACCGGGAACAAATCCCCCGCTTCTTTTCAAGTCATCAGAAATCTGATTAGGATTTACACTGATAGCTGTATAGAAGAAAGTGAAAATAATAATCAACACTGCGAAGGAAACATTGTATTGCCAAGAAGTATAATCAGAAAATACATTTCCTATTTCATTCGCGATATCACTTTCATTTCTCCAGAACGACGCAATCATACCTGGAAGGAACATCAAAGATTGAGCGAAAATGATGGGCATTACTCCGGCAGCGTTAACCTTTAAAGGAATGAACTGACGCTGACCTGCTTGCAAAGAAGCTGTACCACCTACTTGTTTAGCGTATTGTACTGGAATTCTCCGGATAGCCTGAGTAAGCATTACTACACTCATCACTACAAAGAAAAGAACAATTAGCTCTATAATGAAGATAAGAGATTTGCCTAATCCAAGCGCCATAGCTTCACCTACCAATGCACCAGGGAGCCTTGACACTATACCAATCATAATCAACATAGAGATACCATTCCCAATGCCTTTATCTGTGATTTTCTCTCCTAACCACATACAGAACATAGTTCCGCCGGTAAGAATTATCATAGATGAAATGGTAAAGAGAGGACCTGCCACAGAAGGATCAATGGCGTTGGCATTAATGGTAGCTAAGAATCCTACAGATTGAGCTAAAGTAATGATAATAGTGAGAACTCGGGTATACTGGTTAATTTTCTTTCTACCAGATTCTCCTTCTTTCTGCAACTTCTGGAAATAAGGAACTGCAATAGTCAGAAGCTGTAAAACGATGGAAGCGGAAATATATGGCATAATACCCAATGCAAAAATGGATGCATTGCTAAATGCACCACCTAAAAAGGTATCTAATAAGCCTAATATTCCTTCTGTATCACCTTTTAGCTGGGTAGGATCAATACCAGGTAAAACGATATATGAGCCTAACCTGAAAATTGCGATGAATCCTAAAGTATTTAGGATTCTTACTCGCAAATCTTCAATTGCAAAAATATTCTTAATCGTAGAAATCAGCTTCTTCATCTGCTACAGAGTCACTACCTTGCCGCCTGCTTTTTCAATTGCTTCAACTGCTGTCTGTGAGAAAGCATGAGCATGTACTTCAATAGAAGAAGTCAATTCACCTCTTCCTAGAACTTTAATGTTATCATTCTTTGAAGCCAAACCGTTTGCACGCAAGAAAGCAAAGTCAATAACAGAAGCCCCAGCTTTAGAAGCCAGGTTTTGTAACACATCAAGGTTAACAGCTGTGTACTCCACCCGATTGATATTCTTAAAACCGAACTTTGGTACTCTACGTACTAAAGGCATCTGACCGCCTTCAAAGCCTGCCTTAGAAGAATAACCTGAGCGAGACTTAGCTCCTTTATGTCCGCGGGTAGAAGTTCCACCTCTACCAGAACCGGTACCACGACCAATTCTTTTACGATCCTTAACAGATCCTTCCGCAGGCTTTAAATTACTTAGATTCATTTTAGACTTCCTTGATTGATACTAAATGTTGTACACTGTTAACCATACCAGCAATTTGTGGGGTTAACTCTTTAGTAACTGTCTTATTGATTTTGCCTAAACCTAAAGCTTTCATTGTCTGCTTCTGTCTTTCAGGACGGTCAATAATACTTTTTACCTGGGTGATTTCTACACTTGCCATAATTACCCGTTGAATACACGTTGTAAACTGATACCGCGTTGCTGAGCAACTACCAAAGGATCGCGCATTTTTGATAAAGCATCAAAAGTTGCCTTCACCACATTATGTGGGTTAGAAGATCCTTTTGATTTTGCCAATACATCTTTGATCCCGGCACTTTCCAAAACAGCTCTCATAGCACCACCAGCAAGAACACCAGTTCCTGGGGCAGCTGGCTTAATCAAGACAAAACCACCAGAGAATTTGCCTTCCATAGGGTGAGGTACTGTATGCTTGTACATTGGTACGCGAACCAGGTTCTTCTTAGCATCATCAATTCCCTTTGCTATTGCATCAGTTACCTCATTTGCTTTCCCTAAACCGTAACCCACTACACCATTACCATCACCTACAACCACAATGGCAGAGAAGCTGAATCTTCTACCACCCTTTACCACTTTGGCAACACGGTTGATAGCTACTACGCGCTCCTTTAGCTCGATTTCGCTTGCCTTGATGCTTCTAATATTTAATTTAGACATGTTCTTAGAATTTTAAACCCGCTTCACGGGCCCCTTCTGCTAATGATTTAACACGACCATGGTATAGATAACCACCTCTGTCGAAAACAACTTCAGTGATACCGTTCGCTAGTGCTTTCGCTGCTATATCACGACCTACAGAAGAAGATGCCGCACTCTTGGTGCCAGTAGCTTCTGCTTCAACGGTAGAAGAGGATGAACTTGCCAATGTAATACCATTCACATCATCAATCAGCTGCGCATAAATAGCTTTATTGCTTCTGAATACAGACAGACGTGGACGCTGAGCTGTGCCTGACACCTTGTTACGGATGCTGCGACGAATTCTCAGTCTTCTTTTTGCTTTATCGAATGCCATTTTCTTTCTTATTTAGAAGCAGTTTTACCAGCTTTTCTTCTAACAACCTCGCCCATAAACCGAATACCTTTACCTTTGTAAGGTTCAACTTTCCGTAAAGAGCGGATTTTAGCGGCCACCTGACCAATCAACTGCTTATCAATACCTTCTAAGGTGATTACAGGAGCCTTACCTTTTTCTGTTACAGCTACGGCTGAAATCTCAGGAGGCAATCCTACGTAAATATTGTGTGAGTAACCCAAAGCCAGTTCCAAGTTTTGACCTACGGTAGTAGCCTTATAACCAACACCAATAAGTTCTAACGTTAGCTTATATCCTGTGCTCACTCCAATAACCATGTTATTGATAATAGAACGATACAAACCATGAAGTGCTTTGTGTCTTTTTTGCTCTGTTGGACGAGATACTGTGAGTACGCCGTCTTCAATAGCAACAGTAATGTCCGTATCAACTTGTGAAGAAAGGGTACCTTTAGGTCCTTTCACTGTAACCAGGTTATCCTGGTTAACCAACACCTCCACACCTTGTGGGAGCGTAATTGGCAGTTTTCCTATCCGCGACATTTCTTCTTTATTAATACACGTAACACAATACTTCACCACCTACATTAAGACCTTTGGCCTCTTTGTCTGTGATGACACCTTTAGAGGTAGACAGAATGGCTATGCCATATCCGTTTAACACTCTTGGCATCTCATCTAGATGCACATACTTACGGAGTCCCGGCTTACTGACTCTCTCAAGCTTAACGATAGCAGACTGCTTGGTAGCTGGATCATACTTCAAAGCAATTTTAATACTGCCCTGAATAGAACTATCATCGAACTTGTAACTCTGGATATAACCTTTCTCGTAAAGAACTTTGGTTAATTCCTTTTTTATTTTGCTAGCCGGAATTTCAACTATACGGTGATTTGCCTTGATGGCATTCCGTAGTCTAGTTAAATAATCTGCTATCGGATCTGAATGCATTAGACTATATTTTTAGATTCCGCTCTTTTTAAGGAGCCGCAAAGATACTAATGTTTTCCTAACTATAATAGTAGTAGGAGTAATAATTACCAGCTAGCCTTCGTTACTCCAGGAATCTTGCCTGCTGAAGCCATCTCTCTGAAGGTAACACGAGAGATGCCAAACTTCCTCATATAGCCTCTTGGTCTGCCAGTTAGTTTACATCTGTTATGTAAACGTACAGGAGAAGCGTCTTTAGGCAATTTATCTAGAGCCTCATAATCGCCAGCAGCTTTTAACTGAGCTCTTTTAGTTGCATACTTGGCAACTAACTTTTGTCTTTTGAGCTCTCTTGCTTTTGCTGATTCTTTAGCCATTTTCTTATTTCTTTAAAGTTGCGAAAGGTAAACCAAAAGCTCTCAATAACTCAAGGCTTTCTTCGTCTGTAGCAGCTGAGGTAACAAAGGTGATATCCATACCAGCAATTGATTTAATTTTATCAATACTGATCTCAGGGAAGATGATTTGCTCTTTTACACCTAAGGTGTAATTTCCGCGTCCGTCAAAACCCTTGTCGTTGATACCTTTGAAGTCACGAACCCTTGGTAAAGCAATAGTAACCAAACGGTCTAAGAATTCATACATTCTCTCGCCCCGCAAAGTAACCCGTGCCCCAATTGGCATACCTTCTCTTAACTTAAAGTTAGAGATTGAGTTCTTAGCTTTGGTTTGAACAGCTTTCTGACCTGCAATGATAGTTAGCTCATCTACTCCAATGTCAACTAGCTTCTTGTCTGCCACGGCATTACCAATACCTCTATTAATGCTGATTTTGGTAATTTTTGGCACTTGCATTATGCTCTTGTATTGAAATTTCTCTTTCAATGCAGGCACAATCTCTTTTGTGTACTTATCTTTTAGTCTAGCTGCCATGTTAGATTAAGTTTCCAGATTTTTTGGAATAACGTTGTAGCTTCCCATCATTGTTCAGCTTCTTACCCGTTCTTGTGGCTACATTGGTAGCAGGTTCTACTACCATGACATTACTGGCATGGATAGGAGCCTCCAACTTTACAATTCCACCGTTAGGATTTTTAGCGCTTGGCTTTTGGTGCTTAGATACTAGGTTTAAGCCTTCTACCACTACTTTCTGCTTATCAGTAAGAACAGAAGTAATAGTTCCGGTTTTACCCTTGTCATCACCTGCGATCACTTTTACAGTGTCGCCTTTTTTCACATGAAGTTTATGCTTTGACATTTTGTTTTCTCTTCTCTTGTTTAAATTACTTCAGGAGCCAAAGAAACAATTTTCATAAACTGTCTTTCACGTAGTTCACGGGCTACAGGCCCAAAAATACGTGTACCACGTGGCTCATCATTGTTATTCAACAACACTGCTGCGTTGTCATCAAAACGAATATAAGATCCGTCTTTGCGACGAACTTCTTTCTTGGTGCGAACAATCACTGCTTTGTGAACAGTTCCTTTTTTAACGTTACCTGAAGAAAGAGCAGCTTTTACGGTAACAACAATTTTATCACCAACAGAGGCGTATTTTTTTCCTGTACCACCCAATACCCGGATGCACAGGACCTCTTTTGCTCCGCTGTTATCAGCAACAGTAAGTCTAGATTCTTGTTGTATCATCTTATTTAGCTCTTTCTACGATTTCAATTAAGCGCCAGCACTTGTTTTTGCTCAATGGTCTAGTTTCCATGATGCGCACGGTATCACCAATACCGCACTCGTTGTTCTCATCATGGGCCATAAACTTCTTGGACTTAGAAACAAATTTCCCATAAATAGGGTGTTTCACTTTGCTTTCTACCATAACAGTGATGGACTTGTCCATCTTGTTACTTACCACGCGTCCAGTTTTTTCTTTTCTTAGATTTCTCGTCTCCATGGTTTAATATGTTAGCCATTGAGCTCTAAAGAACGCAGTTGCGTCTCTAGTCTGGCGATGGTTTTTCTTGTATGCTTAATTCTTGAAGGATTTTCAAGGGGAGAGATAGCATGGGCAAACTTCAAGTTCAACAAGTTGCTTCTCTCTGCGGTTAATTGCTCTTTCACTTCTGCCAGTGAAAGAGCTTTAATTTCTGATTGCTTCATGACTATTTCTCAACGTAATCTCTACGTACCACAAACTTTGTTCTTACCGGAAGCTTTTGTGCAGCCAGTCTCAAAGACTCTTGTGCTACTTCTAGCGTCACTCCATCAGACTCAAACATAATGGTACCTGGTTTTACCACAGCTACCCAATACTCTGGAGATCCTTTACCCTTACCCATACGAACCTCTGCAGGCTTTTTAGTAATAGGTTTGTCAGGGAAAATACGAATCCATACTTGGCCTTCCCGTTTCATGGCACGTGTCATTGCAATACGAGCCGCTTCAATCTGACGGCTGGTGATCCAAGAGGCTTCTAATGATTTAATGGCGAAAGAACCAAAGGAAATTGTGCTTCCTCTATGCGCTAGACCGTGGACACGGCCTTTCTGCATCTTTCTATATTTCGTCCGTTTTGGCTGTAACATGTCTTAAATTACCTAAATGTTGAACAACTACTTGCGCTTTGGGCCACCGCCACCACCACGCTTCTGGTTTGCATCACCTGGGCGCTTATTGCGGTTGTTGTCTCTGCGATCTCCGCGGTCATTGCCACCTCTATCGCTTCTTTCGCTGCGAGGACCGGCAGACTGACCTGGGCCGCTCTGTTGACCAGCATTAGGAGATAAGTCACGCTTGCCGAATACTTCACCTTTGAAGATCCACACCTTGATGCCAAGCTTGCCATATACAGTCTGTGCTTCAGATAAAGCATAGTCAATGTCAGCTCTCAATGTATGCAATGGGGTGCGACCTTCTTTGTAGTGCTCAGTACGGGCCATTTCAGCTCCGCCTAAACGACCAGACACCTGAATTTTGATACCTTCAGCGCCTACTCGAATAGCAGAGGCAATTGCCTGCTTCATTGCTCTTCTGAAAGAGATGCGAGCCTGTAGTTGTTGTGCTACTGATTCACCTACCAATTTAGCATCTAATTCAGGACGCTTAATTTCAAAGATGTTGATTTGAACATCTTTGTTGGTGATTTTCTTCAGCTCTTCTTTGATTTTATCAACCTCTGCACCGCCTTTACCAATCACTACGCCTGGACGGGCAGTGTTAATGGTAATGGTGATTCTTTTAAGGGTTCTTTCAATGATGATCTTTGAAATGCCTCCTTTTGGGATACGGGCCAGGATGTATTTACGGATTTTCTCATCCTCAATAAGCTTATCAGCGAAATCCTTTCCTCCGAACCAATTAGAGTCCCAGCCTTTAACAATACCTAGTCTCAGGCCTACTGGATTAACTTTTTGTCCCATTTTAACTATTTGGCTTCGTTAGAGGTAGATGTTTCAACTGTTTCCGCTTCCACTTTAGAGTCAATCACCAACGTAACGTGGTTTGATCTTTTTCTAATTCTGTGGCCACGGCCTTGGGGAGCAGGGCGTAAACGCTTCAGCATTTTCCCTTCATCTACTCTAATCTCTTTGATATATAGATTAGCATCTTCAATGCGGGCATCCTCATTGGCTGCTTGCCAGTTAGATAAAGCAGACAAAAGAAGTTTCTCCAGTTTAGGAGCGCCGGCATTTGGTGTAAACTTCAATAAACCTAAAGCCTGGGTAACTTTCTTACCGCGGATCAAGTTCGCCACCAATCTCATCTTACGCGGTGAGCTTGGTACATTATTCAATTTAGCTACCGCTTCCATTATCTTTTACCTTTATCTTTCTTAGCAATATGGCCTCTGAAGTTTCTGGTAGGAGCAAATTCACCTAATTTGTGCCCTACCATGTTTTCTGTTACATACACAGGAATAAACTTATTGCCATTGTGTACTGCAAACGTGTGGCCTACAAAATCTGGAGAGATCATAGAACGACGTGACCAAGTTTTGATCACTGACTTCTTTCCAGACTCATCCATTGTCTGCACCTTTCTATCGAGCCTGTAGTCAATATAAGGCCCTTTTTTTAATGATCTTGCCATTACTTATTTCTTCCTTCTATTAACAATCAGGTTCTCAGAAAATTTATTCTTGTTTCTGGTTTTCTGCCCTTTGGCATACAAACCATTACGTGATCTTGGGTGACCACCAGAAGATTTACCTTCACCACCACCCATTGGGTGATCCACAGGGTTCATGGCAACACCTCTTACTCTTGGTCTGATTCCCAACCATCTGCTACGTCCGGCTTTGCCGAGTTTCACGTTCATGTGGTCTGCGTTAGAAACAGTACCAATGGTAGCCATGCAATTCACAAGAACCATTCTCATTTCACCGGAAGGCAATTTAAGGGTGGCATAGCGTCCTTCACGGGCTACAAGTTGCGCATAAGAACCAGCACTTCTGGCTAATACGGCACCTTGGCCTGGAGCTAACTCAATGTTGTGAACTATAGTACCAAGCGGAATATCAGAAAGTGGCAACGCGTTGCCTACCTCTGGTGCAACTCCAGGACCAGATACTACTACCGCATCTACTGCCAAACCAGTAGGTGCTATGATATAAGTTTTTTCTCCATCTGCATAGTACAGCAAAGCTATACGCGCTGTTCTGTTTGGATCATACTCAATCGCTTTCACAGTTGCAGGAACTCCGAATTTCGTTCTTTTGAAATCGATAATCCGGTATCTTTTCTTATGCCCACCGCCTGTGTAGCGCATGGTCATTCTTCCTGAATTGTTGCGTCCACCAGATTTTTTCTTGGATGCCAACAAAGATTTTTCAGGCTCGCTCTTCGTGATCTCAGTGAAGGCCGGCGCCATTCTGAATCTTTGACCTGGTGTTGTCGGTCTTAGTTTTCTTAATGCCATTCTCTTAGTTACTTATATTCCGCTGTAGAAATCGATTACTTCCCCTTCTTTCAAAGTGACAATCGCCTTCTTAGAGGATGTCGTACGCCCGGTCACAACACCAGACTTAGTGTTGCGGGACTTTAATTTGCCTTGTGTTCTCATGGTAGAAATTTTCTCTACCGTCACGTTGTAGCGGGATTGGATCGCTTTTTTGATCTCAATCTTATTGGCTTTTCTATCAACCTCAAAGGCATATTTACCTACTTCGTTTAAAGCAGTCAGCTTCTCAGTCAATAATGGTCTTTTCAGGATACTCATTATTTCTTCGCGTAAATTTCTTCAAAAACAGAAAGAGATTCCTCTAAACAAACTACTTTGTCTGCGTTAAGCAAGTCATAGGTAGTTAACGCACCTGGCGTTGAAACCTTCACTTTAGCAATGTTTCTGCTTGAAAGCACTACATTTTCATTGGCCTCTTTGGTAACAATAAGAGTCTTTCTTGTGCCTACATTCAGGCTTTGAAGAATTCCAACGAAAGTTTTGGTCTTTGGTGAGTCAATGATAATGTTATCTACCAATACCAGGCGCTCATCTTTAGCCAGAGTTGAAAGGGCCGAAAGTCTGGCCAGTGATTTCAACTTTTTGTTTAATTTGAAGCTATAGTTTCTTGGTCTTGGTCCAAAAATACGACCACCACCTACAAATACAGGAGATTTCAATGAACCAGCTCTGGCGCCGCCAGTACCTTTTTGCTTCTTGATCTTTTTGGTAGACCCGGCAACTTCATTGCGCTCTTTTGATTTGTGTGTTCCCTGACGTTGGTTTGCTAAGTATTGCTTAACATCAAGGTACATTGCATGCTCATTTGGCTCAACACCAAACACAGATTCTGGAAGGGTTACTTTCCTTCCGGTATCTTCCCCTTTACTATTGATAACTGATAGCTCCATCTTATTTCTCAACTACAATAAATGAATTATTAGCGCCTGGGATAGATCCACTCACTACAAGCAGGTTCTGCTCTGGCATTACACGTAACACACGCAGGTTTTGCACCTTCACGCGGTCACCACCCATTCTACCAGCCATGCGCATTCCTTTGAATACTCTTGAAGGCCAAGAGCAAGCTCCAATAGAACCAGGGTGTCTTGCCCTGTTGTGCTGACCGTGGGTTTGGCCACCAACACCGGCAAAGTTGTAGCGCTTTACAACGCCTTGGAAACCTTTACCTTTTGAGGTACCTACCACATCCACAAATTCGCCTTCTTCAAAGGAAGTCACGTTCACTTCGTCTCCTAAAGAGTAAGAAGCGGTGTCATCCATTCTGAATTCTACTAATTTCTTCTTAGCAGTGGTGTTGGCTTTGGCAAAGTGACCAGCCAATGCTTTGGTGGTTCTTTTAACCTTCTTCTCTCCGTACCCAAGCTGGATGGCCGTGTAGCCATCTGTTTCCTGCGTTTTAACCTGAGTTACTACGCATGGTCCTGCTTGAATCAAAGTACAGGCCACGCTCTTCCCTTCAGGAGTGAAGAGGCTTGTCATTCCGATTTTCTTACCGATAATTCCAGGCATTCTACTTTTTTATTTTAAACAATTAATAATATTCCCCCGTAGGCTTTATTTTCGGGAGTGCAAAGTTCTATATTTAATTTTTATTTTACAAGCTATCCTAAACTATTTGTTTTCAGATACTAAGGCAAATCAAGTTATTCCAGGTGAATAGTTCTTCTTTCCTCTCGCATTGTGGCACTTAACCGGTTTAAGTGCCTTTTTCTTTCCCCTAAACTATTTCCCAGTTTTTGCTCTATTTCAGTTTTGGAGCCCGAAAACAGAAATTCCCTTTCTTCCTTTCCGTTTTTGGCCTCTGTTTTGGAAATGGGCCCAAAAACAAAAAAGGGAGAGGTTGCCCTCTCCCTTTTAAGGAAGTTATTTGTGTATCAAACTTTGATTTCAACGTCAACGCCGCTTGGTAACTCAAGCTTCATTAACGCATCCACTGTTTTAGAGGAAGTAGAGTAGATATCTACCAATCTCTTGTAGGTGCAAAGTTGGAACTGCTCTCTCGCTTTTTTGTTCACGTGCGGTGAACGCAAAACGGTAAAGATGTCTTTTTCAGTTGGCAAAGGAATGGGACCACTCACGATCGCACCAGTTGCTTTTACCGCTTTCACGATTTTCTCTGATGATTTATCTACCAGATTGTGATCGTAAGATTTCAGTTTGATTCTGATCTTTTGATTCATTCTATTTCAACTATTTCGAAGTCCCTTTAATTTTTGCGATAATTCCATCTGCCATGTTCTGCGGCACTTGCTCATAATGAGAGAAAGTGAGCGAAGCGGTTGCTCTACCAGAAGTAATGGTACGCAAGTCTGTCACGTAACCAAACAACTCTGACAAAGGCACATCTGCTTTCACTACAGTAGAGGTTCCTTTGGTATCCATACCTTTCATGATACCTCTTCTTCTGTTCAAGTCACCGGTTACTGGACCAGTGTACTCGTCTGGCGTTACCACGTCTACTGCCATGATAGGCTCTAGAAGTTTAGGACCACACTGCTTGCCAGCTTCTTTGAAACCTGCACGGGCAGCTAATTCAAAAGACAAGGCATCAGAGTCAACGTCGTGGAAAGAACCGTGGAACAAGCGCACTTTCATGGAGTCTACCGGGAAACCAGCCAGAATTCCATTTTTCATGGCTTCCTCAAATCCTTTCTGCACCGGCGGAATGAATTCTCTTGGGATCACACCACCTACAATGCCGTTCTCGAACTCAAGGCCTTGTTTGCCGTCTTCACGTGGGCCCATGGTGAACACAATGTCTGCGAACTTACCACGACCACCAGACTGCTTTTTGTACACCTCGCGGTGCTCGAAAGACTTGGTGATGGTTTCTTTGTACGCTACCTGTGGTGCACCTTGGTTCAGTTCCACCTTGAACTCGCGTTTCATGCGGTCAATGATGATCTCCAGGTGAAGCTCGCCCATACCTCTTAAGATGGTTTGTCCGGTTTCTTCATCTGTGTTCACCTGCAAGGTTGGATCCTCTTCAATAAGTTTGGCGATGGCCATACCCATTTTATCAGAGTCCGCTTGTGTTTTGGGCTCAATGGCATAACCAATTACTGGCTCAGGGAAATCCATAGATTCCAGAACGATTTTCGCGTTTTGGTCACACAGGGTATCTCCTGTTTTAATGTCTTTGAAACCAACTACCGCTCCAATGTCACCCGCAGATAATCTTTCAATTTGGTTCTGCTTGTTGGCGTGCATCTGGAAAATGCGGGAGATACGCTCCTTGTTGTTGGAACGGGTATTGTATACATAAGAGCCAGACTCCAACACGCCAGAATAAGCGCGCACAAAGCACAGACGACCTACATAAGGGTCAGTGGCAATTTTGAAAGCCAAACCAGCGAACGGCTCAGACTCACTTGGCTTACGGGAAATCTCCTCGCCAGTGTCTGGGTTTGTTCCTGTAATGTTGTCTTTGTCCATAGGAGATGGGCAAAGGGCCATCACGTAATCCAACATAGTCTGTACTCCCTTGTTTTTGAAGGAAGAACCGCACAGCATAGGAACGATAGCCAAATCAATGGTTGCCTTGCGTAAAGCAGTCATGATTTCTTCTTCGGTGATCGTTTCCGGATCATCGAAGTATTTCTCCATTAGAGACTCGTCATAGTCAGCAACAGCTTCCAGCAATTTCTCTCTGTATTCTGTGGCTTCCTCCAACATATCATCTGGAATTGGAACTTCGGTAAAGGTCATGCCTTTATCGTGCTCATTCCATTTGATACCTCTAAAGTTTACCAAGTCAACTACACCTTCAAAGTTGTCCTCAGCACCAATTGGTAATTGAAGCGCTACGGCATTACTGCCCAGCATTTCTCTTACCTGCTTACAAACGCCTAAGAAGTCAGCGCCAGAACGGTCCATTTTATTAACGAAACCAATACGGGCTACTTTGTAATTATCTGCCAATCTCCAGTTAGTTTCAGACTGCGGCTCTACGCCATCAACTGCACTAAAAAGGAATACCAAACCATCTAATACGCGCAGGGAACGGTTCACCTCAACGGTGAAATCCACGTGACCTGGGGTATCAATGATGTTGATGTGGTAATCTTGGTCTCTGTACTTCCAATCTACAGTTACAGCGGCAGAGGTAATAGTAATACCTCTTTCCTGCTCCTGCTCCATCCAGTCAGTGGTTGCGGCGCCATCATGCACCTCTCCCAGTTTGTGAGACTTTCCGGTATAATAGAGAATCCGTTCAGTAGTAGTAGTCTTACCGGCATCAATGTGCGCGGCAATACCTATGTTTCTGGTATATTTTAAGTCTCTTGCCATTCTTAGAATCTGAAATGCGAGAATGCTTTGTTAGCTTCTGCCATTCTGTGCGTGTCATCTTTCTTTTTCACAGCAGCACCTTCTCCCTTGGCGGCAGCGATGATCTCGCCGGCCAATTTATCCATCATTGTTTTCTCACCTCTCTTACGAGCATAAGAAATCATCCATTTGATACCGAGAGAAATCTTTCTGTCTGGACGAACTTCAGTAGGTACCTGGAAGGTAGCCCCACCTACACGGCGGCTTTTCACCTCTACACCAGGCATGATGTTGTTCAACGCTTTTTTCCAGGTCTCTAAGCCGCTCTCTTTAGTTCTTTTCTCAACTAAATCACAAGCATCATAGAAAATCCGGTACGCTACGCTCTTCTTGCCATCTACCATTAGGTAGTTCACAAAACGGGTAACAAGCGTTTCTTTGTATTTTGGATCAGGAAGAAGGATTCTCTTCTTTGGTTTCGCTTTTCTCATTGTCTTAACTCAATTATTTTTTCTTACCGCCTTTACCTGCAGCAGCTGCTGGTTGACCTGGCTTAGGACGCTTAGCACCGTATTTAGAACGTGACTGAAGACGACCACTTACGCCGGCTGTATCCAAAGCACCACGGATGATGTGATATCTTACACCTGGTAAGTCTTTCACACGACCACCTCTGATCAACACAATAGAGTGTTCCTGGAGGTTGTGGCCTTCACCTGGAATGTAGGCATTGACTTCTTTGCCGTTTGTCAAACGCACACGCGCCACTTTCCGCATAGCAGAGTTTGGCTTCTTAGGTGTGGTTGTGTAAACGCGTGTGCACACGCCACGTCTTTGTGGGCATGAATCAAGAGCTGGAGACTTTGACTTTGATGTTAGCGCTTCTCTTCCCTTTCTTACTAATTGTTGTATAGTAGGCATTTACTAACTTTTTAAACTGATTTCTCTCTTCAAAAAATGGTTTGCAAAGGTATAAAATTCACTTTGCAAATTCAAAGTTTTAATTCATTAATTATTAATGGCTTAGGCTTCGCCCATGGTACCGCCAAAATTGAGCGGAAAGCTTGGAGCCTCAGGCGTCTGCTTGATGGCTCCAAAACTCTGCTCATATTTTAAGATGTTTTCCTCCAGAGCCACCAAGAATCTCTTGGCGTGCTCTGGAGTAATAACTACTCTTGATTTTACTTTGGCTTTGGGAATACCAGGCATCAGCCGGATAAAGTCAATCACGAATTCACTGTGGGAGTGCGCAATCATGGCCAAGTTTGCATACTCGCCCTCGGCAATCTCCTCGGTCAACTCAATGTTGATTTGTCCTGGTTGTTCTGCTGCTGCCATCTTATTTTTCCTGCAATTCGCCTTGTTTGCTCGCTTTCACGCCAGACTGTTTGCTGGCGGTAAGCGCCTCGTACTCGTCTTTTGACCCAACAATAATCTTGGTGTACTCGCGCAAACCAGTACCCGCCGGGATCAAGTGACCAACAATTACGTTCTCTTTCAAGCCCAGTAATTCGTCTGCTTTCCCTTTGATGGCTGCCTCGCTCAATACCTTGGTAGTCTCCTGGAAAGAAGCTGCCGAGATAAAGCTTTGCGTACCCAAAGACGCCTGGGTGATACCTTGCAAGGTTTGTCTTGACACGGCTGGTTGTGCATCACGCACTGACACTGTCTTCAAGTCACGACGTTTCAAGCTGGAGTTTTCATCACGCAATTTACGAGCTGTTACAATCATACCTGGTTTCATGGCCGAAGAGTCACCTGCATCTTCCACTACTTTCATGTCAATGATCATGTCATTCTCTTCCATGAACGTCACTTTGTCAACCGTCTGGTTTTCCAGGAAGCTGGTGTCACCTGGGTCAATCACCATGACTTTCTGCATCATCTGGCGAACAACCACCTCAATGTGCTTATCATTGATCTTCACACCCTGCAAGCGGTATACTTCCTGAATCTCGTTCACTAAGTATTCCTGCACGGCACCTGGACCCTGAATATTCAAGATATCATTAGGCGTGATAGCACCATCTGACAAAGGAACACCAGCGCGCACGAAGTCATTGTCCTGCACTAGGATGTGCTTGGAAAGAGGTACCATGTACTTCTTCTTCACGCCATCTTTTGACTCAATGTAAATCTCACGGTTACCGCGCTTGATGCCACCATAAGTCACTACACCGTCAATCTCACTCACTACCGCCGGGTTAGACGGGTTACGGGCTTCAAAGAGCTCTGTAACACGTGGCAGACCACCGGTGATATCACGGGTTTTACCAATGGCACGAGGAATCTTGGCAATGATCTGGCCAGCAGAGATTTTCTGGTTGTCTTCCACTGTTAAGTGAGCACCTACCGGAATGTTGTAGCTCTTAGGCTCACCATTTGACGCGTTCACCAAGATAGACGGGTTCTTTGTCTTGTCTTTGGTTTCAATAATCACTTTTTCACGGTGACCTGTCTGCTCATCAGATTCCTCACGGAAGGTGATTCCTTCAATGATGGCTTCATACGCAATGCTACCATCAAACTCAGACAAGATAACCGCGTTGTAAGGATCCCAGTTACACAACTCGTCACCTTTGCCTACCGTCTGGCCTTCATTCACAACCAAGAATGATCCGTAAGGCACGTGGTTACTAATTAACAGTTTACCAGTAGTAGGCTCCATAATCTTCACCTCGCCAGAACGACCCATAACCACTTTCACGGTCTCGCCTTCCGCGTTGAGGGTGTCAATGGTACGCACGTCTTCAAACTCCACCACGCCATTGAATTTGGCTCTGATGGCTGCATCAACGGCAATGTTAGAAGCAGTACCACCCACGTGGAACGTACGAAGCGTTAACTGTGTACCTGGCTCACCAATAGACTGGGCTGCAATTACACCGACTGCCTCGCCTTTCTGTACCATGCGGCCAGAAGATAGGTTACGGCCGTAGCACTTAGCACAGATACCGCGTTTAGTCTCACAGGTCAATACAGAACGTATCTCTACGCTTTCAATGGCTGTGTTCTCAATTACACGGGCCACTTCTTCTGTAATCTCTTTACCAGACTCAAGGATCAAGTCACCGTTGTGCGGATCCAGGATGTCATGTACGTTCACACGACCCAGGATACGCTCAGACAGAGACTCCACAATATCTTCATTGTCTTTCAAGGCACTTACCTCCAGACCGCGCAGCGTACCGCAATCCTCTTCATTCACAATCACATCTTGTGACACGTCTACTAAACGACGAGTCAGATAACCCGCATCTGCCGTTTTAAGAGCGGTATCTGCCAGACCTTTACGAGCACCGTGGGTAGAGATAAAGTACTCAATTACATCCAGACCTTCTTTAAAGTTAGATAGAATTGGGTTTTCAATAATCTCTCCTACGGAGCCTTGTAACGACTTCTGTGGCTTGGCCATCAAACCTCTCATACCACCCAACTGACGAATCTGCTCTCTGGAACCACGGGCGCCGGAGTGCATCATCATGAAGATGGAGTTGAAACCTTGGTCATCTTTCTCAAGACGGCTCATCAAGGTCTCCGTGATTTGGTTGTTGATACGCGTCCAGATATCAATTACCTGGTTGTAACGCTCATTATCAGTGATAAGACCCATAGAGTAGTTTGCCCAAACAGCATCTACATCTTTTTTGGCCTCAGCTACCAGTATATCTTTCTCTTTAGGGATAACGATATCACCCAAGCCCATGGACAGACCACCTTTGTAGGCTGACTGGAAACCTAGGGTTTTGATATCATCCAGGAACTGTGCTGTTCTCGCCATGCCTGTTACTTTAAACACGCGGGAGATAATCTGCTGCAGTTTCTTTTTAGAAAGAAGCTCATCTACGTACCCAACTTCCTCAGGAACGAACTGGTTGAATAAAACTCTACCAGCTACTGTTTCAAGCAATTTAGTCACCAGTTGACCGCTTTCATCTTGTACTTTCACGCGCACTTTAATGAAAGCGTGCTTAGAAAGCTTGCCTTCATTGATGGCAATGATGACTTCTTCAGCAGAGTAGAAAGACATGTCTTCTCCCTGAATCTTTTCATTTTCAGTAGAGCGTTTGCCTTTAGTTACATAGTACAAGCCCAACACCATGTCCTGAGAAGGCACCGCAATTGGAGCACCGTTGGCAGGGTTCAGGATGTTATGCGAAGCCAACATCAACATAGACGCTTCCAGGATGGCTGCTGGTCCCAGGGGAACGTGCACGGCCATCTGGTCACCGTCAAAGTCAGCGTTGAAGGCTGTTGTTACCAATGGGTGCAATTGGATTGCTTTTCCTTCAATCAGTTTTGGTTGGAAGGCCTGAATACCTAATCTGTGGAGCGTAGGAGCACGGTTCAACAGAACTGGATGGCCTTTCAACACATTCTCCAGGATATCCCAAACAACCGGGTCTTTTCTGTCTACAATTTTCTTCGCAGATTTTACCGTTTTCACAATACCGCGCTCAATTAGCTTCCGGATAATGAACGGTTTGAAAAGCTCAGCCGCCATGTTCTTAGGCAGACCGCACTCGTGTAGCTTCAATTCTGGACCTACCACAATTACGGAACGACCAGAATAATCCACACGCTTACCAAGTAAGTTCTGACGGAACCGTCCTTGCTTACCTTTCAACATATCAGAAAGCGATTTCAAGGCACGGTTACCTTCTGCTCTAACAGCGTTCACTTTACGTGAGTTGTCAAATAGGGAGTCAACTGCCTCCTGCAACATACGCTTCTCATTCCGGAGAATTACCTCTGGTGCTTTGATCTCAATCAGACGCTTCAAACGGTTGTTACGGATGATGACACGACGGTATAAGTCGTTCAAATCTGAGGTTGCGAAACGACCACCATCCAACGGAACCAATGGGCGCAATTCCGGTGGAATCACAGGCACCATCCGGATGATCATCCACTCTGGCTTGTTCTCAATTCTAGTAGCGGCATCACGGAACGCTTCTACTACGCGCAGACGCTTCAACGCTTCAGCTTTCCGCTGCTGAGAAGTCTCATGGGCAGCAGAGTAACGCAGGTCATAAGAAAGGTCATCCAAATTGATGCGCTCCAACAACATCTGCAATGCTTCAGCACCCATTCTTGCCAAGAACTTGTTTGGATCATGGTTGTCCAACATTTGGTTCTCACGTGGCAACTTGTCAATCATGTCCAGGTACTCGTCTTCGGTCAGGAAGTCAAGCGTATTCACGCCGTCTTCGCCCAAGACACCTGGTTGAATCACTACATAGCGCTCGTAATAGATAATCTGATCAAGCTTCTTAGTAGGCAAGCCTAACAGATATCCAATTTTGTTTGGCAATGATTTGAAGTACCAGATATGCGCTACTGGTACTACCAACTCAATATGGCCCATGCGCTCACGACGCACTTTTTTCTCAGTTACCTCTACACCGCAACGGTCACATATAATCCCTTTGTAACGGATTCTCTTGTATTTACCGCAATGGCACTCCCAGTCCTTCACCGGCCCGAAAATCCGCTCGCAGAACAAACCGCCCATCTCGGGCTTATAGGTTCTGTAGTTGATGGTTTCGGGCTTCGTCACCTCTCCGTTTGACCGCTCCAGAATTGATTCTGGGGAAGCCAAGCTGATGGTCACTTTAGAGAAGTCCTGGACTAATTTTTTATTTCTTGCTAACGCCATGTTATGTGTTGCTAGATATTAAATTTCCTTATTACTGAACCACTGTCTTAATGCGTTATTGGGAGATCTCAGAAAGTGCCGTTTTTGGCCTCTATTCCTGAAATCTCCCTCAAAACAACTTTAGTCTAGTGTAATCTCCAGGGCCAAGCCTCTGAGTTCGTGAATCAACACATTAAATGATTCCGGGATATTTGGCTTCGGCAATACGTCACCTTTTACAATAGCTTCGTATGCTTTGGCACGGCCTATCACGTCATCAGATTTAATAGTCAAGATCTCTTGTAGCACGTTAGCGGCACCGAAAGCCTCTAGTGCCCACACCTCCATCTCACCAAAACGCTGACCACCAAACTGGGCTTTACCACCTAATGGTTGTTGTGTGATCAACGAGTATGGCCCTATGGAACGAGCGTGCATTTTATCATCTACCAAGTGACCAAGTTTCAGCATGTAAATCACCCCTACCGTTACTGGCTGGTCAAAGCGGTCTCCACTTAAACCATCAAACAGGTAAGAACGACCAAACACTGGTAAGCCTGCCTCGGCTAGTTCTGCAGAAACCTGCTCTTCGGTAGCACCGTCAAAGATTGGCGTAGCATACGTACGGCCCAATTTCAGACCAGCCCAACCTAGAACCGTTTCATAGATCTGACCAATATTCATCCTGGAGGGTACCCCAAGTGGGTTCAACACGATGTCCATAGGTGTTCCGTCTTCCAGGAATGGCATGTCTTCTTCACGCACAATACGGGCTACTACCCCTTTGTTACCGTGACGACCTGCCATCTTATCACCCACTTTCAGCTTACGCTTCTTGGCAATATAGACTTTGGCTAGCTGCACAATACCTGCTGGCAATTCATCTCCAACTTCTAAGGTGAAACGGTCACGCTTGAAACGGGCTGACACCATGTTGCGGCGCTTGGTGTAATTTTTCACCAACTCCAACAACATTTTGTTTACTTGCTCGTCTGCGGTCCAGCCCTCCAAGATGAGGTCCTTGAACATATTCACCTCTTCCGGAACAGCGTAATTGCTTTCATCCTTATAAGGGTTCTTGTCAGGGAAAAGAGCCTCGGCAACGTTTTTCTTACCGAATTTAGCTCCTTTGGTAATGATATCATCACCAAAACGGTGACGCACTCCCTGGCTCGTCTTACCCTCTAACAAAGCCACCAGCTTCTCAATCATCACGGCTTTCACCGCTTTGAGTTCGCTGTTGTATTTTGCTTTCAGGTCTTCTACCTCTTTCTTCGCTTTCGCGCGGAGGTTTTTATCTTTCTTAGGACGAGAGAACAGTTTCGTCTCAATCACCACACCATTCAAAGATGGCGGCGCTTTCAACGAAGCATCTTTCACATCACCGGCTTTGTCACCGAAGATGGCACGTAGAAGTTTCTCTTCTGGCGTTGGATCCGTCTCTCCTTTAGGAGTGATTTTACCAATCAGAATATCGCCTTCTTTGACCTCGGCACCAATTCTGATGATACCGTTCTCATCTAAGTTACGAACGGCTTCTTCGCTCACGTTGGGGATCTCAGAGGTCAATTCCTCCTCACCGCGTTTCGTTTCACGAACTTCCAGCTCAAACTCTTCAATGTGAATGGAAGTGAAAACGTCATCTCTCACTACACGCTCAGAGATAACAATCGCATCTTCAAAGTTATATCCTTGCCAAGGCATGAACGCTACCTGAAGGTTTCTACCTAAGGCTAGTTCTCCCTGGTTGGTGGCATAACCTTCACACAACGGCTGACCCTGCGTTACTTTCTCTCCTTTTTTAACCAAAGGAGTTAAGTTGATACACGTATCTTGGTTGGTACGGCGGAACTTAATCAAGTCATAGGTCACAAATTCGGCATCAAAGCTTACCATCTTATCATTATCAGATAAGTTGTAGCGAATGATGATTTTGTTGGCATCTACGAAATGTACTTCACCTTCTCCTTCAGCGCGTACCAAGGCACGCGAATCAAGAGCGGCTCTGGCTTCCAGACCTGTTCCTACAATTGGAGCTTGTGGCTTCACCAAAGGAACTGCCTGACGCTGCATGTTTGATCCCATCAAGGCACGGTTAGCATCATCATGCTCCAGGAACGGAATCAACGATGCAGCCACCGATACAATCTGGTTAGGGGCAACGTCCATGTATGTATAGCGCTCTGGCTCTACTACTGGGAAGTCACCTTCAAAACGGCCTTTTACTTTATCATTGATAAAGTTACCGTTATCATCAATGATAGCGTTTGCCTGGGCTATGTGGTGGGTATCTTCTTCCTCAGCGGTCAAATACTTCACGGTAGACGTAATGTCCACTTTGCCCTCTACTACATTTCTGTAAGGAGTTTCAATGAAGCCCATGCTGTTCACGCGTGCGTGCACACACAAAGAAGAAATCAAACCAATGTTTGGTCCCTCTGGCGTTTCAATAGTACAAAGACGACCGTAGTGGGTATAGTGAACGTCACGAACCTCAAAACCGGCACGCTCTCTTGATAGACCTCCTGGCCCCAAAGCAGATACACGACGTTTGTGCGTGATTTCTGCCAGCGGATTGGTCTGGTCCATGAACTGAGACAGCTGGTTGGTACCAAAGAAGGAGTTGATTACAGAAGAAAGCGTACGCGCGTTGATCAAGTCAACCGGTTTGAATTCTTCATTGTCACGCACATTCATACGCTCTTTGATGGTTCTGGCCATACGGGCCAAACCAACACCAAACTGCGCGTACAATTGCTCTCCTACCGTTCTCACACGGCGGTTGCTCAAGTGGTCAATATCATCTACTACTGCACGTGAGTTGATCAAGCCTATCAGATATTTAACAATAAGAACAATGTCCTCATTGGTTAATACTTTGGCTTCCCAGTTCTTGTCAAGACCTAGTTTCTTGTTGATTCTATACCGACCAACATCTCCTAAGTCATAACGCTTGTCGCTGAAGAACAACTTCTGGATAATATCCCGGGCAGTTTCAACGTCTGGCGCTTCTGTGTTACGCAACTGACGGTAGATTTGCTCTACCGCTTCTTGCTCAGAGTTAGAGTTGTCTTTCTGTAGTGTGTTATAGATGATATTATAGTCCGCTATGTTCACGTTCTCACGGTGCAACACAATAGACTTAACACCAGAGCTGATGATCACATCAAGATCATCTTCAGATACTTCAGAATCACGCTCTAAGAGAACCTCGTTTCTGTCAATAGAAACTACCTCTCCGGTATCTTCATCCACAAAGTCTTCGGTCCAGGTTCTTAAAACCCGTGCAGCTAACTTTCTGCCAACTACATTCTTCAGCGTTTTCTTATCTGCCTTCACTTCCTCAGACAGACCAAATAAGTCTAGAATGTCTTTATCTGTTCCGTACCCAATGGCACGCAACAAGGTAGTTACCGGGAATTTCTTCTTACGGTCAATGTAAGCATACATGACGTTGTTCACGTCAGTGGCAAATTCAATCCAAGACCCTTTGAAAGGGATAATTCTGGCAGAGTAAAGCTTGGTACCGTTGGTGTGCTTGCTTTGCGCAAAGAACACGCCCGGTGAGCGGTGCAACTGTGACACAATCACGCGCTCAGCGCCGTTGATCACAAAAGAACCTTTCTCAGTCATGTACGGGATGTTTCCTAAGAAAACTTCCTGTTCTATGGTTTCAAAGTCTTCATTGTCTGAGTCATTACAGATCAAACGAAGCTTTGCTTTTAATGGCACTGAATAGGTCAATCCACGGTCAATGCACTCATCTACTGAGTATTTTGGCGGATCTACGTGGTAATCAACAAATTCCAGTACGAAATTTTCTCTTGAGTCAGAGATCGGGAAATTCTCAGCAAACACTTTGAACAAACCTTCTTCCGTGCGGTTCTCTGCAGCGGTTTCCAATTGGAAAAAGTCTTGGAAAGATTGTAGCTGAACATCTAGAAAGTCAGGATAATCAATGACTGACTTAATAGACGCAAAATTGATCCGCTCTGTCATTTTACTTGTAGCCAAAGTTGTCAGATTTTTACGTTTAAACTTTGTCGTACCCTTTGTGATGGTCTTACAAGGGCAGAAATTTCTAGAAAATCATTTCTAGGTACAAACAGGAAAAGACCTGACGAAAATGCCAGGTCTAACCCTATGTGGTAATGGAAGGTGGTGTGAGATTACTTAACCTCCACTTCAGCACCAGCTTCTTCCAATTGCTTTTTCAATGAATCTGCTTCATCTTTCGCAACACCTTCTTTCAATGGTTTAGGAGCTCCATCAACCAGTTCTTTCGCTTCTTTCAAGCCAAGACCAGTAAGTTCTTTCACCAGCTTCACAACTGCTAGTTTAGAGGCACCAGCTGACTTAAGGATTACATCAAATGATGTTTTTTCCTCAGCAGCAGCTCCGGCGTCGCCACCGGCAGCACCAGCTACCATTACAGGAGCAGCAGCTGCTGGCTCAATACCATACTCATCCTTAAGAATAGTAGCAAGTTCATTAACCTCTTTTACAGTTAAGTTAACCAACTGCTCAGCGAATGCTTTCAAATCTGCCATTTTTATTAGTAATTAAAAGTTGTTTTAAAATTGAATTATTGTTCTCTCTCTGATAATGTTTTAAGCACGCCAGCCAATACGTTTCCACCGCTCTGAAGCGCAGAAATAACGTTTTTAGCTGGAGATTGAAGTAACCCGATGATTTCACCAACAAGTTCTTCTTTGGATTTGATTTTGCTCAGTGTGTCCAGCTGATCATCACCTAAGTAAATGCTGCTGTCAATGTAAGCACCCTTCAGCACAGGTTTCTTAACCCCGGCCTTACGGAAATCCATTAATAATTTTGCCGGAGCATTACCAGTGGTAGCTTCAAACAAGATACCTGAAGAGCCTTTCAAGGCTACATCTAACGCTGATGTGTCAGCATCTAAGGTATCTAATGCTTTGCGAATCAGAGTATTTTTGTACACTTTGTACTCAATGCCTCTATCAAAGCACAATCTTCTGAATTTATTGATAGTAGCTACCGTTAAATCTGAAGCGTCAGTGATATAGACAAATGGGTTTTGAGCAAGCTTCTCACTCAAATCACGTACAATGATTTCTTTCTCTTCCCGTGTCATCTCTTGGTCTCGTTAAATAGAGGATTTATCAACTACTACACCAGGACTCATTGTACTTGACAATGTGATGCTTCTAATATAAGTTCCTTTGGCAGAAGATGGCTTTAAGCGGTTCAAGGTGGCAATCACCTCAGATGCGTTAGCGGCCAACTGGTCTGGTCCAAAAGAAACTTTACCAATGCTGGTGTGGATGATACCGGTCTTATCAACTTTAAAGTCAATCTTACCAGCTTTAACCTCTTTCACAGCTTTTGCTACATCTGGTGTAACAGTACCTGCTTTAGGGTTTGGCATTAAGTTTCTTGGTCCTAAGATACGTCCCAGTCTACCTACTTTTGCCATAACGGCAGGCATGGTGATGATTACATCAATATCAGTCCAGCCTTTTTCAATCTTCTGGATGTACTCGTCCAAGCCTACATAGTCTGCACCGGCATCTTTTGCTTCCTGCTCTTTGTCAGGTGTACAAAGCACCAATACACGTACATCTTTACCAGTTCCGTGCGGAAGTGTTACTACACCTCTCACCATCTGGTCAGCCTTGCGTGGGTCAACCCCCAGACGAACGTCAATGTCAACTGAGGCATCAAACTTAGTGAAGGTGATTTCCTTCACTACGCCTGCCGCATCTAACAGAGAGTACTCTTTTGATGGGTCGTACTTTGCTAAGACTGCTTTTCTGTTTTTAGAAATTCTAGCCATTTGCTTTTTTTAATTACTCACTCCAAGGAGCAGTTCCTTTTACCGTGATACCCATGCTGCGCGCGGTACCAGCTACCAATTTCATGGCCGACTCCACTTTGAAAGCGTTCAAGTCAGGCATTTTGATTTCTGCGATCTCTCTGATCTGATCCCAAGTCACTGAACCTACTTTGTTCCGGTTCGGCTCTTTAGAACCACTCTTGATTTTTGCAGCATCCATCAACAATACTGGAGCGGGAGGAGTTTTAATTACAAAGTCAAATGACTTATCTGTGTAGATTGTAATTAGAACTGGGCAGACTTGGCCAGCCTTATCCTGGGTTCTAGCGTTGAACTGCTTGCAGAACTCCATGATGTTAAGACCTTTAGAACCAAGTGCAGGTCCAATCGGCGGCGATGGATTCGCGGCGCCTCCCTTTACCTGAAGTTTCAGGTAACCTTTTATTTCTTTTGCCATTATTAATTATTACTACTGTTCCTTTTCTACTTGCATATAGTTCAGTTCCACTGGCGTGTTACGGCCAAAGATCTTCACCATCACATTCAATTTCCGGCGCTCCTCAAATACTTCCTCCACTGTTCCAGAGAAGCCATTAAAAGGTCCGTCCATTACTTTTACTGTCTCGCCTACAATGAAAGGCGTTTCCAGTGTTTCCACTTGCTCGTCGGTCTCGTCTACCTTTCCTAAGATGCGGTTGACTTCTGACATTCTAAGCGGCACAGGTTTGGCAGCAGTATTACCGTTGCCGGCTCCTAAAAAGCCTATAACCCCGGGGGTGCTAATGATTAAGTGCTCTACTTCTCCGTTGGAGATATCTGCATGCACTAATACATAACCAGGAAAAAAACTGCGCTCACGCACCCGCTTCTTTCCATTGCGCATTTCATATACTTTCTCTGAAGGAATAAGCACCTGGGGTACCATTTCCGTCAGGTTATGCCGGGCCACTTCGTTTTCAAGATAGGACTTTGCTTTCTTCTCTTGTCCGGAAACCGCCCGTACCACGTACCATTTTAAGTCTGCCATTCTCCAGCTAAATTTTTAGAATTGGTTGTAAAACCATTCCAGTGTGGAGTCGTACACAAAGTCCATAGCACCCACAACTAGCGCAAACACCATAGATCCAACCAACACCAGAATAGAACTCTTCTGAAGCTCCGTATAGGTTGGCCAGGAGACCTTGAAGCGCATCTCCTCTACTGTGTTATTGAAAAATTTCGTCAGCTTTTCCATTGTGATGCTTTTACTTCTCTAGCACGGGAGGTAGGACTCGAACCTACAACCAATGGTTTTGGAGACCACTACTCTACCAATTGAGCTACTCCCGTAAAAAAATGCACGCCATTCGTTCAAATGGAGTGCAAATGTATTATTCTTTTCCTAAAAAAACAAGTCCGCCCCACTTTATCAGCAGAGCGGACTTATTATTTTCAGTAATTAGTCAAGGATTTCAGTTACCTGACCGGCACCTACGGTTCTACCACCCTCACGGATAGCGAAACGAAGACCTTTTTCCATGGCTACTTTGTTGATCAAATCTACCGTGATAGTGATGTTATCACCTGGCATTACCATCTCAACACCTTCTGGCAACGTGATGATACCAGTTACGTCAGTAGTTCTCAAGTAGAACTGTGGACGGTAGTTGTTGAAGAATGGCGTGTGACGTCCACCTTCTTCTTTAGAAAGAACGTAAACTTCAGCCTTAAATTTCAAGTGGGGAGTTACAGAACCTGGCTTGCAGATAACCATACCTCTACGGATATCAGTTTTCTCAATACCGCGTAGCAACAGACCTACGTTGTCACCAGCTTCACCTCTGTCTAGGATTTTGCGGAACATCTCAACACCAGTTACTACTGATTTCAAGCCTTCAGCACCCATACCCAAGATATCAACTTGCTCACCAGAGTTGATGATACCACGCTCAATACGGCCAGTAGCTACTGTACCACGACCAGTGATAGAGAACACGTCCTCAACTGGCATCAAGAATGGAAGGTCAGTTAAACGAGCAGGAATTGGAATGTGGTTATCAACCGCGTCCATCAATTCTTCAATGGTTTTCACCCATTTCTCGTCGCCGTTCAAGCCACCAAGAGCAGAACCCTGGATAACTGGAATGTTGTCCCCGTCGAAATCATAGAAAGAAAGAAGCTCTCTGATTTCCATTTCAACAAGCTCTAACAATTCTGGATCGTCTACCATGTCCACTTTGTTCATGAACACAACAAGAGCAGGAACACCTACCTGACGAGCCAAAAGGATGTGCTCACGTGTCTGTGGCATAGGGCCATCAGTAGCAGCAACCACCAAGATAGCACCGTCCATCTGGGCAGCACCCGTAACCATGTTCTTCACATAGTCAGCGTGACCAGGACAGTCAACGTGTGCATAGTGACGGCTCTCAGTAGCGTACTCTACGTGAGACGTGTTAATAGTGATACCACGCTCTTTTTCTTCAGGAGCGTTGTCAATAGAAGAGAAATCTCTTTTTGCGGCTAGACCTTTGCCCGCTAAAACCTGAGTAATAGCAGCAGTCAAGGTTGTTTTGCCGTGGTCAACGTGCCCGATAGTACCGATGTTTACGTGCGGTTTGGAGCGATCAAAATTTTCTTTAGCCATTTTAGAAATTATTTAGTTCTTGGGTGAAACGGTGTATTGTGTTAAAAAAAAGAATATTACCGCTTGAGCCAACGATGGGAATTGAACCCACGACCTCTTCCTTACCAAGGAAGCACTCTACCCCTGAGCTACGTCGGCATAATGAAAGGATGCAGCTCCCGCTGCATCTTACTCATCTTCAATGAGCGGGAGACGAGGTTCGAACCCGCGACCTACAGCTTGGAAGGCTGTCGCTCTACCAGCTGAGCTACTCCCGCTTGTGTACTGGTACATCAGAAGTCTTTACGTGGCAACCTGTAACCTTGCCGCAACCTCTGACCATGTGTTGATGTGGGGAGAGAAGGATTCGAACCTTCGAAAGCTTACGCTAACGGAGTTACAGTCCGTCCCATTTGGCCACTCTGGAATCTCCCCAATCTTCTTTCAAAGAACCCTTAAAAACGATTTCCTATGCGGTCTTCGTTCTAAGGAGATGCAAAATTAACGGCTTTTTGCTCCTTGTCAAATATTTCCCCAAATATTTTTTCTGTCAATTCATTTGCACCTGCAGCATGGGCTCCAGTTTGGGGTCTTTCTCCACCAATTTTAAGAGGGTTTGCTTGCGGTCATCGGTCTCTGCCATGAGGGTAAGCATTTGAAAGGCTGCTTGTTTGGTGACGTCCATGGTTTCTCGGTCCACTATGGCTACCAGCGCCTGCCACCCTCGCTCCTGGTCGTCAATATTTTTTTTCAGAAGGTAGGCGCCAAAGCTCTGAACAAAGTAATACAGGTCGCCACCGCGTAAACGGCGGGCCTGGGAGAGATACCAATCATAGATTTCGTTCTGCGGAGAATTGGCTAAGCCGGCCGCCAGCGCATTAACTACTTCGGCATTTTTGTAGGTAAGGAAAGGCTTGAGGCGTTCAGGGTCATGGTTCCCTCTCAGGTAGGCAAAGATGGAAGCACTCACCACCTGGTATGAACTATCTTGCAGTCCTTTCTCTATAATAGAAACCGGCAAACCCGATAAGGTACTCATGGCATACATGGCGGTGGCCCGCACGGCACTGTTTTGATCTGTCTCTGCCAGGCGTTGCACTTCGTTTTGCACTTCTGGCTTTTGCATGTGCACGGTAGCCACCAATACTTCCAGCCCAGAAGCACGCACCTTCCAGAAAGAATCCTGTATGGCTTTCCGGAGTACGACTTCTAAAACGGGATCTTTTGAATCTTGCAAAGCTAAGAGCGCATCTGCTTTGGCGGCGTAGGCCGTGCTGAATAAAAACTGTTGCGCCCATTCTTGCTCCGTCTTCTTATGGGTAATCATCGCCAACAGGTCTTGCTTGGGGTCAATGACTACTGCCTGCGGCACTGCAGTAACCGGCAGCTGGAACGTTTCCTTCGCTTTTGACAGCATCACTTGTTTTTCCTGCCATTTCCCTCCTTCTAAAACAGCAATAGTGACAGGCATTTGATAGACTGTGGTTCTAAGCGTGTCCTGGGTTTGGGCGATTTCTAAGGAAAGGGTTTGGTTCTGAAAGGCATGCTTTACCTGCAGTTCCGGATGGCCCGGCGTTAAAAACCATTGGTCGAAGAAGGGATTCAGGTCCCGGCCGGTCACTTCCTCAAAAGCCAGCCGCAGCTTGTCTATCTCCACGGCCGTAAACTGATTGGTTTTTAAGTATAGTTGCAACGAAGCGAAAAACGCCTCCTCTCCTACTTCTTTCCGGAGCATGTGCAGCACGCGCCCGCCTTTAGCGTAACTGTGGCTGTCAAACATATCTTCGCGGTCTGTGTGCCGGTACCTGATCAAGGGCTCCTGTTTGGTTTTGGCTTCACCCAGGTATTCTAATAAAGCAGCTCTGTGTGTGAGCGCGGCTTCATCTGGCCCGTATTGGTGCTCTGCCCACAAATATTCAGAGTAATCTGCGAAGGATTCATTCAAAGGCAAATTCGCCCAGGACTCGGTGGTGACCAAATCCCCGAACCACTGGTGGAACAGCTCATGCGCAATGATGTGGTCCCAGTTTTTGTCCAGCAATTCCCTTCGGTCTTGCTGCAAGGCTTCCATAAACGTGGAGGCGGTTGTGTTTTCCATGGCGCCAGACACAAAATTCCGGACTACTACCTGCGCATATTTGTCCCAGGGAAAGTCAACGCCCAATTTTTGGGAGAAGAATTCCAGCATGGCCGGCGTGCGGCCGAAGGTGGCTTTGGCGGTGGCGGCATATTCGGGTTCCACCCAATAACTTACTTCCTTGTTGCGCCATTTGTCTTTGATGACGGTGTATTCGCCAATGGCCAGCATCACCAGGTAGGGTGCGTGCGGTTTGGTCATGCGCCAATGGTCCGTTTTCTGGCCCTGTTTCCCAAATGAGCTCGAAACCAGGATTCCGTTGGAAAGCGTCTTGAAGTTCTTGTCCACGGTGATGAAAATGTCCTGGGTCATGCGCTCGTTGGGCTTGTCAATGGTGGGAAACCAGGCCGAGTTGGCTTCGGTTTCGCCTTGGGTCCAAATCTGGCGCGGCAGTTCCGGCTCTGTACCTAACGGGTTGATGAAATACAGGCCTTTGTCTGAGGTAATGGCGGCGCTGCCCTTCGCTTTCAACTCGTTCGGCTTGGCCGTATAAGAAATAAACACTTGAAACGTGTCTTTTCTGGTATAGGTCTTGTCTAGGGAAATGGTTAGTTTTTCCTGATCATATTCATACGTCAACGCCTGCTGCTGCTGCTTGCCGCGTACCATTGCAATTTTATGAATGTCAAAGCCTTTGGCGTCCAGTACCAGTTGGTTCTGCGAGTAGAAATACGGTTTAAGGGTCAAGGTGGCTTCGCCCAGCACGTGTTGCTTGGTCCAGTCAAAGGAAACCGCCAGCCGGGTATGCACTAAATCCATCAGCCGCTCGGCGGCGGGTTGGTAGGGTCCGTTGCTATTGGTGGGCGGCGCAGGCAATTTCACAGAATCTACCGTAACCGGTACAGGTGCCGCCACCGGGGCAACGGGGCTTGGCGCTTTTACGGCGCAGCCCAGAGCCAAACCGCTACTTAATAACAGGAAGAACGCGCGCGAAAGGATGTGATTCATGCAAGGATTTATTAACTTTGAGGACTCAAGTTGTGAATTTAGTTTCATACTACGGCAAACCCGCACTTTAACGCTGCAATAGATGCTACAGGTAAAATCAGCTACGCAAACGTGGCAAGTGGAGATGGAGAAAAACCAGATCCTTCTCAACGGCACCCCCTTTACCTGGGATCTGCTTCCCTTAAACGCCACCTCGTTCCATATTCTAAAGGACGGCAAATCCTATACCGCCGAACTGCTGGAACAAGACCCCGCCGCCCCCAAAACGCTCAGAATCAAAATCAACGGCAACGTGCACACCCTGCAGGTGCAGGACCGCATGGACCTGCTGCTGGAGAGCTTGGGCATGGGTGAGGCGCTGGTACAGAAGATCAACGACATCAAAGCGCCCATGCCCGGCCTTATCTTAGATATTAAAGTGCAGCCCGGGCAGGAAGTAAAAAAAGGCGACCCCGTTCTTATTCTGGAAGCCATGAAAATGGAGAACATCATCAAGTCGCCCGGTGACGGCGTGGTGAGTGCCGTAAAGGTGAACGTGAAACAGAACGTTGAGAAAAACCAGGTATTGATTGTCTTCTAAAAAATTTCCGTTTTCGGGCTCATTTTCAGAAATGAGCCCGAAAACGTATTTACGCATTACTCACTTACTATATTATAATAAATAGCATGCGATTCAAACGAATTCTATTGAAGCTCAGCGGAGAGTCCTTGATGGGCGAGCAGCAGTATGGCATTGATACCAACATGCTGGTGCAATACGCCCAGGAAATAAAGTCTGCCATTGACCTGGGCGCCCAAGTGGCCGTGGTGATTGGCGGCGGCAATATTTTCAGGGGCGTGCAGGCCGAGTCTGTAGGGTTAGACCGCGTGCAGGGCGACTACATGGGCATGCTGGCCACCGTGATCAACAGCATGGCGCTGCAGAGCGCGCTGGAGAAAGCCGGCGTGTACACCCGTTTGCTTTCGGGCATTAACATTCAGCAGGTGTGTGAGCCGTACATCCGCCGCCGCGCGCTGCGCCACCTGGAGAAAGGCCGCGTGGTGATTTTTGGGGCTGGCATCGGGAGCCCGTATTTCACCACAGATTCTGCCGCTTCTCTGAGAGCCATTGAGATTGAGGCCGATGTGGTCTTGAAAGGCACCCGCGTAGACGGCATTTACACCGCAGACCCAGAGAAAGACCCCAACGCCGTGAAATATGATGACATCACGTTTGAGGAAGTCTTCAACAAAGGCCTGAACGTGATGGACATGACCGCCTTTACCCTTTGCAAGGAAAACAACCTGCCCATATTGGTGTTTGACATTAACCAGCGCGGCAACCTGGCCCGCCTCATTAACGGCGAGAAAGTGGGCACTATGGTTTCCATGTAAACAAGGAATTCGGTTGGCAGACGTTTTTATTGGAGTGTAAGACCAGGAACTTTCCGTTTTAGGGCTCATTTCTGAAAACGGAGCCAAAAACGGAAAACCAACGTACCACTTGGCAAAAGGCTGGCTTTTAAAGGCAACTGTTGCCCACCGTGTGGAATTTAAAGAATAATATCAGAAATTAGCATCGCCTTATGGCTGTATGGCCTGGGCAGCCAGGTTTTATCTTTCTAACCAGAGAACCCAATGACCGAAGAAATCAACTTTTATTTGAGCGAAGCCGAGGAATCCATGCAGAAGTCGGTGCAGCACACCAGCGTGGAATTAACCAAGATCAGAGCCGGCAAGGCCTCGCCTGCCATGGTAGAAGACCTTAAGGTAGATTACTACGGCACGCCCACGCCCATCTCACAGGTAGCCAATGTGAGCACGCCAGACGCGCGCACGCTCATGATTAAGCCCTGGGAAAAAGCCATGGTGTCTGAGATTGGCAAAGCCATTAAGAACTCTGACCTGGGTCTAGCCCCCAACATGGAAGCCGACGGCGTCCGTCTGAACATTCCGGCCCTTACTGAGGAGCGCCGCCGTGACCTGGTGAAGCAAGCCAAAAACGAAACCGAGAGCGGCAAAATCAGAGTGCGCAACATCAGAAAAGACGTGAACGAATCTCTGCGCAAGCTACAGAAAGAAGGCACTTCTGAAGACGCCGTGAAAGATGGCGAAGCCAAAGTGCAGAAACTCACAGATGCCTACATTGTAAAACTAGACGAGCTCCTGACCAAGAAAGAAGCGGAGATCATGACCATCTAATTTGTGTCTGGTTTGGCTCTCATTTCCAGAATGGAGCCCAGAAACAGGAACGGCTGCCTTTGCAAAGGCAGCCGTTCCTGTTTTAAAAGCTTTCGTTCCGGTCAGGAATGATATAGTTTCTTGGATTTGATGTAGGTTTCCACGGACTCCGGCAACAGATACCGGGTAGATTTCCCTTCCTTGAGACACTGCCTTATAAACGTGGCCGAGATATCCAGCAAAGGCGCGGGCACCAAGGTGATTCTGGGATGCTCCTGTAGGTTTGCTGGAATTGGCTGCGCAGAACTCTTTCGCGGATACACCAACAGGTTATGGTCGGCCAGAATCTGCTCATGGTTTTTCCATTTGTGGAACGTGAGCAGATTGTCCTCGCCCATGATCAGGGAAAACTGGTACGTGGGGTACTTCTCCTTGAGGTACGCGAGCGTGTCTATGGTGTAGCTGGGTTTGGGCATTCTGAACTCAGTGTCCGTCACGCCCAGGTCTGGGTTGTCTTCAATGGCTAGGCGCACCATGTGCAGGCGGTCAAACTCATGGAGCAGACTGTTGCTGGGCTTGAACGGGTTCTGCGGGCTCACCACCAGCCAGACGGTGTCCAGGTTGGTGTTGGCCGCCATGTAGTTGGCCAGAATTAAATGCCCAATGTGAATGGGGTTGAACGACCCAAAAAGCAGACCCACCCGCATACCTTACACTGAATCTGGCCCCTGGAAAATGAAATTACGCACCAGCTTCTCGGCTTTGGCGAAGGCCTCTTCCAGGTTCTCATTCACAATCACCTCGTCAAACTGGTCTTCAAAGGTAAGTTCAAACTTTGCCTTGAAAATACGGCTGGAAATGCTGGACGCCGAATCTGTGTTACGGGCCACTAAACGCTTGGAGAGTTCCTCAATGGAAGGTGGTTTCACAAAAACGGCCAGGGCGCGGTCTTTGTAGAAGTTTTTCACGCTCAGGCCGCCCTTCACGTCCACGTCTAAGATGGCGTGCTTTCCTGAGGCCCAGATGCGTTCAATCTCAGACTTGAGTGTTCCGTAAAAAGCTCCTTCATACACCTCTTCCCATTCCACAAACTCGTCATTGCTGATCTTGTCATGGAAATCTTCTGGGGTGATGAAGTAATAGTCTTTTCCGTTCACCTCACTGCGGCCACGGCGGTCGCGGGTGCAGGCGGAGATGGAGAAACTAAGTTCAGGGAGTAGATTTACTAAATGGCGTACAATTGTAGTCTTGCCGGCGCCAGACGGGGCCGAAAAAATAATGATTTTACCTTGCATCCTGGGTAGGGAAGCCTAGCGGACTAAGCGGATTGGTGGATCTTTGATTTGATGGTATCTACCAGAGAGGCTGGCGTACCGGGTCTGCGAAGCGCTTCATTGAGGAATTTCACGAAGACTTGCTGCTGGTCAAGGTTCTCAAAGCACGGCGAGCACTCATCGGCACGGGCGGCCAGATACTGTTCGTCTTCCTGGGTGGCTTTCCCCTCTAACCATTTCTCAAACACGCCTACCACTTTCTCACAGTCTGGCTCCTGGCTTTCCTTCTCAGAAGGGCCGCCCTCTAATTCTTGTGTCATGTGTGCTGCCATTGTATATTTTATCTATTTAGCTGTTGTACCCCATTGATTTAGCATATTTCTCCAGTTTCTCCTTTAAGAAATGGCGTGCCCGGTGCAGGCGGCTCCGGACGGTTCCAATGGGAATATCCAGAATTTTGGCCATTTCTTCATACGTGAAACCCTCCAGGTCGCAAAGAATGATCACGGTCCTAAAATCTACCGGTAATGAGTTCAAGGCGCTGGCTACTTCATCTCCAATGAGGTCCTGCACGCTTTCCATGCGCAGGTCTGTAGTGCCCCCGGAGCTGTCTCCCTCGGCGTCTACATCTTCAGAATTATAATACCCCTCTACCTCAGAGTAGTCAACTTTGGCCGGTTGCTTGCTCTTCTTCCGGAAGTCGTTAATGAACGAGTTCTTCAGGATGCGGAACAGCCACGCCTTGGCATTAGTTCCGGGCTCAAAATAATCAAAAAACCGGTATGCCTTGAGATAGGTCTCCTGTACCAGGTCGTTGGCGTCATCTTCGTCTAGGGTGAGACGAAACGCGAAGTTGTAGAGCGGGGAGATGACAGGCATCAGTTCAGCCTCAAAACGGGCATCTTTTTCCTCTTTGCTCATTGATTTCCCTCTCTGTTCGCTCATTTGACTTAATTTTGTACTTTTACAGCTATGATAAAGGTACCTATACGCAAATATAGAAATTAAATATACATAGGTGCATACGAATATTTGAGCAGATGTTTACGTTAGCCTTCCGGAAGATGCTTTTTTCTTTCGCGTTTACCAAACAATACCTGCCCTAACTCTCTGTGCTGAGCAGAGTTTCAGCTAAGTACAAAGAATTTCCTCCAGCGTAGTTTATGCAGAAAATCAGTGCCGTTTTAATTACCCTCAACGCAGCCCAGCGGCTGGATGCTACGCTGCAGGCCTTATCTTGGTGTGATGAGATAGTGGTGGTTGACTCCGGCAGTTCTGATAACACGCTGGCCATCTGCGCCCACTACCAGTGCCGGGTAGTGCACCGCCCCTTTGACCGCTACGGTAACCAGAAGAAATTTGCCGTGGACCAGGCCCAGCATGACTGGGTGCTTTCTGTTGACTCAGATGAAATAGTGACCGACCAGCTTAGGCAGGAGATTCAGGCTATCTTACAGCAAAATGAAAGCAAGCATGCGGGTTATTATGTCAGCATTCCGCTTATCTTTTTAGGCACCCGCCTGAACTCAGAGGCCAGCAAGCGGTTCCTCCGGTTTTTCAACAAGCGGTTCGGTAATTTTGATGATGCCCCCGTGCATGAGAAAGTCAGGCTTACCGGCTCCATTGGCAAACTGCGCGGCGAAATGCTCCACCACAGTTACCGTGACCTGCATGAGTTCTTTGTGAAATTTAACAAGTACACCAGCCTGGCGGCACAGAGCATGCATGAGGGCGGTCGCAAAATCAGCTTCGCGCATGTGGTGCTCAAATGCCCGGTCACCTTCTTTAAAGTGTATTTTATCAAAGGCTGCTTCAGAAACGGCGTGCCCGGTTTTTTGTGGGCTTTTCTTTCTTCTTTTTATCCGGTGGTAAAATATGCCAAACTGTGGGAATTGAACCTAAGCAAGGCACCAGCCGCGACTCCTCAACCCTCCATCACACAACCCATGGTCAGTAGGCCGTTGCAAGTGATTGAGAAGAGTTCCTAATGCAGCCCCTTACCTTCTATAGCCTTATACCTTAATCCCATATCCAATATTTTTCAGTGACAGCCTGCTATCCATTGTATGTTGAAAGAAATAAAGAGCCTATTAAAAAAACCAAAAAGCAACAAGTGGCAACCCCAAGGAGACACCTTTTGCCCTATTTGCCAGAAGAAAGGGGCGCGGTTTGAGCCTATTCCATTTCATTATTTTAGAGAGCTGCACCAAAACCAGTTCATTCATTCCATCTTGCAGCATGAGACACTTTACTTGTTCTATACACGCTCTTTCTGCCATGCACGTGACCAGCTATACGCGCTTTATTTTTAAGATTATTTAAATGCAGGGGATAAGCCTGCTTAAATATTAGAGATAGCCCAAACTGCTTCCTTGGCAAAATACCTGCGCAGCAAATGCTGTTTCGCTGTAAGAACGGCTTTATCCAGCGTTTGGAGCAAACCGGGTTTAAGGTGAAGCAAGTAGGGACAACTTATTTTTGTGAAGAAAAATTTGCCATTTACGGCATTCACCTCAGGTCTGTACTTTATATAGTGTCTAAATGATCAACGTGACCAAACCGTTTCTTCCGCCAAGAGAAGAGTTTAACCGGTACCTTGATGGTATCTGGAACAGAGGATGGCTGACCAATAATGGTCCGCTGGTCAATGAACTGGAACTGAAGCTGAAGGAATACTTTGATGTACCGCATCTCTTCTTTGTAGGAAATGGTACCATTGCCATTCAAATAGCTATCAGGGCTTTGCGGTTAACCGGCAAGATCATCACCACGCCTTTTTCCTATGTAGCCACTACCAGTAGTATTGTCTGGGAAGGCTGCAGTCCCGTGTTCGTAGACATCCATCCGCAGACGCTGAATCTGGATCCTGCACTCATTGAGGCAGCCATCACACCACAGACCTCTGCCATTCTGGCCACCCATGTGTTTGGCAACCCCTGTGACGTAGAGAAGATTCAGGCAATTGCCCAGCGCCATAACCTGCGGGTCATCTATGACGGCGCGCACGCGTTTGGCACCAATATCAACGGGCGCTCTGTGTTTCATCATGGAGACATTAGTACGCTTAGTTTTCACGCCACCAAATTGTTTCATACCACAGAGGGCGGGGCCATTATCACCCAAGATGCCGCCTTGGCCAAAGAGATAGCCCACATCCGCAATTTCGGGCATGACGGCCCTGAGAAATTCCATGGGCTTGGTACCAACGGCAAGAACAGTGAATTCCATGCGGCTATGGGTTTGTGCAACTTGCCGCACGTGACAGCCATCCTGGCCAAACGAAAGGAGCTATCCTTACGGTATAATGCCATGCTGAAGCCCTTGCAGTGCATCAGACCTGTGTTGCAACCCCTTACAGAATATAACCACGCCTATTACCCTATTATTTTTAAAGAGGAAAAAGATCTACTGAAGGCAGTAGAGGCCTTGCACCACGTCTATGTGTACCCACGTAGGTACTTCTATCCCTCACTGGAAACTCTGAATTATGTGGAGCAAGGGCAGGAAATGAAAATATCCAGTGCTATCTCCCAACGGATTCTGTGTCTTCCGCTTTACTATGATTTGTCTGTGGAAGAGGTTGTCATGATTTGCCGCGCTTTGTTACGAGCCCAAAACTATTAACATGATAGTATTAGGAGCGAAGGGGCATGCCAAAGATGTACTGAGTGTGCTCAGCCGCAATCAGCAGCTGGACAATCTGTGTTTTTTTGATGATGTGTCCACAGATTTACCGCAGAAGCTCTACGATACTTTTCCCATTTTACGGTCTGAGTCTGAAGCGCGTGCCGTCTTAGCCCATTGCCAGAAAGTAGCCATTGGCGTAGGTGGGCCAGAGACGCGGTCCCTCCTGGCTTCCAGATTTTTATCACTAGGCGCTGAACTTTACCAGGTCATAGCCGCATCTGCCAGTATTGGTAAATTTGATGTGCATCTGGGGGAAGGCGTGAACATAATGGAAAACGTGCTCCTAACCAACAGCATAAACATTGGCATGGGGACACTCATCAATGCAGGCGCGCAACTGCACCATGATGTACAAGTAGGCAGGTTTTCAGAGATTTCGCCAAAAGCGTTGTTGACCGGTGGTGTAACTGTTGGAAATTTCACTTCTATTGGGGCCAGTGCCACCATTTTACCAAAAGTGCAGATAGGAGACCACGTAGTGGTAGGCGCAGGCGCGGTAGTGACAAAAAATATTCCTTCCGGGTGCATGGCCGTAGGCGTACCCGCCCGAATCACCAAGCGACTCAATTGATATGCCCGTGAAAGTAAGTGTCTGCATGATTGCCTATAACCACGCTGCGTTTATAGCGCAAGCCATTGAAGGAGTTATGCAGCAGCAAACCAGTTTTGACGTTGAACTGGTCATCGGGGAAGACTGCTCCACAGACAACACCCGTGTCATTATCCAAGACTACCAAAGACAGTTTCCGGAAAAGATCAAGCTCCTCCTGCCAGAGAAAAACCTGGGCATGATGGCCAATTTCTCCCAAACCCTGCAGGCTTGTACAGGAACCTATGTAGCGCTTTGCGAAGGTGATGACTACTGGACAGACCCTCACAAGCTACAAAAGCAAGTCAACCTTCTGGAAGAGAACCCGTCCTTCTCCATTTCTTTTCACCGGGTTAAAGTCATCCATGAAAACAACCCTGCGTTAGATTATATTTCAAACCCAGACCAACAGGAAGAAACCACCATTTTGGATTTGGCTTTGAACAACTATATCCATACGGTGTCCTGTGTGTTCAGAAACCACCAAACTGTCTTGCCGGCAAGTTTTCATGCGTCACCGGTTGGCGATTATCTCTTACATCTACTGAACGCGCAACACGGCAAGATTCATTTTCTGCCAGCCACCATGGCGGTGTACAGGGTGCACGCTGGTGGCGTTTGGGGCGAGAAAAACCGGGCGGAGCAGTTTACCAAATGGGATATCGTCCTGCAACTAGCCATGGCGCATTTCCAGGGCAAAGTCAAGAAGACACTTATTAAGCAGCGGAAGAACAACCTACGGGAATTGAACAAGCTGTACAAGAAATTAAACCAACCCAACCCACTTCGGTGGCGCTTCTATTGGATATATTTCATTAACTTTCTGAATAAAATCAACTAATATTTTTGGTAGTGGTTTAGAAAGTATGATGGGATAAAAGCTGACAGTGAGTTGTTTAAGATGATGGAATGTTCGAAGTCCTCATCAAAATAAACTGTCCCCACTGCCAGAGCAGTAAGGTAGTAAAAAACGGAAAGAAAAAGAACGGTGCCCAGAACCTGCTATGCCACAGCTGCAGAAAGCAGTTCCAGGCCACGTACCAGTACAAAGGCGCCGATCCGGCCACAAAGCAGCTAATGGTGCGGCTTTTGGAGCGCAACAACGGCATCCGCGACATAGAGGCGCTGCTGGGGGTGAGCCGCAAGTGCATACTGGACAACCTGTGCCGGCAAGGCAGCCGACTCAGCATCGCACCGGCGCGGCGCTGCTACGAGTCGGTGCAGATAGACGAGGTCTGGAGCTACGTGGGCAGGCGCAGGAAAGGGAAGTACTGGCTTTTGTATGCCTACTGCCCCGAGACGGATGAGGTTTTGGCTTACAGTTGCGGCCCCAGGAGCGCAGCAACTGTGAGGAAGCTGCTCAAGAAGCTGGAGAAAGCACACATTGGAGAATACTGCACCGACCATTGGAGAGCCTTCGCCCAGGTGATACCTACAGAGAAACACAAGGTGGGCAAGGCTTACACAAAAAATATAGAAGGGGTAAATACCTGCCTCAGGGCCAGGAACAGGAGGCTGGTCAGGAAAACGACCTGCTTCTCCAAGAAAAAGGAGAACCATGATGCGAGCTTAAACCTAATGTTCAACTACCGAAACAACCAAAAATCAAAGCATCATACATTGTAAACCACTACCATATTTTTAAATAAGGTCATCTAACCAAGTCTACCCACCGTAGGCTGCAGGCCTTTAGCAGTTGCTTACACTAAAGTGGAATCAGATTTTAGCAGTACCAGAATGAAGAATACAGAGGGGCCTTTGGTATCTATAGTCATGTGCGTCTACAATGGTGAAAAGTTTTTAGCAGAACAAATCACCTCTGTGCTAGGGCAAACCTATGGCCACTTTGAACTCCTGTGCCTTGATGATCGCTCTACAGACAACAGCCACCAGGTTCTGGAAAGCTTTCAGCTGAAGGACGCCAGAATTAAGGTTTTCAAGAATGAGGTGAACCTGGGTTATAACAAAAACTTTGAGTTGGGCATTGCAAAATGCAAGGGAGACTTTATCTCAATCTGTGACCAGGATGACATTTGGGTACCTACTAAATTAGAGGAACTGGTCACCAACCTTGGCAATAGCCTTCTCATCTTCAGTAATTCTGAATTAATAGATGAACAGGGCCAAAAACTACCCGGCGATTTAGAAAAATGCCTGAAGCTTGTGGACAACCCTGGTTATAAAGCATTTCTGGAGAACAACTTTGTCACGGGCCACACCATGTTGTTTAGAGCGGAGCTACGAAAGTCTATTCTTCCGTTCCCAGACAACTTGCATTTTTATGATTGGTGGATTGGGTTTGCCGCTTCTTATTTGGGAAATGCAAAGTACCTGAACAAGGTTCTAACGCAGTACCGTGTACACACTACTTCTGTGGTGCAGCAGACCAAGAAATCATTGAATACCCGGGCCACGGCCAATGCTAGAAAGTACACCCAAACGCAGGCCTTTGCCAAAGCAACTTTTCTTGCGGAACCAGACCGGCAGTTTATTGAAGAATACTTAACGACCAAGAAACAAGCCCCTGCAAATTTCATTAATTATTTAAAGTGCTTTGTCTTCTTGTTGAAAAACCAAAAGGAGTTATTCCCTTGGTATAAAAAGGGAATGTTGAGTAAGATCAACTACCTGAGAAAACAATGCGTTTAAAAGGGCAAGGTTTGCTGTAGGTGTTGTAATTTTCTGAAAGGCTATGGAAATAACTGGTTTAACCGCAAACCAACCGCAAACTTCATTTCAAGGTAAAGACCTACCTGAAATAGTTTTAAATACATATCTGAAAAATGGTTTTCCAGATATGCGTTTGTAAGACTGAAAAGAAAATAAAGTAATAGTTACACCCTTCGCTTCCTCTTCTAAACCCCAGCATGTCTATGTCATTTGGTATATCAGTCGTGATCCCTAATTACAACGGGGTACATCTTTTTGAGCATACCTTGGCAACAGTAAAGGAAGCCTTGCAACAGGTGGATCTTCCTACTGAAATCATTATTGTAGATGACTTTTCTACTGATGGATCTGTCGCGTTTCTACACCGGCATTTTCCTGAAATTACCGTTATAGCCAAACCCTTCAACAGCGGGTTTTCAGCCACCTCTAACATAGGAATTCAGGCGGCTACCTATGATCTGGTACTGCTGCTCAACAGTGATGTACAGCTTACCCCCTCCTATTTCAAACACCAGCTAAAATACTTTGAAAAGCCTGACACGTTTGGGGTAATGGGCCGAATTGTAGGGTGGCATGATGAGCAGATACAAGATGGCGCCAAACTGCCCACCTACCACGGGGCTAAACTAAAGACATCTGTCAATTACCTGCTCAAAGATGAAAACAAAATGCAAGACGGCCTGTACACCATGTACCTGTCTGGAGCAAACGCCTTAATTGACAAAAAGAAGTTTCTGCGCTTGCAAGGCTTCAACGAGATCTTCTCCCCATTTTACTGCGAAGATGTAGACCTGTCTTTAAGAGCGTGGCGCGTAGGTTTCAAATGCTATTATGACCATTCCAGTATCTGCCGGCATCAGACTTCAACCTCCATCAAATCGGCGGCTAAGAAGAAGTATGTACAAACCATTTATGACCGAAACAAACTCTTTTTAAATGCCCTACATTTAAACGGCACGGCCAAAGTCTTATGGATTCTCCAACTGATTCCAGAAACCCTAGGCCGACTTTTTTTATTGAAGTGGCACTACCTTACCTCTATGGGCATGTTTCTGCAGGCTCAACCTAAAATCAAAGAATCCCGCAAAACATTTGAAAAAATAGCCCAAGCAGAAGATTCCTGCAAGCCATTAAAGGAAGTGACAGATTTCATTTACACGCATATTCCTGGGGAAAAAGGAGTTTTTTAGACCTTATTGCCAGCGAGATAAAATCAACACACCGTAAGGTACTTCTAGATTACCGCCCCAAACGCATGATCTGCTTGAGGCGTTGCGTAGCTTTAATAAGACCGAAAGCTGCTCCCAGGTTATACAGCTTATTTTTAGACGGAGCATTGCTCAGGTAGAATTTGGTGCAGGTGGTTTCTACAAACCTATCTCTCAACTTACGGCCGTAGGTAGCTAGAAATGCCGAGGTGTGCTGCTCCAGGTCTTTTAGGTTTCCCAAACTCAGGTGGTGCACCATGAACGGAATTACGTAACTCGTGTACCCTAAGAAATCTGCAATGAGGCACAGGTCGGTTCCGTATAAATGGTAGCCTTTCAAATCAGCGGAGATGGTGAGGGTTGTGTTTCTGTCAATGATGAGCAGGTTTTCATCTAAGGAGGTAACTTTGGCCGGCAAATTGCCTTTCTTTCGCACCTCGCCGTTGTTGGTTAGGTACCGCACGCCCGTATGATAGCCATTGCTTCCTGCGTTTCCGCAGATGGCCCATGCAGGATCAAGCGAGGTCAATTCCCGCAGGCATTTCTGCAGCTGGGCCTTGTGGTCCAGGCACCGGACATCTTGGTGCACCACTACCAAATAGCGTCCCTGGGCCTGTTTCAAGAACCCGGCAATGGCCTGGTAGGCATCTACCACGTTGGCTGCAGAGTTGTCATAGATAAGATACTCACAGCCGTCTGTAAAACCGCAGGCTTCAAATGTCTCCTTCATAAGGCCATACTCCTGGTGGTTAGTGACCAAGGTGCAGATAGAAAACTCAAGGCTATAGGCAGGCGCCACTTGGGCTAACACCACAGGCAAAGGCATACGGTTGGGTTACAGGTGAAAAAAGTACTTAGTCTTCAATTTGTAAAGAAATACCAAAGAAAGCTAACCTGATGAAAAACCTAGCGCCGGCACATGAAGTTGGCTAGGCGTTGGCACCTTGTGCAGGCAAAAAAAAAGGCTGAAAACCCTTTTCACAGAGTCTTCAGCCTTCTCAAAAATTACTCTACTGTACGTGCCAGCAATTAATAGCGGTAGTACTCCGGCTTGAACGGGCCTTCTACTTCCACGCCAATGTATGCCGCTTGCTCAGCAGAAAGTTCTTCCAGCTCCACGCCAATTTTGGCCAGGTGCAGACGCGCTACTTTCTCGTCTAAATGCTTAGGCAGGGTGTATACTTTGTTCTCGTAGGCATCAGCGTTGGTCCACAATTCAATCTGGGCCAGCGTTTGGTTAGAGAATGAGTTAGACATCACAAAAGACGGGTGACCGGTGGCGCAACCAAGGTTTACCAAACGACCTTCGGCCAAGATGATTACATCTTTGCCTTCCAGGGTGTACAGGTCCACTTGTGGTTTCACGGTGTCTTTGGTGTGGCCGTAGTTTTCGTTCAGCCAGGCCATGTCAATTTCATTGTCAAAGTGACCGATGTTGCAGACAATGGCTTTGTCTTTGAGAGCCAGGAAATGCTCCGCCCGAATGATGTTGTAGTTACCGGTAGCAGTCACCACAATGTCAGCCTCTGGAATGGCGTTCTCCATTTTCTTCACGGCAAAACCGTCCATGGCGGCTTGCAGAGCGCAGATAGGGTCAATCTCCGTCACAATCACGCGGGCGCCGGCACCACGCAACGAAGCGGCAGAACCTTTTCCTACATCACCGTAGCCAGCTACCACAGCCACTTTACCGGCCATCATCACATCAGTCGCCCGACGGATAGAATCTACCAATGATTCTTTACAACCATATTTGTTATCGAATTTAGACTTGGTCACCGAGTCGTTCACGTTGATGGCGGGCATTAACAGGGTGCCGTTCTTCATGCGCTCATACAGGCGGTGTACGCCGGTGGTGGTCTCCTCAGACAGACCTTTAATGCCAGCCGCCAATTCTGGGTATTTGTCAAACACCATGTTGGTCAGGTCACCGCCATCGTCTAAGATCATGTTCAGGGGCTGACGCTCCTCGCCGAAAAACAGGGTTTGCTCAATGCACCAGTCAAATTCCTCGGCGTTCATGCCTTTCCAAGCGAAAACCGGGATACCGGCGGCGGCAATGGCGGCGGCGGCGTGGTCTTGCGTAGAGAAAATGTTACAGCTAGACCAGGTTACCTCGGCGCCCAGAGCGGTAAGGGTTTCAATCAGCACTGCGGTTTGGATGGTCATGTGCAGGCAGCCGGCAATACGCGCACCTGCCAAGGGCTGGCTAGGGCCAAACTCTTCCCTAATGGCCATCAGACCCGGCATTTCAGCCTCGGCCAGTTTAATTTCTTTTCTTCCCCATTCTGCCAGGGAAATATCTTTTACTTTGTACTTCAAATACGTTTCTACCATTGTAGTTCAGCTTTTTATAGAACAACTGCAAAGGTACGCAATTAGTTTATCAACATCAACGCGAGCGGGTATTCCCGTTTTGGGGCTCATTTCTTGAAATGAGCCCCAAAACAGATAAGCAGGTGACCGAGTAATAACTGATTGATACTTGCTGATTGTTTTTTGGAATGCGTTTTGGGGCTCATTTCTGGAAACAGGGCTGAAAACGGCCAAAAAAACTAATTCCTAATTCCTAATTCCTAATTCCTAATTCCTAATTCCTTTTAAATGTTTTCTCCCGCTGAACGCGCCTTTCTTCAGGAACACCTGTCTGCTGAGCCCACCAAGCTGCTCCTGCAGGCCAGGAAATGGCCCGGGTTGAATGTGCCCAAACTGGTGCAGCAGATACAGGCCCGGCAGAAAGCAAAAAGCAAACTTCCCTCCTGGGCCACGAACCTAGAACTGGTTTTCCCGGCCAACCTCTCGGTGGAGCAGAGTTCTTCTGAGGTCACGGCGCACTTCAAGGCTGGGCTGGTTTCTGGCAATACCTTAGCTGACTTGACCGGTGGATTTGGGGTTGACGCGTTCCATTTCGCGGGGCGGTTTAAAGAGGTGTCCTACGTGGAACATCAGGCTGAGCTTGCGCAATTAGTGACCTACAATTTTCAGCAGTTAGGCGCTACCCATATTGCCGTTCACACCGCAGAAGCCCAGGAATTCCTACAAACCCTGACAGAACCGCTGGATGTGATTTACCTGGACCCCGCCCGCCGCGGACAGAGCCAGGAGCGCGTGCATCTGCTGCAGGACTGCGAACCCGATGTGCTGCACCTGCTGCCCATGCTCTTTCAGAAAAGCAAGTCGGTGCTCCTTAAAACGGCTCCCATGCTGGACATTGACCTAGCCCTGAAGGAACTGCAGCACGTGGCGCAAGTGTGGGTGGTGGCCGTGCAGAATGAATGCAAAGAGGTGCTGTATCTCCTGAAACCCAACGCGACTAACCCAATCATCACCGCTGTCAACCTCAAGGCAGACGAAACCCGGCAGGAATTCACATTCACCAAAGCAGCGGAAGAAACGGCACCCGTCACCTATGCTCTGCCTCAGCGCTACCTTTATGAACCCAACACGGCCTTGCTCAAAGCCAGCGCGTTCCGGATTCTGTCTGAGAAATATCAATTGCACAAGCTGCACCGCAACAGCCATTTGTACACTTCAGCAGAGGTAAACCCAGCTTTTCCGGGCCGAATTTTTGAGATCATAAACCAACCCAAAGCCCAGGCCAAGGAACTGCACGCGCTGCTGCCTGACAAAAAAGCCAACATCACCGTCCGGAACCATCCTTTGACCGTGGCCCAGCTACGCGAAAAACTGAAATTGAAGGAAGGCGGCGATGCCTACCTGTTCGCCACCACAGATGTGAACAACAAACCCACGCTGCTGCTTTGCCAGAAAATTGTCTAAGCCCCGAGATTTGCACTTTTCCGTTTTTGGCTCCGTTTTCAGAAATGAGCCGGAAAACGGGATTTTCATTGGAGCGGACGTGACGCATCAAAGAACAATCAGCAAAGAACAATCAGCAAAGAACAATCAGCAAAGAACAATCATCAATTAATACTTGGGTTTCGCTTTGCTCACCCATTTGTTGCCTTTCACGCTGAAGCGCCAGGGCAGCAGGGCGTCGGCGCCGGCGTACGCCACACCTACCCGGGGGCCAGTTACCAGTTCTTCTTCGGGAATTTGAAGGCCGGTGTCTTCCACCCAAATCTCTGGTCCGGTTATAGGTTGGCCGGTGTGGGCGGTAGAAATGCCCAAGGCCTGCGTCAATAAACCGGGACCGGCTGTGAGGCGGGTTTCTGGTTTGTTCAGGCGGCGGCGGAGCTGCATTTCCTCCAGGCTATGCGTGGGTTCTATGGCCCTGATCAAGACGGCATCGGCGGTGCCTTCTACGTTGGTGACTATGTTGAACAGCGAATAAATGCCGTAGATGAGGTAGACGTAGGCCACGCCGCCCTGGTGGTACATGATTTGGGTGCGTTTGGTGCGGCGGCCCAGGTGCGCGTGGCAGGCGGCGTCAGCGGTGCCGGAATAGGCTTCGGTTTCTACAATAATGCCGCCGGTCAGCACGCCGTCAAAGTTGGTGAACAATGATTTCCCCAGCAGTTCACGGGCAATGACCACCACGTCTGGGCGCGTGTAGAAAGATACCGGCAGCACGTTGACCCCTGAACCCGCAATCATATTTACTCCTGCACTTTGATGAAGACTTCCACCCCGCCATCGGCGATGACGTTGCTTACCGCCAGCGTGTTTTCGCCGCAGAACCAGAACTGGTAACCTACCGGCGGAAGGCTCTGCCCCACCACTGAGAACTTTTCGCGCTGGCCAATGGTGCGGCCATCTGACTGGTGCTCAAACTCGCCGTTTTCATAGAAGATGAGCGTTTTCTTCACGTCCAGTTTTTCGCCGGTCAAGAATTCATCTGGTTGGGTGCCCATGTAATTGGTTTGCATGCCCCGCAGTTCCCATTTGCCTTGTACCCGCCGTATGGCCGTGAGGGAGTCAGTAGACGAGAATTCACAAAGCGCCACTTCTGCCGCGGGTTTCGGGTCTTGCCCGGTTTCACTTTCTTCTGGAGAACCAGCTTTTGGTTGGCAGGCGGTGACCAGAGTTACAAGGGTAAGGCAGGCAAAGAACAGTTTTCTCATGGGTGACAGAACAAAGGTGAGTAGTAGGGCCAAGGTAGGAAAGAATTGCGTTTCTCCTTCTGCCCCTGCCCTTACTTTTTCTTGGTGAGCGGTTTCTCTATGTTGAAATACACCTCAGTGAGGTTGAGTTTGTTAGGCGACTTGAGTTTGACCACGTGGTATTTGTTGTTGACTGTCTGCACCGGTCCGTCTTGCCGAAGCCCCACCACCGTCAGGAACATGTATTCATCGCGCGGGGCGGCCAGCACCACCGCCGTCTCTGGGGCCCGGCCGTTGCCGCTGGCTTTAATGGCCTGCATGAGCCCGTCAAACTTCACCAGCCACTTGCGGCTCTCTACTTGGTTGTTGAGTTCGCCGTAGGCCATGTGTATAAGGTAGATCACATCCATGTTGAACGGGTCTGTGGCCAGAATTTTCTTGCCGGTGGTCACAATTTCGGGGAAGCGTTCAAAGAGCAGCATTTCATTGAGGGCGTCTGCCTTGTCATTGCCTTTGTAGGGGCTGTAGCCGGGCTGCAGGGTCCAGCCGTAATAGAGGTGCTTGTATTCCTCATCAGTGAGGCTGGGGTCATTGGCGTGGTAGCGTTTGAGCAGGTTGGGGAAGTACAGCTTTGACTTGGGGGCCGCAATAGCTTTTTTAATGGCGTCGAAGTTCACCTTGGAAATAGTCTGGGCCTGGGTTTGCGCCAGCACCAAAAGGCAGAAGGTAAACAGGAGAAGAAATCTTTTCATGGCTGGGTTGGGGAAAGTGAATACGGCACGCCGAATACAACTACCATGCTAAAAACTACCGTCCTGCTTAAAAAGTTACGTAACGTGCGCATCTTGCCCAGAATTTCCGTTTTGGGGCTCATTTCTGGAAATGAGCCCCAAAACGGAAAACCCAACTTCTCTGCAATATGCTTCTTTATTTCAGGTGTTTTGAATTGAAATTTCAGTCGTAAAAAAACGTCCTGTTTTGGGGCTCATTTCCGGAAATGAGCCCCAAAACAGGACGCGGACCAAGTAAAAAATGCTTACTGATTAGAGCCTATGGCTTTTGACTTTCGCACGCGCTTGAGGCGGTCTGGTTTGTCTGCGGCGGTCTGTTCCTTTTTGTAGTGGTTAGACAGGTGGTTGATAGGCACCTCCAGGTTGAAATAGAGTTTGTCTGATTCCAGGTTGTTGGGCGTGGTGAGGGTCTGCACGTCATACTTGCTTTTCACCAGACCTTGCTCCACAGCCTCCAAACCCAGAATTCCCATTACGGGCACTTCATCTTGCGCCGAGATAACCACCCAGGCGGTTTCCTCAGAACGCCCGTCACCGCTGTCAATAATGGTGCGCAACAGGCCGTCAAATTTCAGGAGCCAGAGGCGGGCTTCGGCAGATTTCTCCTGCATGTCGGCCAGGCTGCCCAACCGGAACAAGATGCTCAGGCTGAACGGCGCTTTCTGGTATTCGGTGAGCAGCAGTTGGCGGGCTTCCTCCAGTTTTCCTTGTTCTATGAGTTGCAGGGCAGCCAGTTCGCCGGGGCCGGCAATGGGTTTGTAGTGGGGCTGCTTGGTAAAACCATAGTACAGGTGGTGGTAGTCAAAGAGCGTGAGCATGGTGTCATTGGCCAGGTAGCGCTGCAGCAAAGGCGGGTAATAGAACGGCGAGTCTTTGTCTTCAATGGCCTGGTACACCTTGGTAAGGTCAATGCTGGAGACGTTTTGGGCCATGCTTTTTCCAGAGAATAGGCACAGCCAGGCGAGCACTAGTAAAGAACGTTTCATAAATCCGGCTACTTTAAAGACAACACCTCTTCTGGCCTCGCCTTGGTTTTATTACATTTATCTCTTTCAGTACGAGGACAAAACAAACTTGATTCTACTTTTTGGTAAATTTTTTGGAAACCCAGCCAAAATGGCAAAAATCCACTTTCCGCAAATTCTGCCCGGGCGGCTTGCCTGTGAGAAAAATTTAGCTGTACCTTTGCCCAGATTTTGGTGACGCCCGCCGTTTTTCTGCGGCAGGTGTCTTAAAAGGGAATCAGGTGAAATACCTGAGCTGTACCCGCAACTGTTATCTTCTATTGTAGTCTGCCCACCGCACGCCACTGTCTCTTGAACCAGATGGGAAGGCCGGGCCAGCCGAAGAGAGCCAGGAGACCTGCCAACATCACCCATACACACTTGGAGGCTTTCGGGAAAAAAAGCAGCAAGGATGGTGGCCCCGTTGGTGGGTCGGCGTTTTCGTTTTGATTCTCCCTTAGTAGTCTCCTCAGCTTTTAACAGGCCGAGGACATGACACAACGCGTACATATTTTTCAACCCTGGCTGTGGCTGGCCCTGCTTCTGCTGGCCGCGGCGCCCGCGGTGCTGGCCCAGACGCACCTGGCAGATTCGGTGGCCTTGTCTGCCGTTACGGTTCAAGGAAATAAATACAGCCGTTTTGCCGCCGGCTCCCGCACGCAGGCTTTAGATACGTTTCTGCTACAGCGACAGCCCGGCCTTACCTTGGCAGAGGCCCTGCAACAGCGCAGCCCGCTTTACCTTAAAAGTTACGGCAACGGCATGACCGCCACGGTGGCGTTCAGGGGTACCAACGCCAGCCATACCGCCGTGCTCTGGAACGGGTTCAACATTGCGCTGCCCACCTTGGGTATGTCTGATTTTGCGCTGCTGCCGCCTGGTTTCAACACACAGGTAAGCTTGCAACACGGCCCCAGCGGGGCCCTGCACGGTTCCGGGGCCATTGGCGGCGCAGTACTTCTGGAAAACCCGGTTTCCTTCCAGCCACAGCAAAAAGTAGAGGTGTACCAGCAACTGGGGAGCTTTGGCCAGTCCAGATCCAGCGCGGCGGGCACATTTGCCACTAATAAGCTTTCCTTGTCCACGTCTTTCTCCCGGAGCGCCTCAGACAATAACTTCAGGTTCAGGAACACCACCGCTTTTGGCACACCCGAAGAAACTCAGCAGAACGCCGCCTTTGACCAAACCAACCTGGCCCAGGAAGCCCATTTCAAACTAAGCGAAACCCAGCGCGTCTCTCTCAGAGGTTGGTACGTGACCACCGACCGGCAGATTCAGCCATCTATGGGCAGCGCCAACACCCACGCCCGGCAAAAAGACAAAAACCTGCGGCTCATGGGCGAGTGGCAAGGAGTGTTGGCCGGCGGCGTGACTACCGTACGCGGCGCCTGGTTCAAAGACCGACTGGATTACCAAGATGATGGCGTGCTTTCGCTTTCCACGGTGAACACGTACCAAAGTCAGGTAGAACATGAACGGCAGCTTACCTCCAAACTCCTGTTGCAGCTAGGCGCTGAAGGGCAACTTTTTAAAGCCCAGGTGGGAGGCTACGGCGGAACGGCCCACGAGAAACGCTTTTCCGGCTATGGCTGGCTCAGATATGACCCGGTAACCAACGTAGAGATCAGCTTGAATGTGCGCCAGGCCTGGGTGCAAGGGTTTAGTCCGCCGGTGACGCCTACGCTGGGCGTGAATTATTCTTTTCTGCAGACGCAGGCGCACCAACTCACGGCCAAAGCCAACCTGTCGCGCAGTTATCGTGTGCCCACCCTCAACGACCGCTTCTGGCGCCCCGGCGGAAACCCAAACCTGAATCCCGAAACCAGCTGGGGCTACGAAGGTGGCTTGGCCCACCAGTTCCAGAAAGGCGGCCTGCGCGGCACCAGTGAACTGACGGTGTATGCCCTTCAAGTCAAAGACTGGATTCAGTGGCAGCCCGCCAGCCAAGGCCCGTACTCAGAACCAGTAAACCTGCAGCGCGTGCGCGGGAACGGCCTGGAGGTGGACAGTCGCTGGAATTATGCTCTTTCTGCACAAACTTCCTTGGCAGCCGGACTGGCGTACGCGTACACCGTTTCTGAGCAAAAAATCCCCAACGCGCAGGCGCAACTGCAGGCTAGGCAACTGTCTTATGTACCCAAACACAAAGTGGCCGGCTGGGCCGAAGTCCAGTTTCATTCCTGGCGCCTTTTCACAGATGCGGCCTTCACCAGCCTGCGCTTCCAAGACAATGACCACAACAAATGGCTGAAGGACTACGTGCTGGTGAACGCCGGCCTGGGCAAGACCTTTTCCTGGCGAAACTACCAGGCCAATCTGCTGGTGCAGACCTTGAACGCCACCAACACCGTGTACCAAACCATGGCGTTCCGTGCTATGCCTCCGCGGCAATACCAGATTTCACTGGGCCTGCAATGGGGCGCCAATTCTTCCGATAACTAAATTTTACCAGATACTCACTTTTACCGCTACCATGAAAAAATTATTCTTCCAGAAGCACCTGTTGACCGCCGCCCTAAGCACCTTGTTTTTCGCCACTTCCTGTGATGAAAATCCAGCGGAGACCGAACCCACCATCTTGCGGGAAAACAGCGTGTACATTGTCAATGAAGGAAGCTATGGCACCCCCAATGCCGAGGTGAGTTATATTTCCGCTGATGGCAAGACCTTCGTACCTGATTTGTTTGACAAAGCCAATGACCGCCCTTTGGGTGATGCGGCCCAGTCCATGATATTTGTAGATGACAAAGCCTATGTGGTGCTGAACGCCAGCAATAAAATTGAAATAGTGAACGCCAACACGTTTCAATCATTGGGAGACATCTCGGGCTTGCAGATTCCGCGGTACATGGCCGCCGCCAGCAATACCAAAGCGTACGTAACTGAATATGTAGGCTATTCCTTTGCCGGGTACACCGGCACGGGCCGCGTGTCTGTGCTGGATCTGGCCACCAAAACAGTCACCAAAACCATTCCGGTAGGTTTGCTCCCAGAAGGCATTTTGCTCCACAACAACAAAGTATATGTAGCCAACGGCGGCGGCACCACGGTCTCCGTGATCAACACCACCACAGATGCAATTGAAAAAGAGATTGAGATAGGCGAAAGCCCCAAACACCTGGTGGTAGATGCCAGCAATAAAATCTGGGTGCTGCGCGGCGGTTACACGTCACCGGGCGCCTTGGTGAAGATTGACCCGGCCAACAACTACGCAGTGACATCTTACCCGTTTCCGGCGGGCACTAGCGGCCCGGGCCAGTTGGCTATCAACGGTGAGAAAAACAAGCTGGTGTTTGGCTACGGCGGCAAAGTCTATACCATGGCTACCAATGCCAATGCCCTGCCTACCGCCGCGCTCCTTCACCGCGACGCGTATGGCTTGGGCGTGGACCCTACCAACGGCAACATTTATATTGGCGTGGGCGGCTATACCACCAACGGGTGGGCAGTACGCTACCAGCCGTCGGGCACGGTGATTGACTCGTTCCAGGTTAGAATTCTGCCCAACGGGTTCTTGTTCAGGTAACCGCGTTTTCGGGCTCATTTCCAGAAATGAGCTCCAAAACAGGAACGCCTGCTTTCTCTGGTGAGAAGGCAGGCGTTCCTGTTTTCATGGAAGCGGCAATTAGTTGCCGGTAGTGGTCTGGCTTTCGGCGGCCCCGCCTACGCCCTGGTTGGTTTTACCGTCGCGGGTTCTGGATTTTCTTTCCTGCTCGTCATAGATTTTCTGATTGGCCGAGTCTTCGCCGGTGGTGGTGAGGTCATCCTGGGTGTTGTCAGAAGTACCTTCGGCGTTGTTTTCTGTGGGGCTTTTGTCTTTGAAGTCGCTTTCTTCCACGTTCACGTCTCCTTCCGAGGTGCCGGTGCTGCAGGCGGCGGTTCCGGTGAGCAGGGCGACCCCTAACAGCAGTGCGCCAGTATAGCGGGTAATGGTCATGAGATGCTTTTTCATAGTGGTAGTTTCAGGTCTGTTTCTATTAGTGGCCCGGAACCTGGGAAAGCCCCGGGCCTGGGTTGTGGTATATCTACGCGCTTGGGTGGGTTTGAGTTAACGGCGCTGCGTCTTCCATAAAATTGGCCCAAGCTAATCTAAACCAGACAAGTGCTCGTACACTGGAGAACGCCGGCCCGGCTGGCAATTCACCTGTATAAGTTCCACTTAAGAAAAGGAGAAAGATTATGACCAAAGGAAGAGGCGAGGACAGCCCCAAACAGAATAGACCTACCCAGGACAACAGCTACCGCGACATCAACAACCAGGACGACCAGCTCAACAACAGCAATCGGCATAACAACAACCCGCCGTATGAAGGTTCGCCTGAAACCCAGCAGAACAAAAACCCCAGCAACCGCAACACCGGTGACAATTCCAATAACCAAAACACAGACACTGGCGAAGGCGTGAGCGGAAGACCCAACAGTGAGTTGAACCACAGCGGTACCCAAGGCAACAACGCGCCCAATTACCAAGACGGTCCGGTAGCCGGCGGCGCTGACAACACCCGCGGCGAGAATGTGCCTTCTAGGGAAGGACAAGGCGGCGGCGCCAAGCATGGCAAACATGACCCGGAGCAGCACAGCCCGCAAGGCTCCAACGCCAACTGGTCTGACACGCGCGGCGCTGACAGTTCTGACAAAGAATTCAAGAACAACCAGCCCAACGCCAGCACGCTCAAAGGCCACAAAGACAAAGAAGGCCTGGGCAACGAAAAAGAATAAACAATTTATTAAGCGCCTCAGGCGGAATTTCCGTTTTTGGCCTCATTTCTGGAAATGGCCCGAGAAACGCCTCGGGCCATTTCTTTTGCGTTTGAAAGCCAAGATTGGGGTTCACCGTAGATTGCCGTATCTTTGCCCCTGTACTAGCGTTCCCTAATTCTGTTTCTATGGAAGCACAACCTCAACAAGTGATTACCCCGGAAGTAGTGGCCCAGAGCCTGTCGTACGCTGGTTACCTGGCGCTCATGCAAGAGGCGGTGGCGCAGGAGAAGACCACCGGGCTGGAGCAGTCTGCATTTCTGGCTACACTTACCAAAGACAACCTGGCCATTATGGAGCGCACCTACCAAACGCCGCTTCGGCCAGACTTAGTGGAATTGCTACAGACCTTGCCGCAGCCGCAACTGTGGCTGGTGCTCACGGAAGGCTGGTGCGGTGATGCGGCCATTCACGTGCCGGTGTTGGCGGCTCTGGCCGAACAGTCTGAGCAGGTCACGTTCCGGGTGCTTCTGCGCACCGAACAGCCCGCCGTCATGGACGCCTACCTCACCAATGGCGGAAAAAGCATTCCCAAACTCATTGCCGTGCACGCTGACACCCTGCAGCCGTTAGGTTCATGGGGACCGCGCCCGCAGGTGCTGCAGGAATATGTGCTGGGCCTCAAACAGCAGGAGTTACCCATGCTGGACTTCATTAAGAAAGCGCTCCAGTACTCAGAAGAAAACAACGGCACTTCTTTACAGGAAGAACTGCTGCAACAAGTACCTCTCTGGGCCCGCGCCGCATTGACGTAACATGGCCAAGAAACCGAAACGCCATCCCTTTGACCGTCCCTGGCGCCGCGATCTGCTGGTAGCCGGGCTGATCAGTATGTTGTTGGCCATGGCGCTGCTGCTCTACACCTTCGGGCTCACCTCTGACTTTATTTTCAGGCTGTTCAATGCGTTCCTGGGGATTTTTATTCTGCTGGCCGGTACTGCGTTTGTGATTGTGCCCGGCGTGAACTGGCTCTTCAGCAGATTCTCCGGCAAGAAGAAAACCAAACCAGCCGCGTTCGTCTCGCCGTCTATGCCTAAGCGTAATGTGCCCAAAGCTAGGCCAAGGGAGGGTTAAGTTTTAGAGTATCTTTTTGTTTTACCAAGGATGAATTCTGGGATGTGATTCTTGTTATACTATAGTTAGCAGTAATTTTAAAAATTTGAAAAAGAACCTGATAATAATATTTTGCTTTCTAACTCTATTGGTTAGTTGTTTTCCTATTAACACTACGGATGCGGAGGAAGCATATTCTCAATGGGCTAGAAGCAAGCCAACACAGGACATTCAAATAATAAAGGGGGAATACCATCAAACAGCCCACTTTTCTCTTGAATACGAATTCTTCCTTAAATTTAAACCAACTAAAAAATGGTGGAAAGGATTCTTGGAGAGTAATTCTCTAAAGGTTGATAGTTTAAATAGTAACTGGACTAACTTAACAGAACTTCCAAAATGGTTTAAGCCAAGTAAGAATTCTTTGATTTTTAGTAGAAATGATGGATTTGACCGTTCTCGATATTTCATTGACACCCAAACAGGCATAGCCTACATCTATGAATCAGTTGGAATGTAGTTCACCTAAAAAAACTAAATATTAAAAGATATAACTTTAGCTGCAATTGGAAGGCTAATAAGAAGAAGAAGAAAAAAAAATTGCTGTCATCCACACCTATATGGCAGCTACGCCGCAACATAGCCAAGCACGCTAGCGGTAAGTCTAAAAAATGAAAAATAGAATTCTAGTTTGCTTATTATCAATACTTCTCTTTAGTTGTGGCGACTCGAAAGTATTTACAACAACGGAAGACTCAATAAATTACATTAGCGTTGACATTGAACAGCTCCTTGAAGACCCAAACCGATTTAACGGAAAATATATAGAATTATCGGGAATCTTTGTTTATGAATTTGAGAATGTAGGTATTTACAAAACACGGATGGCCGCATACAGGAAAGATTCAAAAAACGCTTTTTGGACTGAATTTGAGGAAGGATTATTAACTGGTGAAGAATTGGAAGGATTAAAGAATAAGAGAATTGTTGTCCGTGGACTGGTTTCGGAAAGAAAAGGACATCTAATGCAGTTTGCTGGAACATTAAAAAAAGTAAATTATCTGAAATACTAGAAAAAGCCTTATCACCCAAAACTGTATAAACGGCATCTCGCCAGACGGCCTTCCCCGTCGATTAAATTAACCGTTAACACCCTGAAATGACCCACCACCTGCACATAAAGAACATGGTTTGCCCGCGCTGCATTGCCACCGTCACGCAGGTGTTAACGGAGCAAGGGCTGGACGTGAAAGAAGTGAAACTGGGCGAGGCCGTGGTGGCTGGCCATGTAGAAAACCTGGCAGAAGTAGATGCCGCCTTGCACCAACACGGCTTTGAGCTGCTCCAGGAAAAAGACGAACAGCTCACCGACCTCATCAAAACCGCGCTGCTGGCCTACCAGCGGGAACTGGAGCAGGGCACCATGCCGCTCACCACCTCGGTGTACCTGTCTGAGAAACTGGGCGTGTCTTACCAGCACCTGAGCAAAATCTTCTCGCAGCACACCCACACCACCATTGAGAAATACCTGATCCGTCTCAAGATTGAGCGGGTGAAGGAACTGCTGTCCTACGGGCAGTTTACGCTGAGCGAAATTGCCTACCAATTGCAATACAGCAGCGTGCAGCACCTCTCCAATCAATTCAAGAAAGTCACCGGCGTTTCGGTCTCAGACTTCAAGAAAAACCCGTCCATAGAACGCCTGCCGCTAGACAATCTGGAGTAAGATTTCTTGCGTTTTAACACTTCCCTTCTTCTTGTAACAACGGTTTCTCCCTTGCTGGCGTACACCAAAGCACCTGTCCTTCAAGAAAGTACGGCCAGGCTGGCACTGCATTGTAGCACCTGCCAACTACTTGTTTCACCCTAAAACCAGCTTCTATGCACCACACTCAAAACCGTACCGTCCTTGACGCCTTACATGAATGTATTCTGGCCTGTGAGCACTGCGCCACCGCCTGCCTGCAGGAAGAACACGCCCACATGATGGCCCGCTGCATCCAGCTGGACCGCGACTGCGCCGACATCTGCCGCCTGACTTCCGCTTTGCTGGCCCGTGGCTCTGAGCACGGCAAGCATCTGCTCAAAGAATGCATAGAAGTCTGCGAAGCCTGTGCCGCCGAGTGCGGAAAACATGACCACGACCACTGCCAAGCCTGCGCTGAAGCCTGCCGCAAATGTGCCGAGGCCTGCCGGTCTCTGGCCGCTTAAGCAACAGACTATTCAACAAGGAACAGCCAAATACACCTTGGCTGTTTTTTTTGCGCCTACCATCTCCCGTTTTGGGGCTCATTTCTGGAAATGAGCCCGAAAACGGGAGTTTGATATTAGATCAGAACTAGCCTAACCTCACGGCTTTCTCCAAGTGACCGAGCAACAGATAAATTATTTTAAGACTAGCCTTAGTAGCAGACGGGAGTAAACCGTTGGTGGCTAATTTCAGCAATCTCATGTATCTTTAAGAGATGGAACCTGTTTGCTTTCGGCAATTTGAGTCAAGAGATGTTGACTCCTACCGGTTTACCCCAAGTGTGCTTGTGCTGCTGTTAGTGTTTATTGGGCTGAGTGGCTACATAGTGTTTGATGTGGTGTTGGAACATGAAAGCAGGCTTTACACCTTTTTAAGGTTTGCGTACATAGCAGTCACAGTTATAACCTATCTCTTTTTTTCATTGACAAGTTTTAGTTCTTATGAACCGCTCTTAGGCCGATTCAATGGCACGGTAGAACTGAATGACCACGGTATTAGCGTAAAAAATAAGCTCCTTTCTTTCGCAGACATCAGTAAAGTAGATTTCCACGTGACCGACTACAAAGGCCGCCGTTTGGGTTCTCCGTCTAGAATGCGGCTAGAACCAGCTTTAAGTCAGGGAACAGGAAATTTCATCTCTATCAAAACCATCCATTCTGGAGAGTTCATCTACTATTTCCAATTAACCAGCAAAGACCATGTCCAGCAACTTTTCCCTTTTCTCCAACAGCTGGTAACCCTCGGAAAAATGTCCAGCACTAGAGCAGCTGAGATCATGAAAAATTCTTCTGCCGCGTGGAATTGGGTACTTTATGGTCTAGCAGGTGTAGCTGGCATGGTAGGCGAAGGAGAAAGTTAACAGCTCGTAACACTTTTCCGTCAGCACCCGTTTTCGGGCTCATTTCTGAAAACGAAGCCAAAAACGCCATCCCGCTTTTGCCGGGCGCGTATAAAAAGGTTCACCAACCTTCAAGCCTATGCGTACCGAATATAAACCGGCCATTGATGCGTTACTGGCCTGTATTGCCGCCTGCGACCACTGCGCCACCGCCTGCCTGCAAGAAGAAGAAGTGAAAAAGATGGCCCGCTGCATCCACCTTGATTTAGATTGCGCCGACTATTGCCGATTGTCGGCTTCGTTTCTGTCAAAAGGGTCTGAGCACGCGCGGCTGGTCTTGCGCCAATGCATTGAAATCTGCGAAGCCTGCGCCATTGAATGTGAACGCCACGCCCATGACCATTGCCAGGCCTGCGCCGCCGCCTGCCGCCATTGCATTGAAGTTTGCCAGGAACTCATACCCAAAACCGACCCGGTAGACGAAATTATGGCGGCCGTCCATACCCCGCATTTGTCTTAACCGTTTTCGGCTTCATTTCTGAAAACGAGGCCAAAAACGCAACCTAACGCTCCCTCATTGGCTACCGCTAGTGAGGGAGTTTCCTTTTAAAAGTATCTTCCTTATTCCAGCTGTAGAGACAAGGCACCGCCTCGTCTCTGGTTGCCCTGGTAACATGGTTGGCCTCTGCTGAAGAATATTTCCTGCAGCAGAATAAAGAAATAAGAGCTTGTTTAAATTTTGATTTTGCAAGCGAAAACAGGGAGCGGAAGGTTCTGACGAAGCGTTTTTTGAGCAGCATAGCAGCGCTAGGTGCGATAAAAAGGTAAAGTCAGGTTCTTGCGATGCCTGTTTGTAGCGCGAAAGACAAATTTAAACATGCTCTAAACTTAATCAGCTATGCGTGGGAGACAAGGCGGTGCCTGGTCTCTACCAGTAATTTCACCAGTCAAAGCAAAATCCTGTATATCTTTTTCCAAATTCTGTAAACACATCGGCTGCGCCGAAGCCTAGTTTTGCGATATATCATTCACCTAAGAAATGTTTTCAGCAGCTAAATCTATTTCCGGCGATGCAGAAAATTTTGACACCATCATTATTGGTGCCGGGCAGGCTGGGCTGGCGCTGGGCTATTACTTGCAACAGCAGAACCAGCGTTTCCTGCTGCTGGAGGCAGCCATGCAGATAGGCCAACCCTGGCGAAACCGCTATGACTCTTTGACACTGTTCACTCCCGCTGAATATTCCCAACTACCCGGCTATGCCCTGAACCTGCCCAAAGCCCATTACCCCACCAAAGACCAGATCGCCGGTTACCTGCAAGACTATGCCGCCCATTTTCAGCTTCCCGTAGCGTTGGGACAGCCAGTTCTTTCGGTGACCAAGGCCAACGGTTTTTTCACGCTTTCCACAGCTTCAAAAACCTATCTCGCTAAAAATGTAGTGGTGGCCACGGGGCCGTTCCAAACGCCATTTATTCCGGAGTTTGCCACCGAACCGTCAGAAATTGTGGTACAGGTGCACAGCGCGCAGTACAGAAATCCGGCGCAGTTTCCGGCGGGCAACGTGTTGGTGGTGGGTGCCGGAAACTCTGGGGCGCAGATTGCCGTGGAATTGGCCAAAACGCACCAGGTAACGCTCTCGGTCAAGAAAAAGCCCCGGTTCTCGGGATTGCGGCTGCTGGGGAAAAGCGTGTTCTGGTGGGGCACCAAAACTGGTGCCCTCTTTGCGCCGCCGTCCACGTTTTTAGGCCGGAAAATGCTGCGCCAACAGGATGTCATTTACGGCCTTGAACTGGCGCAACTGCTGGAGCAAAAAGAAATCGCGCTTAGAGCAGAGATAGAATGTTTTATGGGTGACACCGTGCAGTTCAAAGACGGAGGCAAAAGCCAGTTCCAGGCTATTGTTTGGGCCACCGGTTTCAGGCCAGAGTATGGATGGTTGCGGGTAGACGGAGCGCTGGCAGAGAACGGTTCGCCGGTGCACCAAAACGGTGTGAGTCCTGTAACTGGATTATTTTATGTGGGCTTATCCTGGCAGCGCAGCCGAAGTTCGGCCTTGTTGCTGGGCGCCGGCCGCGATGCGCAGTTTATCGCGCAGCGGTTACTGGGAGAAAATACTTCCAGCGTATTTGACTGATGAAAACCACCCCTATCCCTCCGAGGAGTGGAATCCAGCTTTCCAGCGCCTTCATTTTGACTTACCGCCTTACAAATGCTTACCCTAACCACAACTCCATTACTTTATCTGATACTCCCCTCCTCGGAGGGGCAGGGGTGGGTTTCTTTGAGTAAGCAAAACCCGTTTTTGACCTGTTTTTGCCGAAACACGCCTAAAACAGCCCATCCTTAAAATTATGTAACTCCTTCCGCAAAAGCTGTAACGCCATCGGCCTGGGGTCACCGTACCTTTGTGGTAGAAATTGAAAATAAACCTTAAGCCTGACCTATTATGGCTACCCAGACCAAAGAAAAATCCCCAATAAAAAATAGCTTCCCGGTAGACGGCATGTCTTGCGCGGCCTGCGCCGTGAGCGTGGAGTCGCTGCTGCAGGCCCAGCCCGGTGTGCAGAGCGCGGCCGTGAACTTCGCCAATAAATCTGTACAGGTGGAATACGCCCCGGGTACCGACCTCACCCAACTGCAGAAAGCGGTGCAGAGCGGCGGTTATGACCTGTTCATTCAGCAGGAAGAAGCCACGCAAGAAGCCCAGGACGCCCGCGAACACGAAGCCTACGCCCAGATAAAAGCCAAAACCATTTGGGCCGTTTTGCTGTCGGTGCCCGTGGCGGTGATTGGTATGTTCTTCCACGGCATGCCCTACGGCAACTGGACTATGCTGGCGTTCACGGTGCCGGTGGTGTTCTGGTTCGGGCGCAATTTTTACGTAACCGCGTTCAAGCAGGCTCGCCACGGCAAGGCCAACATGGACACGTTGGTGGCCCTGAGCACCGGCATCGCGTTTCTGTTCAGCGCCTTCAATACGTTCTACCCAGAGTTTTTCCTGAGCCGAGGGCTGGAGCCGCACGTCTATTACGAGGCCGCCACCGTCATCATCGCCTTTATTCTTTTAGGAAAACTGCTGGAGGAACGCGCCAAATCTCGCACATCCGGGGCCATTAAAAAACTGATGGGCCTGCAACCCAAATCTGTGAAAGCGCTCCGCAACGGCCAGGAAATGGAACTGCCCATTGAACAGGTATTAGTGGGAGATATTCTGATTATTCGCCCCGGCGAGAAAATTCCGGTGGATGGGCGCGTGGTCAGCGGTACTTCATATTTAGACGAAAGTATGATCAGCGGCGAGCCGATGGCCGTGGAGAAAAACACCGGCGACCAGGTCTTCACGGGCACCATCAACCAGAAAGGCAGTCTGCAGATTGCCGCCGAGAAAGTGGGCTCCGAGACGCTTTTGGCCCAGATTATCAAGATGGTGCAACTGGCGCAGGGCTCCAAAGCGCCCGTGCAGAAACTGACGGATAAAATTGCCGGCATCTTCGTGCCCGTGGTCATGGGCATTGCGCTTCTGAGTTTTGCGGCCTGGTATTTTCTGGGCGGCGACAACAGCACCACGCACGCGCTGCTAGCCTTGATTACCGTCTTAATTATTGCTTGTCCGTGTGCGTTGGGTCTGGCCACACCTACGGCCATTATGGTAGGCGTGGGCCGAGGCGCCGAAAACGGCATCTTAATCAAGGACGCTGAATCTCTGGAAACTTCCCACAAACTCACCGCCGTGGTGCTGGACAAAACCGGCACCATCACCAAAGGCAAACCCGAAGTCACCGAATTGATTTGGACGTCGCCCGATGAACAGAGAAAGGAACTGGCGCAAGTGTTGCTTGCCATGGAAAACCAAAGCGAGCACCCGTTGGCCGAAGCCGTTTCTACGTATCTGACATCTGAAGGCGTAAAAGCCACCACGCTGGAGCAGTTTGAAAGCGTGACCGGACGCGGCGTACAGGCCATGCACCAAGGCCAGAAATTCTGGTTGGGCAACGAGCAGCTGATGCACGAGAACAATCTCCAGTTTGGCCCTGATTTGGAAAAAACAGCCCGAAAACTCAAATCCGAAGCCAAAACCGTCATCTTCGCCGGAACGCAGGGGCAGGTGGTCGCGCTGATGGCCATTGCCGATGCCATCAAGGAAACATCGGCGCAAGCCATTAAAGACCTGCAAAACCTGGGCCTCCAAGTCTACATGCTCACCGGCGACAACGCGCAAACGGCCTCGGCGGTGGCGCAGCAGGTGGGTTTGCAGCATTTTAAAGCCGAGGTGATGCCCCAGGACAAAGCCGATTTTATTCAGGAATTACAGGCTCAGGGCCACGTGGTGGGCATGGTAGGCGATGGCATCAACGATTCCCAGGCCCTGGCCCTCGCAGACGTGGGCATCGCCATGGGCCGCGGCACCGACATCGCCATGGATGTGGCCAAAGTGACGCTGATGCATTCCGATTTACGCGCCATCGGCAAAGCCATTAAACTGAGCAAAGCCACCGTGCGCACCATTCACCAGAACTTGTTTTGGGCGTTCATTTACAACCTGATCGGGATACCGGTGGCGGCTGGTCTGCTCTACCCTATCTGGGGTTTCCTGCTGGATCCTATGCTGGCGGGCGCGGCCATGGCGTTGAGTTCGGTATCGGTGGTGATGAACAGTTTGCGGCTTCGTTCGTTAAAACTTGATTGATTGTTGATGGCTGATTGTTTTTAAATCTTGCGTTTTCGGCCTCGTTTCTGAAAATGGAGCCGAAAACAGCCAAGGAAAAACTAATTCCTAATTCCTAATTCCTAATTCCTAATTCCTAATTCCTAATTCCTAATTAAAAATGGAGACGTTAAAATTCAAAACCAACATAAAATGCGGCGGCTGCATTGCCGCTGTAACGCCAACCTTAGACGCCACCCAAGGCATTGACAACTGGGCGGTAGACACCGAAAACCCCGAGAAAATCCTGACCGTGCAGGGCGATATCTCCGCAGAGAAAGTGGTGGAGGCCGTGACCAAAGCAGGCTACGTAGCTACGACGGTGCAGGAGTAAGTTACTCAGCAATAAAAAAGGCCACTTTACCAAAAGCGGCCTTTTTTATTGCACGCCATGCGCAGTTGATTTAGAGGCTATGATTTCCTGTTTTTGCCTGCGTTTGGGAAATGGAGCCCGAAAACAGGAATACACCCATGGCTGTTGGGCATTGCCGGGGCTTTGTGCTTTCTTTGCCAATAATTGCCCTTGCTTCATCGTTTCCCAACAAACCCCTTTCTGCGCATGGTGAGATTTTTACTGGTCGTTTCGCTGCTTTCTATACTGTTTTGGGGCTCTAGTCAGGCGCAGACGCCAGACAGTGTGGTCACTACCCAGGAGAGTTCCCACAGATACCTGCTTCTGTCCAGCACCAGTTCTGTCAAGCGTTTCCGGTTGTATGCCGGTGAGCAGATTACATTCCAGCTGGCCGACGGCAAAATCCGGTACTCCGGCGTAATCCAGGGCATCAGAAAAAACTCGTTTTATTTCCAGAACACAGAGATTCCGCTGGCCAAGGTCACATCTATTAAACTGCGCAACCACACAGGCCTCAGAAAGACCTCTAACTTCCTGGGCTATGCCTTGCAGTCGGCGGGAAGTCTGTTTGTGTTGGTGGGTGCGGTGAACGTGGTTACCAACCTCAAAGACAAGGAAGACCGCAAAGAAGGCTTTATCACCATGGGCGCCTCGGCGGTTGGTTTTGGGGTGGGCTACGGTTTCCGGAAACTGGCGAGCCACACGTTTAAAATTGGCGACAAGTGGCAGTTGAAGGTAGTGGAGATGTATTGAGACGTATTTGTTTTGTAAAAAATGGACTTAGAAGATTTTTTAAAGGAAAATAAAGACCAAGGGGAGTACAAAGAGGATTTGGTCTCTGCAATATGGCAAACCGAAGAAGCTGCCTTAAAAAAAATCAATCTATCCTTACAGCTAATTAGTCTAGAACCTACTTATGCTGCTTTATCAAGATTGTGGATTGAATATGGTTCCACTCAAAAGCCGATTAAGGAATACAACGAACGTATCTTCTCTTTTTATTTAACAAACTTATCCGTTCCAACAAGTGATTCAGAGCATGAATTTGCCTTTGAAAGCTCATTGTACTTTCACATTCTAGAGGAGCCTAAACTCAACAGGGAAGCGTGGCAATACTTTCTGTCTCAAAATCCCAGTGAACACTTCATCCGGACTCTGCTGGCAAATTCAGGACCGGTGCCTTATAATTTGAAGCATCAATTACACCAGAAACTTTTACCAGACAAAACTTTTCACCGTGCCATTTACATTAGTATCAGGCACAGCTGTTTTGACCTTTGCGGAAAGGTTAACAAAGTGCTTGCCTGGAAGACTTTGAACAAATTAGACCTAGCAGACCATTTAGAAGAATTAGACAACCAACGAGGCTTCAGGAAATATAAGGATGTGGTGGCTTATCTGCTAAATCAAATAGACAAGCTTTCTACGCCCTAAAGTTATTCCCCGTTTCCGGGCTCATTTCCTAAAATGAGCCCGAAAACGGAAAAGCCCTACTCCTTCCCTACCCTATTCCCGCTCGCCCAGGGCGTCAGTTTCCAGACTTCCATAAATGTCACGGACAGCACTGCCAGACCAGCGGCCCATTTCCACTCCTCAAACCCAAATTCTGCGGGGATGGAGAAAATGCCGCGCACGCCGGGCAGCACCGTGAGGCCATACAACCCGAAGCACAGCAAAACCGCACCCAGCACGTATTTGTTCTCAAAGAAGCCCGCGCCAAAAACCGTCTGCGTGTTAGACCGCGCCGCGAAGGTTTGCAGCGTACGCGCCAGAATAAGCGTGGTAAAGGCCATGGCTACGCTCATCTCCGGCGAGTGCTGCAGCCCCAGCCATTGCGAAAAAATCACGGCCACCCCAATCAAAAGCCCGCGCATAATCACCGATTTCATGGTGCCACCGGCAAAAATGCCCTCGTTAATGTCACGGGGTTTGCGGCGCATCACATTAGGTTCAGCTTTCTCTACACCCAAAGCAATGGCGGGCAAGGAGTCATTTAGCAGGTTGATGAACAGCAGCTGAATGGGCGTGAACGGGTTTATCCAGTCCAGCGCCAGCGCGAAGAGAATGGCGATGATGGCCCCCAAATTCCCGGCAAAAAGGTAGGCGATGGCTTTCTTGATGTTGTCAAACACGGTGCGGCCCACGGCCACGGCACTCACAATAGAGACAAAATTATCATCGGTCAAAATCATCGCCGAGGCATCTTTGGCCACATCGGTGCCGCTGCCCATGGCAATGCCAATGTCGGCTTGTTTGAGGGCGGGGGCATCGTTCACGCCATCGCCGGTCATGGCGGTTATTTTACCTTTTTTTTGCCAGGCGCGCACAATCCTGATTTTATTTTCCGGCGACACGCGGGCGTACACGGCAATGTCTTCCAGTTGGCGGTCCAGTTCCTCGTCAGAAAGACGGTCCAGCTCCTGGCCGGTCACGGCAATGTCGTTGCCGTCCATCAAACCAATCTGTTTACCAATGGCGCGGGCGGTGGTTTTGTGGTCGCCGGTAATCATGACGGTGCGTATGCCCGCTTTCTTGGCGTCTTCAATGGCCCCGTACACGGCTTCGCGCGGCGGGTCAATCATGGCAATCAAGCCAATCAGCACCAAATCATGCTCGTCTTCAAAATTGACCTGCGTGCCGTTAGCCAGCGGTTTGTAGGCGAAGGCCAGCACGCGCAGCGCCCGGTCAGAGAATTCCTCGTTCTGGTCCTGCACTTGCTCGCGCAGTTCTGGGGTGAATTCTTTTTCCTCGCCGTCAATGAAAATGCGGGTACACCGTGAAATCACCACGTCCGGGCCTCCTTTGGTCATTAAGAACGGTTGTCCGTCAATGGTGTGCACGGTAGACATAAGCTTGCGGGCTGAGTCAAAGGGCAATTCGGCTTCACGGGGCCACTTTTTCTTGAGCTCCCGCACCGATTGATTTTTCAGGTTGCTGAAGGCCACCAGGGCCACCTCGGTGGGGTCGCCTACTTCGGCGCCGTCTTCGTTGATTTGGGAGTCATTGCAAAGCACGGCTACTTGCATGAGCCGCCGCTCGGCTTCGCCCCATTTCTCGGGGTTATCGGGGAGTTCTTCATCGGGCCGGCCCGGCACAAAATAATCTACTACCGTCATTTTGTTCTGGGTGAGCGTGCCCGTTTTATCGGTGCAAATCACGCTGGTGGAGCCCAGGGTTTCTACCGCCGGAAGCTTTCTGATAATGGCGTGGCGCTTGGCCATTTTGTTGGTGCCCACCGCCAAGACGATGGTGACGATGGAAGAAAGCGCCTCTGGAATAGCCGCCACCGCCACCGCCACGGCAAACATAAAGGCTTTGAGCAACGCGTTGGTCATGTCCTGGCCTTTGGGCTCCAGCCACACGCGCAGCGCTTCCACGCCAAAAATGACCACGCAAAGCGCCAGAATCACCCAACCCAGTTTCTTGCTGAAATCTGCCAGTTTGCGCTGCAAAGGCGTTTGTTTGGCTTGCGCCGATGCCAAAAGCCCGGCAATCTTCCCAATCTCGGTTTTCTCAGCAGTACCCGTGACCACAAACCTGCCGCGGCCATACACCACCAGCGCACCGCTGTAGACCATGTTCTTGCGGTCGCCCAGCGGGGCCTCGTCTGAGATGGGTTCAATGTGTTTCTCCACGGCTTCTGACTCGCCGGTGAGCATACCTTCGTCCACTTTCAGGGAACCGCTTTCCAGAATCCGGCCATCGGCGGAGACGAAATCACCGGCCTCCAGCACCACCACATCGCCGGGCACCAGCTCGCGGGCGGCCATGGTCTGGGTCACACCGTCGCGCATGACCTTGGCCGACGGCGCCGACATTTTGCGGAGGGCATCCAGGGCACCTTCGGCCTTTTTGGTCTGCACCACGCTCACAATGGCGTTGAGCACCAGCACCGCGAAGATGATGGCGGCCTCCACCACCTCGCCCAGCACCAACTGCACGCCGGCGGCTAGCAACAGCACAATCACCATGGGGTCTTTGAAGGTCTCCAGCAGCAGCTTGAACACCGAGTCGCGCTCGGCTTCCTGCAGTTCATTGTAGCCGTGCGTCTGGAGCCGCGCCTGCGCCTCCTGGCTGGTGAGTCCCTCTGGGGTGGACGTCAGGTCCTGTAACACATCTGGTATGGGCCGCTGGAAATGCTGCATGAGTAGGTAAGTGGGTTGAATCTGTTTTCTGCTTCTACGGATAAAACGAAATCTTTTCCATTTGTTTTGAACCTGAAGCAGTAAGACTTTTGTTTTCGGCCTGTTTTTCTAAAAACAGGCCGAAAACAGCTTTAGGATAGAAAACCTTTGAAGCCTTCTTCGACGCGGGAAGCCACAAACTCAATAATGCGTAAGTCCACCAGATTCTGGGACACGAAGGGGTCAGATTGCATGAGTTCTTCCAGTTCGGCTTTGCCGGAGGCTTGGCTGAAAATAAGGCCGCCGTCACGTGGAACCTTGCGCCCCGAGGCCACGAAATGTCCGCTGGCGTAGCCTTTCTCCACAAACGCCAGGTGCTCGGCCATGAACGGTTCTAATTCTGTGAAAGGGACTTTGTAGGTGAGTTCTATCAGAAACATGGCGCAAAAGTTGGTGCGGGTAAAGCTACGGGTTCTTTCCGTTTTGGGGCCCATTTCTGGAAATGAGGCCGAAAACAGACTCAACACTTGCGGTTTCCCGCCCACGCTTTGAATTCTATACAAGTCTTACCGAATGGTGTTAAACTCTGACCGCCGCTAGCCGTTTTCTTTGTAGCAGTAAATTATTATTCATAATTCAAGCTTATATGAAACGAATCTTCTCACTACTTATAGCCCTTTCGCTTGGTTTTGGAGCCGCGAAGGCGCAGCACGAACACCACACACCACCGCCCGCCAAGAAAGAAACCAAAAAGGTAGTGGCCCCGGCCCCAAAGAAGAAAACCGTGGCCCCAACGCCCGCCGCCAAGCCAAAAGCCAAGCCGTCTAAATTGCAGCCCATCAAAGACAAACCGGCCCCGCCTCCGGCGAAGGTCAACCAAAAATCTAAACCATCGGCTGCGCCGAAAACCCAGACGGCTCCTAAAACGAAGACCACGGCGCAAGACCACTCGCAGCATGTAATGCCCGCTGATTCGGTGACCCACCAGGAACCTAAAATAATGCCTGCTGACAGCGTGAAAAAAGTCCAACCTTCCGGCCACGAAGGCCACGTTATGCCCCAGGACACGGCTAAAAAACACCAGCACCACCCTGGCATGAACATGAACCACGACGGTGCTATGGCAGACACCACCGCTCCGCATTCAGCTATGAACCACAGCATGGAAATGGGCGGCATGAGCCACGCGTTTTCGCGAAACCTGCCCATGAATAGAAACGGTTCTGGCTCCTCTTGGCACCCAGACGCCACCCCCATGTACGGCTATATGAAACACGCTGGGCCTTGGATGCTTATGTTCCACGGGCAACTCTGGCTCCGCTATAACCGGCAAGATATTTTTGACAAAGGCTCGCGTGGGGCTTCGCAGTTAGACGCGCCCAACTGGTTTATGGGCATGGCGCAGCGCGAGGTAGGCAAACGCGGTTTGCTGCGCCTGAGTGTGATGATGAGTTTAGATGACCTCACCATGGGCGACCGCGGATATCCTTTACTTTTCCAGAGCGGCGAGACCTACGGCGGCGGAAAAAGACTGGTAGACCGCCAGCACCCGCATGATTTGTTTTCAGAGATTAGCATCGGTTACACCCACATGGTCAATGAAGACGTGGATGTGTACGGCTTTGTGGGCTACCCCGCCGAGCCGGTGATTGGTCCGCCCGTGTTCATGCACCGCATCTCGGCGTTCAACAACCCCGAGTCGCCGTTGGGGCACCATTGGCAGGACGCCACGCACATCACGTTTGGGGTGGCTACGCTGGGTTTCCGGTACAAAGATTTCAAAATAGAAGGCTCCAATTTCATTGGCCGCGAGCCCGACGAGAACCGATATGACTTTGACAACCCCCGTTTTGACTCGTACGCCGCACGATTGTCATACAACCCCACCGAGAACTGGGCCCTGCAAGTCTCCAGAGGCTGGCTCAAAAGCCCCGAGCCGCTGGAGCCCGACGAAAATGTGGTGAGAACCACGGCTTCGGCGTTGTATAGCCGCGCTCTGGCCGGGGGCGAGGGACGGTTTTTCACCTCGGCGCTGATTTGGGGCTACAACGGCGGCGGCCACCACCAGGAGCATTCGGCCATTGCCGAAGCCAATTTACAAATGAACAAAACCGCGGTCTACAGCCGCTACGAGTACGTGCAGAAAACGCCCGGCGAACTGGATTTATCGGACCAATTTGACCACCACGAAATTTTTGACGTGCACGCCATTACCCTGGGCACTAGTCAGCGCGTAGCCAACTTTGCGAACACGTATTTGACGCTGGGCGTGCAGGCTACCGTTTTTGCACCAGATAAATTATTGAAGCCGTTATATGGCAAGACGCCGGTTTCCGGGGAAATCTATTTACGGCTGAACCCTGGCTTGATGATGAGTGGCGGAAACTCCAAGAAAACCACTGCCGGCAACGGCATGCAGTACCAGCATTAATTTCCGTTTTCGGGCTCGTTTTCAGAAATGAAGCCAAAAACGGAAAAGATGATGCAGTCCTCACAGGTTTTAGAAACCTGTGAGGACTTTTTTTGTGGCGCACCTAGATGCTTGCCGTTTTATAAATGATAATAGGCTTGGGAATTTATTCGGCTTCTTCATTTCCTACTCTAAGGAACAAACAAAAAATCGGCTGCCAGATTTAACACCTGACAGCCGATTTTCACCTTATTTATTGTAAAGAATCTAAGACTTACTGCTGTCTTTTCCTTTCTTCTCACCGTCTTCTGTAGCGCCGTAGCTGCTCCATTGGGCAACGCCTTTCGGCTCAGCGGTGGTGATTTCAGCGCTTTTAACTTTGCTGAGTTCTTTGTTCAGTTTCTCAGTAAGCTTCATTTCCTTTTCAATGGCTTTGTCGCGCTCCTGCAAACCTTGGGTTTCTTTTACGTGGGCCAGTGGCTCTTCAATGTAATCCCAGCTTTTAGGGCTGATCGGCATTTCGCCTTCGTTCCACGGGCCGCGGGCACTGTCGGGTTGAGATAGGTTGAAGTATTGGTTCGTGAAACGCGGGTCGGCCTGCAACACGCCCGGCGGATAGTTGGGTTCAATGGTAGACAAGGCCGCCTGGAACATCTCAAAGTGCGCCACCTCGCGGGTCATCAAAAATGACAGCGTTTCTTTCACATACGGGTCATCGGTGAACTGCATCAGGTATTCATACACCAGTTTGGCGCGTGACTCAGACGCAATGTTGGAGCGCAAATCTACCGTTAAATCACCGTTGGAATGGATATAAGAAGCACACCACGGAACGCCCTGGCTGTTGGTCAACCTGGGGCCGCCACCGCTCAGCACCCCAAACTGCGGGTTGGACATGGCTTGGTGGATGATGTTCTCCTTGGCCGCTTTTCCGTCTAGCACGCCCATGATTTCAGATTGGTCAGCGGCGTCTTTCAACTCGCCGTTCACGCCTTTCAGAAGCATTTGGATGGTGGCGCCCACAATCTCCAGGTGACTGAACTCCTCCGTGGCGATGTCCATTAGCAGGTCATACTTGTCTGGGAAAGGCTGCTTCGCGGCAAATGCCTGACTGAAATACTGCATGGCTGCCGCCAATTCGCCGTTCTCGCCGCCAAACTGCTCTAGCAGCAATGTGGCGAAGCGTGGGTCTGGCTTAGAAACCCGGGCATTAAACTGAAGGTCTTTAACGTGATGGAACATGTTGGTAGCTTTAGGGGGATTAAACTTAAGCGCTTTTAAATCATTCTAAACTAGAGGTATGAAAGCGTTTGTATTGATGATTTAAAACGACTTCTACTGACCTTTGTTCCCGTTTAAATACTGTAATTCCTGTTAACGCAGTAGAATCTCCTTCCCTATAACTAAAGGTTTTTTACTCAATTTCAAGAACTTATCTTCCCGCTATTTATTCTCCCAATGCCGCCAGACCTGCCGTTTTCTAAAAAAATTCCAATCAACTTCCTTAAGTCTTTCAGTTCTTAGGAAAGAGCCGCTTGCGTTTTTGGCTTCGTTTCCAGAAATGAAGGCGAAAACAGGAAAGATGGGCTAGACCTATCTGGTTGCAGAAACCTGTGAGGTCATTCTAATATTTCAGCGGTTCCTGACAGAGACACTCGTAGGAGCTGCGCACGCTACGAGGTCTTATGATCAAGCGCTATCCAGAGGAAAAACAGATGAAAATTCCATTTCAAAGGAGGAGAACTCAAAGCAGCGCCCCACTGTTTCTATTTTGCGTGCGTCTACTTTCCGTTTTTGGCTTCATTTCCGGAAACGAGCCCGAAAACGCTTATCCTAAACAAAGACGCTGGACGCATGATTCAGCACTGTTTGTCGTATCTTTGCCCAAACTTCTTTCCTTTGACTGCTTCGCCCAAAATCCTGCTGATCACGCCGCCGCTTACGCAGCTCAACACGCCTTACCCCGCTACGGCCTATATCAAAGGCTTTCTGCGCGGGCGCGGGTTTGACGTAACGCAGGCAGATTTCGGGTTGGAATTGGTGTTGCGTTTGTTCTCCAGACGCGGTTTAAGTCAGGTTTTTCAGGCTATTCTGGATGGCACCTATGAACTGTCAGACAACAGCCAACGCATGGTACGGCTGCGGAAGTCGTATCTGGACACTATTGAGCCAGTCATTAAGTTTTTGCAGGGAAAAGACAGCACCTTGGCCCATCCCATCGCCATGGGCTCCTTTCTGCCGGAGGCGAGTAGATTCCTGCAATTGGCAGATTTGGAGGAAGCCTTCGGGACGATGGGAATCTCTGACAAAGCCCGCCATTTGGCCACGCTGTACTTAGAAGACCTCGCTGATTTAATCAAAGAAACCGTCTGCCCGCACTTCGGCTTTAGTCGCTACGCCGATAAATTGGCCATGAGCGCCACTTCCTTTGACCCACTGGAAAACGAGCTGCAAACCCCGCCCAACCTAGTAGACCAACTGCTGTTGGATATTTTGGACGAGCGCATGCAGGAAGTTGGGCCCGATGTAGTGGGTTTCTCGGTTCCGTTCCCCGGCAACCTGTACGGCGCGTTACGATTGGCGCAGTTGATTAAACAGAAATACCCGTTGGTGAAAACGCTGATGGGCGGCGGCTACCCAAATACAGAACTCCGGAGTCTGCGCGAGCCCCGCATTTTCAAGTACATCGATTTTATCACTTTGGATGACGGCGAAGGCCCGTGGCTCAAGCTGCTGGAATACTTCCAGGGCCAGCGTCACGTGGAACAATTGCAGCGCACCTTCCTGCTGCAGAACGGCGAAGTCCAGTACATCAACGGCGCCACCGACCCAGATATTCCGCACATAGAAGTAGGCACCCCTGATTATTCTGATCTGAAAATCCACGAGTACCTGAGCGTGGTGGAAGTGCTCAACCCCATGCACCGCCTCTGGTCTGACGGCCGCTGGAACAAACTGACTATTGCGCACGGCTGCTACTGGAAACGCTGCTCCTTCTGTGACATCACGCTAGACTATATTTCGCGCTACGAAACGGCTCCGGCAGCCTTGCTGGTAGACCGCATTGAGCAGATTATCGGGCAGACTGGCCAGACCGGTTTCCATTTTGTGGATGAAGCCGCGCCGCCGCTGGCCCTGCGTGATTTAGCCATTGAATTGCTTCGCCGCGGCGTGAAAATAACCTGGTGGGGAAACATTCGGTTTGAAAAAACCTTCTCCGCTGACCTGTGCCGCCTGCTGGCTGAAAGTGGTTGCATTGCTGTGTCTGGTGGATTGGAAGTGGCCTCAGACAGATTATTGGCGAAGATGGAGAAAGGCGTGAGCATTGCGCAGGTGGCCAGAGTGACCCGAGATTTCACCGCCGCCGGCATTATGGTACACGCGTATCTGATGTACGGTTTCCCTACGCAAACCGCGCAAGAGACCATTGACTCCTTGGAAGTGGTGCGGCAGTTGTTTGCCCAGAACGTGATTCAGAGTGGTTACTGGCACCGCTTCTCCATGACCGCGCACAGCCCCGTCGGCAAGAACCCTGAGAAATACGGCGTGGTGAAAGTTGGCCCCGAGCCCGGCTTGTTCGCCGATAATGACCTTTGGCACGAAGACCCGCAGGGCGCTGATCATGAACTTTACGGCGCAGGTTTGGCAAAAGCGCTGTACAATTACATGCACGGCATCGGGTTGGAGGAACCGCTTTCCTTCTGGTTTGATTTCAAGGTGCCGCGTGTTTCGCTTCCCAAGAACATGATTGCCCAGGCGGTAGAAGCCATTGGTAAACCAGATTCCGAGAAGCTGAATCTGCGCGTGCTGTGGTTGGGAAATGCCCCGGAGCTATCGGTGGAAATGAAAACGAAGAAAGGCCGCACGTTTCACAATGCCCTGCTCACCTTCACCGAAAAAACCGAGGAATACGAAATCAAAACCTCGCCCGAAATTGGCCAATGGTTGCACACCTGGCTCAAACGGTTGTCAGAAGATTACGGCACCAAGTTTCTCTTGAAAGACCTAGCCGCAGATTACCCCGAAGACCAGCAATTCACCTTCCAGGAATTCCTGATTACCGATACCTGGCTGGAGTTAAGGGAACGAGGGCTGTTGGTGGTATAACGATGTTGGCACAGACGCTCGCAGGTCTTGCAGACGCTACGAGGTCTTTTGAGCTAGCGCTTTTGCTTTTCGTATAAGTGTAGATGCAGAAGACAAATGAGTTAGTGCCTTGTAAGTTCTATCATGTCTATACAAGGGGCAATAACAGCGAAACTGTTTTCGTGAATCAGGAAAGCTATTATTACTTTCTGCAATTATACCGAAAATATGTTGCGCCGTTTGTACATACGTATTGCTATTGTCTATTACCAAATCATGTGCATTTCCTGATTCAGGTAAAGGGAGCAGAAAACCTATTTAAACAAAGTGAACAGAATCAAGAACTCTTACCAGTTAACATTCATAGGCAATGGGGACATTTGCTAAATGCATTTACCAAAGCATTGAATACCCGCTATGGCCGAGCAGACAGTCTGTTTCAAAAGCGCTTCAGAAGAAAAGAGGTCACTTCTGAAGCATATTTCACCAGACTGATTTTCTACATTCATTTCAACCCGCAGCATCACGGGCTAATCCAAGACTTCAAAGAATGGCCTTACTCCTCTTACCATAGCCTCTTATCTAAAAAACAAACTACCCTTGAGCGAGACACAGTTCTTGAATGGTTTGGAGGAAAAAATCAATTGGAAAGATTCCACCAAGAACTTACTGACTTTCGCTCCATTACCCCTTTAATAGAAGAAGACGAACTGTAATGACGCCCGCTCAAAAGACCTCGTAGCGTCTGCAAGACCTGCGAGCGTCTGCGCCAACTACACCGCCCGCTGCATGTATAAATCACGCTGCACGTCCTGGCCCAAGACAAAGGTCAATTCCCCGGCAAACGCAAACCCATATTTCTGGTAGAACCGGATGGCGCGGTGGTTGCTTTCCCAGACGGTGAGCCAGATCACGTCATGGCCGTTCTCGCGGGCTTTGTCCAGGCTTTTTTGCATCAGAGCATCGCCCAATCCTTTGCCGGTAAAGGCCTGCAGCAGATACAGTCGGCTTATCTGGAACGGTCTTTCGCCGGAAATCTCATTCGGGGCTTCGTCCCAGTTCCATTTCACGTAGGCAACGGCTTCATTATTACTTTCCGCAATGATGAACTGAGTCTTGGGATCTGCCAGTTCTTCGGCTTGCCGTGCGGGTGCGTACATGGTGGGGTGAAAGGCATCCATGTCTTCATTGGTGTTGTGCGGCGCGAAGGTTTCCTCAAACGTGCGCCAACCCAGGTCAGCTAACAGGTTGGCGTCTTGGGCGGTGGCGATTCTGAAAGTGACGTTCTCAGCAGGGAAAGCGGGCATGATTTTCTTTTTAAGCGATGCCAAAGATACGGTAGACGTTTATAAGAATTTGTATGCCTCTGCGAACGTGATTCCTGTTTTTGGCTTCATTTCTGGAAATGAGCCTGAAAACGGGTTTGTACGTACATCTATTTTCGGGCTGAATGCCTTAATTTAGACTGCATCTAATTCGCCGCTTGCGTATACTTACCATTGCACCTATTGCACTTAGCGTAATCTATAAATATGCCACAAAACCAATCGCCTGATTCCTTTTTGCCAGAGGACGAAGAAAATAAACCCAAACTCTCAGACGCCCGCCGCCTGTTTTTAAAGCAATCTTCCATCTTAACCGCCTTCGCGCTCACGCCCAGCGTGGCCGTGAAAGCCGCAGACCTGAAGTTGGAAGAAAAAGTCGCCGCGGTTTTTGAGAAAGTGAACATCACATTGGACATCAACGGCAAAAAACGGAAACTTTCTGTGGAGCCCCGCACCACCGTGTTGGATTTACTGCGCGAGCAACTCAACCTCACCGGCACCAAAAAAGGCTGCGACTACGGCCAATGCGGCGCCTGCACCGTGCACATTGACGGGGAGCGCGTGTTGTCTTGCCTTTCTTTAGTGGTGATGCAGGACGAGAAAAAAATCACCACCATTGAAGGCCTGGCTGATGGCGACAAACTCCATCCCATGCAGGAAGCGTTCATCAAGCATGACGGTTTCCAGTGCGGCTACTGCACACCGGGGCAAATCATGTCTGCGGTGGCTTGTATTAAAGAAGGCCATGCCAATTCTGATGACGAGATACGCGAATACATGAGCGGCAACATCTGCCGGTGCGGCGCCTACCCCAACATTGTCAATGCCATCAAGGAAGTTAAAAGCGGAGGGCAGAACCTATGATACCGTTCCAATACGTAAAGCCCAGCAAGCAGAAAGCGGCCATTGACACCGTGAACAAAGACCAGACGGCCATGTTCATTGCCGGCGGCACCAACCTGATTGACCTGATGAAGCGCGGTGTCCTGAACCCGGAAAGACTGGTGGACATCAACAAACTCCCGCTCCGGAAGATTGAAAAAGAGAAAAACAACGTGCGCATTGGGGCACTGGCACTGAACAGCACGGTGTCTGAGGATAAACTGATTCTGGAAAAGCATCCTTTGCTGGCGCAAGCGTTGAATGCCGGTGCCTCTGCCCAACTCAGAAACATGGCTACCGTGGGCGGAAATTTGATGCAGCAAGTACGTTGCCCTTATTTCTATGACACGGCCATGCCCTGCAACAAACGGGAGCCGGGCACGGGTTGCAGCGCGCTGGAAGGCTACAATCGCATGCACGCCATCTTCGGGCACAGTGACAAATGCATCGCGGTGAATCCGTCAGATATGAATGTGGCCTTGGTGGCCTTAGATGCCGTGGTGTTGGTGTCTGGCCCCAAGGGCGATAGAAAAATACCGTTCCAGGACTTCCACCGCCTGCCCGGCGACATGCCGCACATTCACACAAATTTACATAAAGGCGAATTGATTACAGCCGTAGACATCCCGGAAAACCCCTACACCAAAAACGTCCATTACCTCAAAGTGCGCGACCGTAACTCCTATGCCTTCGCGCTGGTTTCTGTGGCGGCGGCGCTGGATTTAAACGGCAGCACCATCAAATCGGCTAGGTTGGCCATGGGCGGCGTGGCGCATAAACCCTGGCGCTTATCTGAAGCTGAGCAGTTCCTGGCTGGCAAACCGGCTACGGAGGCAACTTTTCAGCAAGCGGCAGAGATTGCCATGCGCGGCGCGAAGGCGTTTGAACACAACCAATTTAAACTGAAGCTCGGCCCCAACACCCTAGTGCAGGCCTTGAAAAATGCGGCGGCCGCCGTTTAACCCATTCCTTTATGAAAGATTATTTCTTCCAAGATACAGTCGGTAAACCGATGGACCGGGTAGATGGCCGCCAGAAAGTAACGGGTGCCGCCAAATACTCCGCTGAATATGAACTGCCTAATATGGCGCACGCGGTGCTTGTCGGCAGCACCATCGCCAAAGGCAGCATCAAAAGCCTGGACACCAAACGCGCCGAAAATGCGCCGGGCGTACTGGCCGTTCTGCATTATCAGAACGCCATCAAAGTTCCCGGCTATGCCCAAGAGGCGCACCCCACAGAGCCCAAACCCGCTGGCCAACCGCTTCAAATTTTCATTGACAATAAGATTCACTTCAATGACCAGCCCATTGCGGTGGTAGTGGCTGATACCCTGGAGCGGGCCCTGTACGCAGCCAAACTGGTGAAAGCTACTTACCAGGAAGACAAACACGTCACAGATTTCGATCAAAACATGGACAAGGCCGTCTTGCCCACCGTGGCCAAGCGCAACCCCAAGCACGGCCTCAATGACTATGTGCGCGGCAAAGAAGACGCCTATAAAACCGAGTCTCTGAAAATTGAAAGCGAATACGTGATGCCCGTGGAGTTTCATAACCCCATGGAATTGCAGGCCATCATCGCGCATTGGGAGGCTGATAACAAACTGACGGTCTATGACAAAACGCAGGCGGTGATAGGCACGCAGAAAGCTTTCGCCAAAGACTGGAAGATTCCGGAGGAGAACGTGAAAGTGATCGCTACGTATGTGGGTGGCGCTTTCGGGAATGGGTTGCATACGTGGCCGCATGAGACAGCCGCCATCATTGCCGCCAAACAGGTGAAACGTCCGGTAAAACTGATGCTTACGCGTGAGCAGATGTTCACCATGGTGGGCTACCGGCCGCACGCCTGGCAGAAAGTGGGCATGAGCGCCACCAAAGACGGAAAAATCACCGCCATCACACACGAGGCCACTGGCCAGACGTCTTCTTACGAGGAATTCACCGAGAGCACCTTGCAGCAGACGCGCATGATGTACACTAGCCCCAACGTGACCACGCGCTACCGCATTCTGCCCTTGAACGTGAGCACACCCATCTGGATGCGCGGCCCCGGCGAGGCCACCGGCGCGTTCGCTTTGGAGAGTGCGCTGGACGAGATGGCGTATGTGTTAGGCATTGACCCGCTGGAATTCAGGATGCTGAACCACACCGACAAAGACCCTGAGAAGAACCTGCCCTGGTCTACCAAATACCTGAAAGAAGCCATGCAAATGGGCGCTGAACGCATTGGCTGGAACAAACGGAAACTAGAACCTCGCTCTATAAAAAACGGCGATTGGCTGGTGGGCTATGGTATGGGCGTAGGTACGTTTGGTGCTAACCGCGGCAGAGCCAAAGTCAGAGCCACTCTGCACAGTGACGGCACCTTGGTCATGCAAAGCGCCACCACAGACATCGGCCCCGGCACCGGAACTGCCATGGTGCAGATTGCGGCGCAGAACTTAGGGCTGGCTCCGGAGAAAATAGTGTTTGAGTTAGGGAGTTCCCTGTTTCCGCCGTCGCCCAGCCAAGGCGGGTCTGCCACGGTGGCTACGGTGGGCTCCGCGGTGCATGCGGTTTGCCAAGTGTTGAAGAAGCGCTTGACCACCATGGTAGCTGGTAACGCAGACACCAGTTTCAAGGGTGCTACGGTGGAAAACCTGACCTTTAAAGACGGCTACGTTTCGTTGACGGCCTCCCCTACTACCCGGCTTTCTTTCGCTGAGATCCTGAAACAACAGAATTTGCCCGAGTTGGAGGTAAGTGAGGAATCATCGCCAGACGGAAGCTTGAGAGGTAAATACTCCATGTATTCTTTCTCCGTGCACTTCGCCGAGGTGCAAGTGCATGCCTTGACCGGTCAGATTAAAGTGACCAACATGGTAGCCTGCGCCGATGCGGGCACCATCATCAATTCCAAAACCGCCGGCAACCAGATGATTGGCGGCGCCGTGGGCGGCATTGGCATGGCCTTAACCGAGGGCGGCGTGATGGATCACCGGTTTGGGCGGTACGTGACCAAAGATTTTGCCGATTACCACGTACCGGTTCATGCCGATGCGCCTAACATTACCGCGGCTTTTGTCAACAAGCCAGATTTGATTAACAACCCTAACGGCACCAAAGGCATCGGAGAGATCGCCATTATTGGCGTGGCACCAGCCATTGCCAACGCCATCTTCAATGCCACTGGCAGAAGAATCAGGGAATTACCCATCACGCCAGACAAATTGATTTAAATTTATTCGATTGAAACGAAAAAGCCGCTCTACTAATTTTGTAGAGCGGCTTTTCTGTTTTTGGCTTCGTTTTCAGAAATGAGCCCGAAAACGGATGAGGTCAATTCACTAGTAGAGACACTCGTAGGAGCTGCGCACACTACGAGGTCTTTTGAGTAACAGTAATTATTGTTCCAACTTTCTCCAGACCTGCCCTTCTCCTGGAGGGAAAAGGAAACACACTTTTCAGTTTTACCGGAAAGACAGCAGAACTTACACATAGTTTTCAGCTTACTATCTGTTATCGCTTGCTCAAATGACCTCGTAGTGTGCGAAGCTCCTACGAGTGTCTATGCCAACTGCGTTTTCGGCTTCATTTCTGGAAATGGAGCCGAAAACAGGATTTCAAAAGTATAAACCGCAGAATTAGTCGCGTTTGTTCTTGAGTAGTTTTCTCAGCTCAGCCAGTTCATCTCTGAATTTAGCGGCTTGCAAAAAGTCCAGTTCCTTGGCGGCGGCTTCCATCTGCTTCTCGGTTTTCTTGATGACTTTCTCCAGCTCGTCGCGCTTCATGTACTGCACCACCGGGTCAGCGGCGATGGAGAGCAGGCTTTCGTCCGGTCCAGCATAAGCCTTGGCCTCGCGCTTGTTGCTGTCTGCCACCGAGGTCTGTTCCATAATGGCTTCCTTGGATTTATAGATGGTTTTGGGCGTGATGCCGTGCTCCATGTTGTATTCCATCTGGGTGGCGCGGCGGCGGTTGGTCTCGTCAATGGCGCGTTGCATGGAACCGGTCATGCGGTCTGCGTACATAATCACTTTCCCGTTTTCATTACGCGCCGCCCGACCAATGGTCTGAATCAAGGAGCGCTGGTCCCGCAGGAAGCCTTCTTTATCGGCATCCAGAATAGTCACCAAACTTACCTCGGGTAAATCCAGACCTTCACGGAGTAGGTTCACGCCAATCAACACGTCAATGGTTCCTAGGCGCAGTTCGCGCAGAATCTCCACGCGCTCCAGCGTCTTCACTTCAGAGTGAATGTATTTTACCTTGATGTTGAGGCGTTCCATGTACTTGCTGAGTTCTTCGGCCATGCGTTTAGTGAGCGTGGTCACCAGCACGCGGTCGCCGCGTTTGATGCGGTTGTCCACTTCGTCCAACAAATCATCAATCTGGTTTTGGCTGGGCCGAACTTCAATTTCAGGGTCCAGCAAACCGGTTGGTCTGATAATCTGCTCCACAATCACGCCCTCAGATTTCTGGATTTCATAGTCGCCGGGCGTCGCGCTCACGAACAACACCTGGTGCATCACGCTTTCAAATTCATTGAACGTAAGCGGGCGGTTGTCCATAGCGGCGGGCAGCCGGAAGCCGTATTCTACCAGCGCGGTTTTGCGCGAGCGGTCGCCGCCCCACATGGCTTTCACCTGCGGAAGCGTAGCGTGGCTCTCGTCAATCACCATCAGGAAATCATCCGGAAAATAGTCCAGCAAACAGAAGGGCCGCGCGCCGGGCTCCCGACGGTCAAAGTAGCGGGAATAGTTCTCAATACCGGAGCAATACCCCAATTCCCGAATCATCTCCAAGTCAAACTCGGTGCGTTCTTTAATGCGTTTGGCTTCCTGGTCGCGGCCTTCTTTCTCAAAATAGGCGTGCTGCGCCACCATGTCAAACTGAATCTCTTGTATGGCTTGGTTCAGCGTGTCTTTGCCAGTCACGAACAAGTTGGCCGGGAATAGCGAAATACCTTCCTCGTCGGCTATCTTCTTGCCAGATTCTGGGTCAATGCGCTGAATGGATTCAATCTCGTCGCCCCAGAAATAGATGCGGTAAGCAAAATCGGCGTAGGCGGGGTAAATATCCACGGTATCGCCCTTCACCCTAAATGTTCCACGTGTGAACTCCACCTCGGTGCGGCTGTAGAGAATTGACACGAATTGGTACAAAAGGTTGTTGCGGCTCACTTTCATGCCCGGTGCCAGCGGAATCACGTTCTTTCCGAATTCCTCTGGGTTACCAATACCGTAAATACAAGACACCGACGCCACCACAATCACATCTCGCCTACCAGACAACAAAGCCGAAGTGGCGTGTAGGCGCAGTTTCTCAATCTCCTCGTTGATGGCCAAGTCCTTTTCAATGAACACGTCAGAGGAAGCAATGTAGGCCTCGGGCTGATAATAGTCATAGTAGGAAATGAAGTATTCTACGGCGTTGTTGGGGAAGAACTGCTTGAACTCGCCGTACAGCTGCGCGGCCAGCGTTTTGTTGTGGCAAAGCACCAGTGTGGGCTTCTTCACTTCCTGAATCACGTTGGCCACGGTGAACGTTTTACCGGTACCGGTAGCGCCCAGCAAGACCTGCGCGTGCTCACCAGTTCTGATGCCTTTCACCAGTTCCTTAATAGCCTTGGGCTGGTCACCGGTAGGCTTAAATTCTGACGTTAATTGAAAATCCATAGCGGAAAGAATACGGTCAAAGATAACGTATTATAACAGCAGAAAGAGCAAGAGAGTTTAGCCGGCGGCAAAGATTGCTAAAGAAAGTAGCGTTTTTGGGCTCTGTTTTGGAAATGAAGCTAAAACCAGGTTATGGGCAGGGTGTTTCCTGGGTGGTGAGGATTTTTACGTGCGGGTAAATCACCGGTATGAACGTGGGACATTCTGGCGTCTCGCTCTCGGGCACGGGGGCCATGGTAATGTAAATACGCTTGCCCGGCACCTGGTAGTAACGCGCCAGGTTGAGGGTGTTCACCAGCACTGTGTCGCCGCTGGAAGGCCTGGTGTCCAGCAGGGTGGCAATGCGGCTGTTTTTGTCAACCACGGCCAGTACCGTACCGCAGCCCTGGTCTACCACCACAGCCTCATAGCAGTCACTGCTTACCTCTTCGTCATCTTTGCAGGCCAACAGGCACAACGGCAAGGCCATCAGCCAGAGAGAAGTCAGTTTACGCATACAAGAATACTGGTAATAAGTGAAAGGGAATCTGAAGTGGGTTGTGGCTATTTAACGGCCGCGTACATGAAAGATACTTGCGCGGGGAGCGCAAAGATAGTGGATTTGGGAGTAGGCGCCTCTTTGGGTTTTGGTTGCTCGGTCACCAGCAGGTGATTTGTGTCTTTTTCGCCCAGCACCAGCTTTATTTCCTCTTTCATCCAGAGCGCCGCTCCCCCAATGTACAGCGGCACGGAGAACAGGAGGACCCAGGTTCTTACCACTTTGGGGGTTGAGTAAGTTTTATTCATGTGTTAGTAGATCTCTAAATAAAACTGTTCCAAATCAGGAGAGCATTCACTAAAAGCAAATCTAACATTTCTAATCAAAAAGGAAAATGAAAAAGACGCTTTTCTGCGAATCTTTTTTATATTATTTAAAAACCTTCCACCGCGCCGACAGACTCACTCCCACCTGAATAGTCTCTGGCTGGTTCTGTTCCTCCTTGAGCACCGATGAAAGGGCGTACATGGCATCTGGCCCCACCATGAAACTCAATTGCCGGTTCACTTCATAACCCACGCCCGCCGAGGTGACCGTGGACCACTGCCATTTCCTGAACGGCGAATGCGGGTCATTGTACCCAAAGTGCTGAGGCGGCGCCTGGTTGTTCTCTGGGGTGATGGAATTGCGCAAGAGCAAACTCAGGTTCACCCCGCCAGACACGTAAGCGAACAGCTTCTGGAACGCATGCCGGTAAGAAACCTTAAGCGGCACGCCTACTTGTTGGTACTTGTAATGCGTGCTGTAAGGCGCCGTAGGCGCCACCGTGACCCGGCTGGCAGCATTGGAAGTGGAAAGATTGTTAGCGCGCGCAGCGTTGATGTTGGTGTAATTCATGAACACCGGCTCAGACACCACTATAGAAGCCCCGGCAGCGGCTGGGCTAGCCTCCATGATTAAATAAGAATGCTGCGTGGAGGCCTCATTCTGGGCGTACAACAGGCCACTCTCCACCTGCCAATGGCTGTTGATGCTGTAACTGGCCCCCACCACGGCGCGGTAAGAGAAACCAGGCTTGTAGGTGGTGTTGTATTCCTCTACGGCTTTCTGGTAACTCTGGTACATCTGGGGCTGGGCCATGGCGCTAGTGGCGGCAAGGGTGTTGCCCTCCGGCTGAATTTTGATGGGCGAATAAGCATACTGCGGCACATAGGCCAGTGAAACACTCCATTTGGAAACCATATTCACCGAGCCGTCAATGATGGCTTTCTTTTCAGATGATTCTACCGCCACTTTCTGAGGTTTGTCCAGTAATAGGAGTGATTTTCCCGCTGGGGCCAAGCTGTCAACAATATTTGCTCTGGTTTGCAATTCCGGGGCGGTGGTAACGGCAGGTACTGCGCTAGTGGCCACCGCCAGGGTTTGGGTTTCGTTTGAAAGCGTTGAAATCACTTCCTCAGATTGGGCAGCTTTAGTTTCATTTGAAGTTTCCTGAACCGGTAGCGCACGGTGCTGTGCTAAACTGGCTACCTGCTCTGTAACCTTGGAACGCGGCTTATTCCCTGCCAAATTGCTGGCCTTGGTTGTATTGCCTGGCGCACTGGCAATAGATGGAAAGGATTTATCAAGAATAGTTGCGTTTTCGGGCTCATTTCTGGAAACGGAGCCAAAAACGGGATTCTGGTCTTGGGTTTGGCTGGCTGCTATGGATTGCTCTGGCGCAGGCGCAGATTCGCCCGGTGCCACCGCACCCGTTTCTGGGGCAGCCGAAGCTGGGCGCACCGCTACTTCCCCGGCAAACGGTTGGAGGGACGCGGTTTGGTATTTCCAGATCAGGCCGCCGGCCAGGCACAGAAACAACAGACACGCGGCGGCCCTATACCAGATTACCTGCCGGCGGTAGCGGCGAAGCTCCTGGTTCTCCAGTTCCCGGTCCAGGTTTTCCCAGAGGCGGGCCGAAGGGGGCGTTTGGGCTCCCTCAAAGCCATTCCGGAAGACATCCTCCACAGAATGGCGCTGATTTTCCTCATTTGATGACTTTTTCATATGGTTGCTCTAATCGCATGAGCGCCTGCCGCAAACTGGCGCGGGCGCGGGAATATTGTGACTTTGACGTACTCTCCGTGATGTCCAGCATGACCCCAATCTCTTTGTGCGAGAATCCTTCAATGGCGTACAAATTGAACACCGCCTGGTAGCGGGGCGGCAAGGACCGCACCAACTGCAGCAGTTCCTCATAGCCGTATTGATTCTCCAGGCCTTGGTCCCCGGCGTCTTCCCAGGTTTCCTCTTCCTGCTCCGTGACGGTGAGGTGGCGGTTGGCGCGCTGGTGTTTTAAAGCCGTGTTGATGACAATGCGTTTGATCCAGAACTCCAGCGGGCACTCCTGCTTGAACTTGCCCACGTGCTGGAACACCTTCAGGAACGCGTCTTGCAGAATGTCCTCGGCCTCAAAATCTGTATGGGCATACCTTCGGCTCACAGCCAGCATTTTGCCGGCGTACGCCTGGTACAGCAGGTGTTGGGCCTCTCTTTTGCCCGCCACCACACCCTTGATCAGGTCGGCTTCATGTACAGCTTGTTCTGGTAGAATCTTCAAGTATGCGCAACTGAGAGATGTGTCTTATTGGTAAGAGCCCTGGCCTGGCCCAAAGGTTGCATGCGGTTAGAGCGAACCTTCCTTTTTTTTTATTGAAGCCCCTTAAGGCGAGTTTCCTTTTACAGACAGCCAACCACGTGGCAACCCCCAGACAGGCAAAGCTAAAGTAGGGCCTTAAAACAAAAATTCCGTTTTCGGGCTCATTTCTGAAAATGAGCCCGAAAACGGAAAACGAAAGGGCAACTTAATTAGGAGTTACAGTTCTGAAGAAGGGATACTGATTAGCTATGCCATATTTGCCAGGCTACCTCGGCCTGCAGGCACAGCATCTCAAACCCGTTGATGGTTTTGGCGCCCATGGCTTTTCCTTTTTTCAGGAACAGCGTCTCTGCGGGATTGTACACCAAATCAAACAGGTAATGGTGGCTTGACAACAGCTCATACGGTATCTGAGGCGCCTCCTCTGCCTTGGGAAATGTGCCCACCGGCGAGGCATTGATAATCAACGACACCGACGACATCAGGCTCTGGGTCAGGTCCTCATAAGTCAGGTTGTCTCCCTGCCGGGTCCTGGAAACCGTGCGGTACGAGATGTTCAGGTATTCCAAGGCCGCTTGCACCGCTTTTGCCGCGCCACCCGTGCCCAAGATCAAGGCCTGGCTCTGGGAATAGCAATGGTAGAAATTCTGCAAAGACTGCATGAAGCCCTGGTAGTCTGAGTTATGGCCAATCAACTTTCCGTCTTCAAACTTAACCACGTTCACCGCGCCAATACGGGCCGCGGCAGACTCCAAGCCGTCTAAAAACGGAATGATGGTTTCTTTGTACGGAATAGTCACGTTCAGCCCCTTCAAATTAGGCTGCGCGGCAATCAACTTCGGGAAATCAAGAATTGACTCCAGCTCAAACAACTGGTACACGCTGTTAGTGATCCCCTCAGACCTGAATTTCTCAGTGAAATAGCTTTGGGAGAAGGAGTGGTTTAGTTTTTGGCCTACTAACCCGTATACTTGTTCCATGCAATAACCGCTAGGCGTTGGAGTTACGCTTTGTTTGACTTGAACTTATGCTTGAGTAACTCAATAACGGGTGGCAAAATAGAAAGCAGGATAATGGCGAAAATTACCAGCGTGAAGTTTTTCTTGACCGCTGGAATGTTCCCGAACAGAAAGCCCGCCGCCACAAAGCCCACTACCCAGATAAAGCCCCCAATTACGTTATAGGACAGGAATTTGCTGTATTTCATGGTGCCCACCCCAGCCACAAACGGCGCAAACGTCCGGATGATGGGGATGAACCTCGCGAAGATGATGGTCTTGCCCCCGTGCTTCTCATAAAACGCCTGGGTCTTGAGCAAGTACTCCCTTTTCAGGAAACGATAGTCTCGCTTGAACACCTTGGGTCCAAAATAATTGCCTATAGTATAATTCAGAGTATCTCCCAGAAAGGCTGCCACAAACAACAGCACCAGCAGAATCCATACGTTGAGCACCCCGGTGGCCGCAAAGGCCCCGGCGGCAAACAGCAAAGAGTCACCAGGCAAAAATGGCATCACCACCACGCCTGTCTCCACAAAAATGATAAGGAACAGGATGATATAGGTCCAGGTGCCGTAATCTGAGATAATCTGACTCAGGTGCTGGTCTAAATGCAGGAAAAGGTCAATGAACTGGCGGAGTAACTCCATATTAAAAAGGGATAGAGGTATTGTAATTTTAGGGGCCCTAGAGCCAGGCGTTTATCATGTCTTTGTCCAGGAACTGCCCAAACGTGTCGCCGCGCAAGCCAAGTCTTATGGTTTCCAGGGGAATAATCTCGTTGGGAGCAATGTTGCCCAGATTCACGTTGGTGCCTAACAACTTGATAAAGAACACCTGCTGTGATTTCTGTGGCGCCTCCCAGATAATTTTCTCAAACGGAATCTGGGTCAGGATCTCTTCCACCAGACCGCTCCTCACTTCGCCGGTAGACCTGAACAAACCCACGTTACCTGCTTCCCTGGACTCACCGATCACCTTCCAGGCCCCAGCTTCCAGCTCGGCCTTCATGAGGCTGATCCATTTGTAGGGCGGAATGATTTTCTCGGCGTCTTTTGAGCCTACTTCAGACAAAACGGTCACATCTTTGGCCAGCGTTCTAATGTATTCACACTTCACGTCATGGTTCATTTCAATGGACCCGTCAGATACTTCGGCGTAGGTAAGTTTGTATTTGTCCAGCGTGCGGCGGTAGTCGTCAAACTGATTCCGCACCACAAAGGCTTCAAACAAGGTTCCGCCCAAGTACACCGGAATGCCCGCCGCCTGGTACAGTTCTATCTTCTTGTCCAGGTTTTTAGTGACATAGGAAGTGGCCCAACCCAACTTTACAATATCTACATATTCTCCAGATGCCTCAATGAAATCTTCGGCTTCTCTCAGGCTCAGGCCTTTGTCCATGGCCATGGTGAAACCGCTCTCTCTAGGTTTGGAGGTGCGCTCTGGTAAGTGGGATAAGTGGTAATTCATGCAGGTTTATTTACGATACTGGTCAATAAGCCGGGCCAAAGCCCGCTGAGATTCCAGCTCAGGAAAGAATTCAAAGAGAAGCTTGTGCTTGTCGAAGTCCAAAATTAAGGCATTTTCCAGATAATTATATGCCTGTTTGTACTTTCCTGCCGCCAAACTGTAAGCGCAGAGCCGGTATTGCAGCTCTGCTTCGTCTGGCTGCAGTTCCAGGGCATTCAAGAGAAGGTCAATAGCCCCGTCAAAATTACCCTGTTCATACAAGATAATGGACCAGTTCAACCAGATGTCTTTGTTCTCCGGTGCCAGGGTACTGGCGTGTTCATAGGCTTCCACGCTGGAGATAATGTTCCCCATTTGGTATTCCGCCGCGGCCAGGGCCATCCAGTATTCTGCGTTGTCTGAGAAAAACGAAATGGCCTTGCGGTAATGGTGTACCGCCTCTAACCATTTTTCCTGCAGGTCCAGGATCACGCCAATGCCAAACCAGGCCTCGTCCATGTCTGGCGAGAGGTCAATGGCTTTTTGGTAGTATTTATGTGACAGGTCCCACTGCGACAGTTTTTCATAACATTCACCAATATTGCACAGGATATCGGCATTAGGACCGGTTTGCTCTGCGGCCGCCAGAAAGGCCTCAATGGCTTTGGAGAACTCGCCCAGGTACACAAAGTTGTTGGCCAGGTTTACATAGGCTGCCGCAAACTCAGGTTTGATTAGCGTAGCGTATTCATAGGCGCCCACAGCTTTCTCGTAATTGCCCAGTCGGCTATGCGCCAGGCCCAAATTAAACCAAGCAGGGGCCGAATAAGGGTCTTCGTCCACAAATTCCTGGAAGAAACTGACCACAGATTCCCCTTCGCCGGTTATTTCAAGGCAATAAAGCAATTCCTGCAGGGCCAGCTCGTTCTCACTGTTCATTCTGAGGCTCTTCTTGTAGTACTTCATGGCCGCCTTGAACTTGCCCCAGCTTTGGTAAGACAACCCTATGTTGAACAGGATGTCATCTTTTACCTCTGCCTTTTCAATGGCTTGCTTAAAGTGGTCAATGGCCAGCGCAAAATCGCCTTTCTGGTTGAAGATGATGCCTTTGGTCAAGGGGATGTCTTCGTTTTCCGGGTCCAGTTCGGCCACCTCGTCCACCAGCACCAACGCCTCGTCAAAGGCCCCCAGCATGGCTAGCACCTGGGCTTTGTCAATCAAGAGTTCGGTGGAAAACGGATATTGCGCAATGCCCACATCACAGGCTTTCAGTGCCTGGCTGTAGTTGAAGGTATTAGCATAGTAATCAATGATTACCTCAAAATCTGACAGGTCAAAAAAAACAGAAACATTGGTTTCCAGCATGCTTTCAAACCGTTGGACCAGGTCCAAGTCCTCGCTGGAAAAATCCTCAAAATTATCGTCCATCTACAAGCTATTCACAACAAGGGTTCAGGTGAAACCCTCCCCATTACACGATTCTCTTAAACTTAATTACGCCAGCCCTTTGGGGGAAAGTTGCTGACAGCACCACTGCAAGGTCTCTTCCAACGGCCGAAACTCCATGCCTGTTGCCTTTTTCACTTTTGCATTGCTGTAAAAATGTTTTTCCTGGGCAATGCGGGCAGTTTCCTTGGTGATTAAAGGTCTTTTCCCGGTCAATTTGCCTCTTACCGCTTCTACCCGCCATAAGACTTCTGCCAGCCAAGCCGGCACTTTGGTACTGGGCGCCTTCTTCTGCAAGATGGCCGCCACCTGCTGGAAAAAGGAAAGGTACGTGACCTGATGGGCATTCAGGATAAACCGCTCGCCCCATGCTTCCTTTTCCATTAACGTGACCGCCGCCAACACCACATCACGAACATCTACAAAGTTGGCGTAGCCGTGGCTGTAAAAAGAACGCTCCTCCTGCACATACTTAAACAACTGTGTGCTACTTCTGTTTACGTCACCGGGCCCTAATACAATGGATGGATTCACGATCACCGCTTTCAGCCCTTCAGAGATGCCGCGCCATACTTCCATTTCGCCAAAGAACTTAGAGGTGGCATACGCGGATCTTTCTTCTGACGGGTTCCATTTGGCTGTCTCGTCAATTACTTCCTGCCCTTTGGCCCGGTTAATGGCCGCAATGGAGCTTATATGGCAAAGCTTAACGCCTGGGTTTTCCAGACAGACATCCACTACATTGGCGGTGCCCTTTACGTTGATTTGTTCTAACAGTTCTTCATCCTGCGGAGCATATGACACAAAACCCGCACTGTGGTATACTTCCTCTACTCCTTCAATTAGCCCCCGCAGCAAAAGTACATCCAACACATCTCCCTTTTCCCAAGAAAGACGGTCATGTTTTAGTTGCGGTTCTGTATTTCTATAAAGCGCGACTATCTCACAGGGCTCCTCCAGCAGACGCTTCAGCAGAAAATCACCAATTAAGCCGGTTCCGCCAGTGACTAAAATCTTTCTCAAAGGGCTCTGATCAAAGGGTTGCGTTCAACAACGGTAATTTTAAGGCTTCTGCCAGTAACGGTTCTTTTAAGGACCTCTCCAAAGATCGAATATGACGCAAAGAATGGGTATCTGTCCCCAAGAACTCCACAGCCTTTTGTTGAATTAACTGTTTTGCTACCTCCTGGGCCATTTTGGAGTAATAGCCCGTGATGGAATTAGTGTTAATCTGAAACAATACTCCCAACTCCCGCAACTGGAGCAGCTTCTCCAACCGGCCATAGAAATACGTATAGCGTTCTGGGTGCGCCAGAACGGGAGTATATCCTGCCGCTTTAATGGAAAAGATAGCCTGGTGCAAGAGAGACGGTTCATTCATATAAGAAGTTTCTATCAAAAGAAACTTCCGATCTCCGCCAAAAGAAAGAAGCGGCTCCTCCCCTTCCAGCTTGGCCATAAACCATTCGTCAAGGTAATATTCGGCGGCGCAACTGAGTTCTAAGTCGATCCCGGAATCCCTTGCTGCTACTCTTACCTCCTCCAGTTTCCCCAGAATCATAGAAGGCGTGTTTTTGTAAAAATCACCCATTATATGGGGCGTCATACACACCTTTTTGAACCCCAGTGCCTGCAAGGCTTGCAGCAGTTGCAAGGATTCCTCTATAGAAACAGCCCCGTCATCTAACCCAGGCAGCACGTGTGAGTGCATGTCTGTCACCAGCCCTTCATACGACTGAATGGGCTCGTCTTTTTTCTCGAATAGCCGCCTTAAAATCGGCCACATATCTATTTCTTAAAGATTGACTTCAACTTATCACCCATGGTGGGCTTCACTTCCTCGTCATAATACCCATACCCATAACCGTATCCATAGCCGTACCCATACCCATAAGAGTACCCATACATGTTTACGCTTTGCGAATCATTCAGGATAGTAGCCATGTTGGTTAACTGATTCGCCCGTATTAGGCGGTCTATTCCCTTTAGGAAAGCTTTCTTAGAATAATTAGCCCTCACAATAAACAGCGGGATATCAGCCTTGCGCATGATCAACACCCCATCTGTCACAAGACCTACCGGCGGGCTGTCCACAATGACTACGTCATATTCCTGATGTAACTCTTGAAGAACTTCATCAAACCGTTGGGACATAATCAACTCTGATGGGTTGGGAGGCGTGGGTCCTGCAGAGATAAAATCCAGGCCAGGGATAGAAGTATGTTGTAATCCTTCCTGTACTGTATGTTTATCAATCAGAATGGTGCTCATACCTTTGATATTATCACCATCCAAGGCAATGTGCACCTTTGGCTTTCGCATATCCAAATCCAATAACGCTACCCGTTGGCCCGACATGGCAATGATACCACCCAAATTTACCGCCACAAAGGTTTTTCCCTCGCCGCTGATAGTGGAGGTGATGGAGATAATCCGTTTCTTTTTGGAAGAACTCAGGAAATCCAGGTTTGTTCTGATAGATCTGATAGATTCGCTCAGTGCCGACTTCGGGTTCTGGTTCACCACCAGTTTTGAAACCGGCATTTTCTCCTTGTTATAAGAAGGAACGATTCCAAGGACAGGGGCAGTCGTATTCCGCTCTAATTCCCGAACGTTGGTGACGGTGTTATGCATCAAGTAACGTGCACCAATTAAACCGACACCAAGGAATAATCCGCCTGCTAAGCCAATTGCATAAATCAAAAAAGCATTGGGGTATACCGGATTCCCTTCGTTGGGCAGGCTTGCAGGAGACAAAATTTGAAAATCTGCCGTAGTCCCGGCCATGGAGATGCCATATTCCACCCGTTTGTCCATGATCATCAGGTAAAACTTCTCGTAGATTCCCAAAATCCTGGCAAGACGCGCTCTTTCGGTTTCTTTGGACGGAGCCTGTACAATCTCGCCGGTCAACCGAGCCTGGTTTCTATCAAGATTTGCAATTTGGCTTTGAATAAATCTGCGAGATTCTGTAATTAACCCAGATATCTTCCTCTCCGAAAGTTCAATCTGGTCCTCAACCATTTTGTCAGATAAAGTATTTCCTCTACTTGTTGCTAAGGACCTCCTGCGTCTTGATAACAAATCATTATGAAGTGTCAATTGCTGAAGTAACTGAGGATCTTGCTGTAAATGAACCTGTAAACCCAATAAAGTGCCAGATAAGTCTTCGTCTCTCTGGATTCTTTGCTGAATATCACTTAACACTGTTGTCTTGAAACGTAAGTCAAGCTTTTGCTTCTCCAGATCTTGAAGTTGACTCATTGCTGCGTCAAGAGTGGACTTAACATCATATGACTTATTCTCCTTCACAAAGTATTCCATGTCAAACTCCGCCTTCCGGAGGTTGTCCTGAGTTTCCTGAAGCTGTTCGTTTAGAAATTCAACCGTTTGCCTGTTGGCCTGGTTGCTACGGGCAAGTTTCTGCTGCAGATAAACCGTATCTAACTTATTAACTATGTCGCGGGCTTTGTACCGGTTAAAGTCTTTGAAAGAGATAGAAATGGTTTTTGCCTCTGGGTTTAAGATAGCCGCATTGATGTTGGTATTCAGGTATTTCTTAAGTGCTTGGTCACTATGCACAATAAAAAAATATGTTTGCCCCAAGTCATTTTTATCCAAAGCAGCAGTTCTATTCACCAATAGCTCATTTCCATCAATCGTCACAGGCTCACCCAATAAGTGAGTTGACCCACTTCCTTCCCCAATCCAAAGCGAGTATTTAGTGTTTGAGATAAACTTCAGATAAATCTTTTCATCTAGAAGTGAAAACTTACCTGGCTCATAGACAACCGTAAATGGGCTTTCCTTGTAAAGCTCTACATCTAACACCCTAGCCTCAACATGGTAACTTACCTGTAGTGGCATACTCTTCTTTAATTGATCATAGACCAAATCAGATTTGATAAGATCCACCTCACCTTGGAGCTTTCCAACGCCAGGATCCATCATTTGCTGCTGTCCAAGTCCTAATACGCCTGCTTCTGATTGCTCATCTAATTTGATTGTAGAGGAGGACTCGTAAACTTTTTTGGTATATCTAAGAAATAGGTAAGACGCAGAAAGGCCTAGCAATATCAATAATAAGACCCAAGGAATACTTTTTCTGACAACATGCCAAAGCGTGACAAAATCAATGCTGGCGCCACTATCCTCTTCCTCCAGTTCAGTATTTCCTAAGCGATGATCAAGTTCTTCAAGATCATTTGCTGTTTTCACACTCATTAAATCTATTGCTTATTACTGTATAACATTTTTAATTACCAAGTATGAAGTCAGAACATTGCTGACAGCTCCCAAAACCAAAAGCGCGTCGCGTAATGATTCATTGAATACCCTTCTCACTGGTTCAATATAGACCACATCATTGGGCATAACTCTTAGGTTCGCCCGTTGCATGCCTTCTACGGTGGAAAGGTCTATCAGATGTACAATTGGCTTACTGGTGGAAACATCTCTGATCAATCTGATATTATGTGCTTTGCCATCAGTTGAAATTCCACCAGCCAAGGCAAGTACTTCCACCAAATGCATGTTCTCATGGGGTAACGGAATCACTTTTCCACCGGAAGCACCTAAGACCACAACCCTTCTACTCGCAACCTGTGTGTAAACATAGGTCTCTCTGTAATAAGTTTCAAACCTACTTTGGAACATACTGTCTGCCTGCGCCACAGTCATTCCCAGCACATTCACGAATCCTATCATAGGAACCTTAACGTCACCGTTGGGCTGAACGACGTAAGTAGGGTCCTCTACTTGTATCCTTTGGTTGGCACCACCCCCTCCGCCAGTATTCCCTTGCATTAATTCCTGCCGAAGGAAATTGTTTGGGTCAACCAATATCTCCCCTTTGTTGGTGAAGATTTTAATATCCAAAACATCGTTCGGCTGGATTCTGTAATTGCGCCCAGCCTCTGTGGCGGAGGCCCTTAGCAGGTCAGCGTTTACATCTCCATTTGTCCGGAACATAATGTTCTGCCGATATACTTCACAGGAACTCAACTGCACAAGCAAAAGAAGAAGGCATAAATACCGAAAAGCCAATCTAATTAAGGAACGGGGCATAAAGGAACAGATTCTAGTGGGTCAGAGAAAGCCTGTAAGGCATGGCAAGCCAAATACAAAGTAAGTCAAAAGTAATGGGTATGGCAAACCAACCAATTTGCCATGATTACTCATAATTCCATAGAAAGTTATTCCTATGCATTCGCAGAAGCATTTACCTATGCTCCTTGCCTCATATATTTATTAATGGACCCAACGGAAATAAACCATCAATAGAGAGCACCACATATTACAGGTAGTAGGCGAACACGTAAATGGAGACATTTCTGTTTTCGGGTCCATTTCTGGAAATGAGCCCGAAAACAGAAAATTATTAGCCAATCCCTACTATTGCTCAAGCAATCCAAGAACATTGTAGGCTAACATACGTTAGCTTGGTGTTAGGAAAATGTGTAACTTTCCACCTTGATTAGTAGCAGACTACAAAAATTATACCCCATGCAACTTACCTATAATGAGAATCAGCAGATGATTGCTGAAATGATCCGTGACTTCGGCGCTAAGTCTATTAAACCAGACATGATGAAATGGGACGAGTCTCAGGAGTTCCCGGTTCATATCTTTAAGCAACTAGGTGAATTAGGGCTCATGGGCGTCTTGGTTCCGCAGGAATACGGCGGCTCGGGTTTTGGGTATGTAGAATATGTGACGGCCATTGCCGAGCTATCTAAGATTGACGGTTCCATTGGTCTTTCCATGGCAGCCCATAACTCCTTGTGCACGGGTCATATCCTGCAGTTTGGCAACGAAGAACAGAAACGCAAGTGGCTCCCGAAGTTGGCCTCTGCAGAGTGGATTGGCGCCTGGGGATTAACCGAACCCAACACAGGTTCTGATGCGGGCAACATGCGCACGGTGGCTGTTAGAGACGGCGACCATTGGGTATTGAACGGTGCCAAAAACTTCATCACACACGGCAAATCCAGCAACATTGCAGTAGTAATTGCCAGAACCGGCGAGGTAGGTGATTCCCATGCCATGACGGCTTTCGTGATTGAGAAACCTACCGATGGCTTTTCTGCCGGACGCAAAGAAGACAAACTGGGCATGCGCGCCTCTGAAACCACAGAATTGATTTTTGAAGATTGCCGCGTACCACATAAAAATATCTTAGGCGAGGTGGGCGAAGGCTTTATTCAGTCTATGAAAGTATTGGACGGCGGGCGTATTTCCATTGCCGCCTTGAGCTTGGGCATTGCCCAAGGAGCCTATGAAGCCGCGTTGGCTTACTCCAAAGAACGTCACCAGTTCAACAAGCCTATCTCTCAGTTCCAAGGCATTGCGTTTAAATTGGCAGACATGGCCACTGAGATTGAAGCTGCCGCTTTGCTTACCTACCGGTCAGCCGCCATGAAAGACCGAGGCGAGAATGTAACCAAGGAATCTGCCATGGCTAAGCTGTATGCCTCTGAGGTTTGCGTGCGTGCCGCCAATGAGGGTGTGCAGATTTTTGGAGGCTACGGCTACACCAAAGATTACCCGGCAGAGAAGTATTACCGTGATTCTAAGCTTTGCACCATTGGCGAAGGCACCTCTGAAATACAGAAACTGGTAATTTCAAGGTCCATTTTAAAATAATTGGGGAGCAGGTATTGACTCTGACAGGATTAGTCAATATCTTTGCAATCCTTTAAACCTAAGAGTTAAAATTAACCTATTATATGATTATCATTAACGTAAAGGATAACGAGTCTGTAGACAAAGCCCTAAAAAGATTCAAAAAGAAATTTGAGAGAACCGGTGTTCTGAAGCAATTGCGCGCCAGAACGTTCTTCCAGAAGCCTTCTGTGTCAAAAAGAAAGCAGAAAGAAAGAGCTATCTATAAGCAACAATTGTTCGCAAACGACAACTACTAGTCGTTATCGCTAGAACTTACGTTCTAATTCCATAAATTAGTGAATAGGAAACGCTTTTGTTCTCCTCCACTAGTTTATGGAATTATTTTTTAAATACCTTGAGTTTGAGAAGCGCTTCAGCCCGCACACTATTCTCTCCTACAAGACTGATTTACAACAGTTCAAGGAATACCTGCTGGAAACCTATCAGCTAGAAGACATTATTGCGGCCGACCACGGCATCATCAGGTCCTGGATTGTGTCACTGGTGCAGAAAGAGTTGGACAGCCGTACCATACATAGAAAAATTGCCTCCCTCAGATCCTTCTTCCGGTTTAAGCTGCAGCGCGGCGACATTGACAAAAACCCTACGGTCAGGATCAAAGCCCCAAAACTTGCCAAGAAACTTCCGGCCTTCATCACAGAAGACGCCTTCTCTCAACTGCTGGACCACTCTGCTTTTTCAGAAGATTTTAAAGGGCACCGGGAGAAAGTAATTCTGGAACTGCTGTACGGCACCGGCATGCGTCTGGCAGAACTTCTGAACTTACGTCTTTCTGACATTAACCTAATCGCCAGCACCTTGAAAGTGTTAGGCAAAGGAAACAAAGAGCGAATTCTACCTTTGAACACCTCTGTAAAGGCGGAGTTGGAACGCTACCTGGTCAGTAGAAACCACCATTTCCCCGATAACAATTCTGCATTTCTACTCGTTACTGATAAAGGAGCGCCGCTCTACCCCAAGTTTGTGTACCGGGTGGTAAAAAAGTACATTGGCACGGTATCCACGTCGGCTAAAAACAGCCCACATGTGCTGAGACACTCCTTTGCCACGCATTTATTGAACAGAGGGGCAGATTTAGGGGCCATCAAAGACCTGCTGGGTCACGCCAGTTTGGCGGCCACCCAGGTCTATACCCATAATTCCATTGAGCAACTCAAGGCCGTCTTTGAGAAAGCTCACCCAAAAGCCTAGTTCTTAACACCTAACGAAGTCATCTATGAAACTGCAAATCCAATCTGTGCACTTCACCGCCGACCAAAGCCTTCTGGACTTTCTCCAAAGAAAATTAGACAAGCTAGATACCTTCTTTGACCGAATTGTGAGCGGCGAGGTAATTCTGCGCGTTGTAAAGCCAGAAACTCATGACAATAAATTGGTAGAAGTAAAATTGTTTGTCCCGGGCGCTACTTTGTTCTGCAAGGAAGAAGCCAGCACCTTTGAGATTGCCACAGACATGGCCCTAGAGGATATGAAGAGACAACTGATAAAATACAAAGAGAAGGCGACGGCGCATCATTAACAGCTAGCACCTACACTTACTGCAATAAAACAAAAGAGCCCCGTTTTGGGGCTCTTTTTATGAAATGAGGTCGAAAACGCAAGGCTTATAAAGCAAAAGCAGCTTTGATTTTCTCTACGTAATCTAGTTTTTCCCAGGTAAAGGTTTCAAACTCGCGCTCCTCTGTTTTACCGTTAACGGTGTACTGCACTTTCTTGGTGCCAGACTCGCGGCCCATGTGGCCATAAGCAGCCGTCTCAGAGAAGATAGGGTTCTGTAAGCCAAAACGGGTGACAATATCATATGGGCGCATCTCAAACAGTTCGTTCACCTTGTCTGCAATTTCGCCGTCTGTCATGACCTGGCCGTTGGCGCCTTTCACCTTGGTAGTACCGTAGGTGGTTACATACAAGCCTACCGGTTCTGCCACGCCAATAGCATACGCCACTTGCACCAATACTTGATCTGCTACACCGGCCGCCACCAAGTTCTTAGCAATGTGACGGGCAGCATAGGCCGCTGAGCGGTCAACCTTGGAAGAGTCTTTCCCGGAGAAAGCACCGCCACCATGGGCTCCTTTTCCACCGTACGTATCTACAATAATTTTACGGCCAGTTAAGCCGGTGTCACCATGCGGGCCACCAATCACAAACTTACCGGTCGGGTTGATGTGGTAGGTGATATCATCGCCAAACAAATCAACGGTACGCTGCGGCAATTTGCTTTTCACGCGAGGCAACAGAATGTTCAAAACGTCTTCCTTGATGCGGGCCACCATCTTGGCTTCGGCAGCTTTAGAGGAAGCGGCATCATTAGCATCTGAAGTCTCAAACTCATCATGCTGGGTAGAGATGACAATGGTGTCAATCTTCTCTGGCACGTGGGTGTCTGAATACCTGATGGTCACCTGAGACTTAGCGTCTGGACGCAGGTAGGTCATTTCCTTGCATTCTTTTCTGATGGCGGCTAATTCCTTCAGGAGAATGTGGGAAATCTCCAGTGCCAAGGGCATATAGCTGTCTGTCTCACTGGTGGCATAGCCAAACATCATGCCCTGATCACCGGCACCCTGGTCTTCCGGGTTCTCGCGCTCCACGCCCTGGTTTATGTCACCGGACTGCTCATGGATGGTAGAAATCACGCCGCAGGCCTCAGCATCAAACTTATACTCAGATTTGGTATAGCCAATGCGCTTGATGACCTCACGGGCCACTTTCTGCACATCAACGTAGGCCTGTGATTTCACTTCGCCGCTGAGTACTACCAACCCGGTGGTCACCAGCGTCTCACAAGCTACTTTTGACTGAGGATCCTGCTTTAAGAATTCATCTAGAAGCGCATCTGATATTTGATCTGCAACTTTATCTGGGTGACCCTCAGACACAGACTCTGATGTAAAAAGATAAGGCATTTAGAAAAGGATTATATACAACGTGAACGGGCGCTGGCTAGCAGAACCTTGCGGGGCAAAATTAGTCTAATTGAGGGAGATGTGAAAACTTACTACCAAAAACCATTTTAAATCCCAGATATTCTGCCTACAAACCGCCAGTAAGACGTATTCAATAAAACATGCGGCTTATAAACGGTAGAAACCTTTTAAACTACACGCCGTTTCAGAAGCAGCTTTTACACCAAAGCCTAAAATTACTTACTAGCATGAAAAAATATTTCTACAGTTTACTCCTTAGCCTCGCGACGCTTACTTCTTCTGTTGCCCAAAACTCGTCACCGTATAAGACCTCGTTTAAAGTAGATGGCCCCATTACCGCGGTAGGGGTAGGTCTGAGCGGCTTGGGCTTGTATCTGATGCAGGAGAAAACACCTTTCACAGACGCCGAAGCTAATAATCTAGACAAGCGGGATGTGAACGGGTTTGACCGCTTTGCCGCCGGTAACGCCAGCCTTAGTTCCAAGAAAGTAAGCGATGTCATGCTTTACAGCTCCATTGCTGCGCCGGCCTTGCTTTTGTTTGATTCTAAAATTAAAGGAAACGCAGGCCAGATGTTCGCGCTCTACATAGAGACCATGTCTGTGACTGGTGCCTTGTTCACCCTGTCTTCGGCCGCCTTTCCTAGGGCAAGACCGCTGACGTATAGTAAAGATCGGAACTTGGTACCACTTGGTGAAATTACCAGAGCCAACGCGCAGAATTCATTTTTTGCCGGGCACACGGCTGCAGTCTCTACTATGACCTTCTTTACCGCCAAAGTATTCCATGATTACAACCCAGATTCACCAGCGCGTCATTTTGTGTGGGCCGGGGCTGCGGTTGTACCAGCTGCGGTGGGTTACCTGCGCTTAGATGCCGGAAAACACTTTCTGAGTGATAACATTGTAGGTTATACCGTTGGGGCCGCGGTGGGTATTTTGGTGCCACAGCTTCACAAAAAAGGCATGGATAGCGGTATCTCTTTGAAACCCGCGGTCATTCAGGTGCAAGGCCAGCCAGTAGATGGGGTGAGCCTGTCATATAAATTTTAAGCAGACCGAAGGGTGAACAAAGGTGTAGCATTTTTTCTTGCCATCTTCTGGGCATGTAACCTGACCACTCCGGCCTTCTCTCAATCAGATGCTGGGGTGTACAAGATTGATGTTTGGAAAGATGGTGCCATCACCGCTGGTGGCATAGGCATGGCCGTGACAGGCTCCTTGCTGATGTTGAACAAGCCTCAAATCACCGCTGCTGACCTCCAGAAACTAGACAAGCGCCAGGTCAACCGGTTTGACAGGTTTGCCGCCGGTAATTACAGCAAAAGCGCACAGAACTTAAGTGATATTCCTTTCTATACGTCATTTGCGTTGCCGCTCGTATTTTTAAGTGACGCCAAGGCACGTTCACAGGCGCCACAGATTTACTTTCTGTATGCCGAGGCTATTTCCCTGACAGGTGGCTTGTATGCCTTAACCGCCGGATTGGTGAACCGAACCAGGCCGAACGTCTATGGCGTTGACAACCCGGCGGAAGAGCGGCTACACAAGTATGCCAACAATTCCTTCTTCGGGGGGCATGCCGCCGCTACCGCCACCGCTACTTTCTTCACGGCCAAGGTCTTTCATGATTTATACCCTGACTCTCCCTGGCGCCCTGTGGTCTGGGGAACCGCCGCCGCCGTACCAGCCACCGTGGCCTATTTAAGACTTAAGGCCGGAAAGCATTTTCTATCTGATAATTTGCTAGGCTACGGCATTGGCGCCACCATTGGCATTTTGGTCCCAGAACTGCATAAGAACCACCACCAAAGAGCATGGCATTTGCTCCCTTCCACTGAGCAAGCAGCGGGCTCATATTTTTCAGGGCTTGCCCTTTTGAGGCGTTTTTGACCTCATTTCTGGAAATGAAGCCAAAAACAGCAGAGCCGACTCCAAATGTAGTCGGCTCTGCTGTTTTAAGATTGTACGGCTTTGGGTACCGCATCAAAGGTTTCCTATAAACTTGCGCTGAAAGTAGTCTTGAATTGGAAGCACCAATCTGTACTTTCCGTTTTCGGGCTCATTTCTGGAAATGAGCCCGAAAACGGAAAATATTTTCACCTTTGCCGGAAACTTAGGGTTTCCGGAGATTGGTCTCAAACAGTTTCAGAATCCGTTTGTATTCATCGGTCCAGCTAGAGGGTTCTGTAAAGCCATGGTCTTCTACTGGATACACGGCCAGTTCCCAATTCTCCTTCTTCAGCTCAATCAAGCGCTGTGACAAGCGCACAATATCCTGGAAATGCACATTTGTGTCTACCATGCCGTGGCACATGAGCAATGCCCCTTTCAGCCCTTCCGCGAAGTAAATTGGGGAACTACGGGTATAGGCCAACGTGTCTGTCTGCGGCTCATTGAGGATATTGGACGTGTAGCCATGGTTGTAATGTGCCCAGTCTGTCACAGACCGTAAGGCAGCTCCCGCTGCGAAGACATCTGGTTGGGTGAACATGGCCATTAACGTAATGAAGCCCCCGTAGGAACCACCGTAAATGCCTATATTCTTTGGGTTCACGCCGTATTTCTCCACTAACAGTTTGGCGCCGTCTACATGGTCACTTAAATCTTTACCGCCCATGTGCCGGTAAATACCAGTCCGCCAATCGCGGCCGTAGCCGGCACTGCCCCGGTAGTCAATGTCCAGTACGGTGTACCCCAGGTCTGCAAGCAGGTTATGAAACATGTATTCCCTGAAATAGGTACTCCACCATTTATGGGCGTTCTGTAAATAACCAGCGCCATGCACAAAAATTACTGCGGGCTTGTTGGGATCTTGCTTTTCTGGCCTGTACAAACGGGCATATACGTTAGCGCCGTCGACCGCCTTGTAAGAAATCACCTCGGGTTCCCGCCACGGGTAACTGTTAAACTCCGCGGTAGTGGACTGGGTAATCTTTACGGGTTTGGCACCGGGCTTATTCGGCATGAGATACAATTCCCAAGGCTTGTTTGAATACGAGTACCTAATGGCCAGCATATCTTCTTTAGGAGACATGGTGACTTCATGGGCACCAGGCGCGGTGGTGATTTGTTCCATGGCACCACCCACCACGGGCATTCTATAAAAATGTTGCTCCCCCGGATGGGTTTTGTTAGCCGTAAAATACCAGTATCTCTGATTACCCGACATTTTTACATTCTGCACTTCAAACGCACCGGAGGTTAAGGCTTTTTTCTCCCCTGTCTGCGCATGAACGGTATACAGGTGCGCATAGCCGCTTTCCTCAGAAACGAACCAGAATCTTTCATTGTCTGGCATCCAGCCAAATTCCCCGGGACCAAAACCGTTTACCCAGGCTTCATCATGTAAATAGTTCAGTACATTAATCGCGCGCGTGGCCGGGTTAAAACCTATGATCCATTTGTCTTTATTGTCTTGTGACCGGGCAATCACTACAGCACGTTTTCCGTCTGGGGCGTAATAGGGGCCAAACAACATGACCTTTTTAGCAGAGGCTGCACCAGCATTCAAAGAGTCTGCCTTTGTTGCTTTTAAAAAGGTCGGCTTTTGAGTTATACCTGGCAATGCCTTGAAAGCAACCTGAAAGGTAGTATCTAATTGTCTGTCATAGACGGCCATCTCATAGGTGGCCTGAGCCGCCCCTACTTTGGTGCGGGTTGGAATATCTTCGGTATACCCAGATGCCGTGACATAATTTGGGACCTGGGCTATTTTGCTGCCGGCTGGCCTGGACACCAACCTATAAGTGACAAACCTATTGTCTGGGCTCAGCACTACATTGTCAACTGTCTTATCTTCCAGGTAGATTTCCTTCGGGCGGTTTTTAGCCGCGGCCTTCTGGGAAGTTCGCTGTAGCACGCGTTCTTCCTCTCTTTTTTGAATAATCTGGAGGAGTTTCCCTTGTTCATTACGGAGAGCCAGTTCCTGCTTGTCTTTGATGTTATCTGGGTCAGCAGGTTTTCTTCCTCTTCTAAAGTCAGTGATTTGCTTTAATTGCCCGGTGCCAATATCCCAAATAAATAAATTGTTGTCTTTCAAAAAGGAAACACTTTTGCCATCAAAGGTGAAGGAAGGAGCGCTTTCCCGGTCAACGGTATTGGTGATTTGGGTTGTGGTGCCAGCTTTTACATTCACCAGGAAAAGATCACCGCTGCGTTCATATACCCTTAGGGTTTTACTCTGATTGAAGGTGCCTCCCGTATTCTGGATACTTTGCCGTTCTGCGCTAGCAACTTTGTATATTTTTCCATCACGCACAGTGGCGGCATACAAAGAGTCACGTTTGGCTTTCTCAGGGTTCCACTGGAAATAGACTTTTTTTCCATCTTCTGACCAAAAGATAGCCGACGCGGACGTGCCTACCCATTGGGCAGGGTCTTGCATGATTTTATCAACGGTAAGGACCGGTTTGGTTTGAGCAACTGCGACTATAGAAGAAAGCCACAAAAATAGCCCGACAGGTAGACAAATAAGTGTTGTCTTCATTTTGCTAGGTTAATTGGAATATAAGAGCTTGTTTAAATTTTTCTTTTGCGCTGCAAAATGGTATCAAAAGAACCTGACTTCACCATTTTTTCTCACCATAGCGCTGCTATGCTGCTCAAAAACGGCTTCGCCAGAACCTTTCGCTCCCATCTTTCGCCTGCAAAATCAAAATTTAAACAAGCTCTAAATATAAAAAAAGAAGCCCTAGAAAATCTTCTAGGGCTTCAACTTCTTAGCAGTTATTTATAACTGGCTTATTCTAATTCCTATTCGGTCATATTTAGGGCTAGGCTTCACACTATCGTTTCCACGTAATTCCAGCACAAGGTCAGCTGCCGTGGCAGAAGAAACGCCTGAGTTCAGAATTGGAATCTCCACGTAGCCAAAGCTAGAGTTAGCAGGAATGGTCACTCTACCAGAAAGCGTACCGTAATGCGTACCAGCTACTGCATTGGTTTCTGCAGCTACCACAACATACGTAACCTCCGTAGCATCTGGCCTTTGTGGCCCAACCAAATTAACACGTAATCTGAAAACACCATTGGTAGCAGCCCAGTTTCTAGTGATTACTGTGTCGGCTGGGAAACTTGCAGTAGCAGTAGTCAACGTAGTTCTACCATACTGCGGACGACGAGTCAACAAGGTATAGTCCTTTGAAACACCCCCTATGGTTGAATACCCATGGTAGGCGGCTGCATCAAACTCAACCATTGGTTGTTCCCAAAGAATCTCCTCGTTTTCTATACACGAGTTTAGCGTTAACGCTATAAACGCAAATAAATATAATAATTTCTTCATGTCTAGTTAAAATTAATAGCCCAGGTTTTGCTTCAGATTAGGGTTACCAGCTACCTCATTAGCAGGCAGACCAGCTAAAATAACGTTATCTGAAAACAACAGGGTGGTACCTAGTGCTGGCTTAGAGATATCCATGCCTAAACGCTTCAGGTCAAAGAATCTGTGACCTTCAAAAGCAAACTCCAATCTGCGTTGCAACATAATCTCAGCCATTAATGCTGTACCTGTGGCTGCAGAAGCAGTTAACCCTCTATTTGTACGAATAGTGTTCACATCTGCCAAAGAACTTACTTCACCACCAGCGGTGTTAGCATAAGCCTCAGCGCGGTTCAAGTACATCTCAGAAATACGCAAAACAGGCACGTTATCTAAGTTGATAGCTCCGCTCTTACCAATGAACTTAGTAGACTCTACATAAGGGTTACCTCTACCAGCAGTACCAACCTCAAATAGCAGGTTACGCACATCACCAGTTCTAGCAGTAATGGCCGCGGTAGAAGTTCCGTTACCAGTGACAGTGATACCCACCTCATTTAACAATGTAGTGGTAGGAACCAAGTCACCAAATCCACCTGTTTGCGCACGGTTACCACGAGTTACCAATGTAGTGAAGGCAGTCTGCAGAGACTCATTCACACCTTGGCTTTCTGCAGGCGTTGAAAAGGCAACATGGAAAATAGTTTCTGGGTTAGTAGGATCTGTCCAGCTCTTCAAATAGTTAGCGGCATTCACCAAAGAGGCACCTCTAGCTGTAATAACAGCATTTGACATCTCAATCACTTTAGGATAGTCTCTTTTATAAAGAGCTACTCTAGAATAAAGTGCTTGGGCTGCTACTTTAGAGGCTTTACCTGCGGTGGTAAAGGCTCCCAATTTGGCAACTGCTTCATCTAAGTCTGCATAAATGGCTGCATACGTAGCATCAATAGTTGGTCTGGAAGGCAAAAAGGCAGCTGCTTCTGGCCCAGACTTAAAGGTTTGCGTGATTACCGGAACACCGCCAAAGTTTTTAGAATCAACTATTGCACCTGGGATATAGGCGTAAGAACGTACCAAATCAAAGTGATACAATGCTCTCAAAAACTTCAACTCACCAATAAAAGCATCTTTGTCTGCAGCTGTCACAGATGGGTCACTTAAACCAGGCAGTGCATCTAACACTAGATTGATGCGCTGAATGGCATTATAAGAGGTAGCCCAATGGGTAAAATGCGCACCTACGGCATTACGTGCTTCTGTAACTAAACGACCTGACTTGTTTGTAGCCAATCCATTGTCTGAAAGAGCCTCAGGCAATGTGATCATTCTGTTACCATACAAAGTCAATGCTTTAAGTGGTGTGTAGGCTGCATTGATAGCAGCTTCAACAGCAGATCTAGATGTTAATGCCGTACCACCGTCAATTGACGTTTTAGGTTGTATATCTAACAGTTCTTCGCAGGAAAAGGTAGAGAATACCATCCCGGCTGCCAGTGCAACCGTACTTATTCTATATAAAAATCTATTTTTCATTTTGGAGCTAATTAAAATCCTAATTGTACACCAAACGTCACATTCTTAGACTGTGGTATGATACCAGTGGCAGTTCCGAAGAACTCAGGGTCATAACCAGGGAAGTCATCATAGGTGAACAAGTTGGTTCCTTGTACATATACTCTGGCAGTATTCAATACTCTAGTTCTAGAAAGCAAACCTGCTGGAAGGTTATAACCTAATTGCACGTTTTTCAATCTGACATAGTCAGTTTTGAAATAATTGCGGGTAGAAGCAATAGCATGGTTGTTACCACCTGTCTCAGCACCACCATTATATGCTCTAGGAACATCAGTAATCTGACCAGGAGTTGTCCATCTTCTCTCATACAAATCAAGTAACGTGTTAAAACCACGGTTACCGTTCTCCATCAAGAACCCGTACTGACCATCAAACTGTGTTCTTCCATACTGGTACTGGAACATGATAGCAAGATCTAAGCCTTTGTAGCTGAAGGTATTCTCAAAACCACCAGTAACTTTAGGCAAGGTAGAACCAATTAATTTACGGTCGGTAGCAGCTGCTACAACGTAAGTAGGATCACCGGCACCGTTGTACCACATTGGTCTACCAGTAGCTGGGTTAACGCCGGCATACTCGTAAGAATAGATAACACCCAAGTCTTCACCTACAATCAGTGAATAATCTGGCAAGTTCTTAAGACCGTTGTAAAGTTTGGTTACTTCATTTTTGATGTACGTGATGTTGAAGTTTGATCTCCATTGGAACCCAGAGAAATCTAAGTTTACAGTATTCAATTCAAACTCAAGACCTTTTTGCTCCAAGGCACCAATGTTCACTAATACTGATCCGAAACCAGTAGTTTGTTGCAGAGGCAAAGAAAACAACAAGTCATCATTCTTTTCTATGAAACCACCGATAGTACCAGAAACTCTGTTACCGAACAAGGCGAAATCAATACCCATGTCAAGCATGGTACGTACTTCCCACTTCAACTCTGTGTTTGGCAAACCTGCAGGAGCAATAGCTGGGTTACCATTGTAAACACCGGCGTTAGCATAAAGGGCACGTGCAGTAAAGTCACCAATACCATCACGACCATTCTGTCCCCAGCTTGCTCTCAATTTCAGAGAGTTTAACCATGTCATGCCTTTCATGAAATTCTCTTCTGAGATATTCCAACCAGCGGCTACACCTGGGAAGAAACCAAACTGGTAATTCTGACCAAAGCGGGAAGAACCGTTATAAGACAAGATACCTCTCAAGGTATACTTACCTTTGAAAGAGTAGTTAACAGAACCGAAACCACCAGTTCTCTTGTAACCTGTGTAGCCTTCACCGGTTGAAACAGGCGTACTACCAGCACCAAGGGTACGGAACTCTGGCGTGGCAAAACCACGGGAGTTAGCTGAGAAAGAAGAACGCTCATCAGTTCTGTATTCAAAACCAGCCTGAGCATCTACTTTGTGCACATCGGCAAACGTCTTTCCAAAAGAAAGCAACTGTACTGTCTGGAAGTTAGTGTTCCAGTCAGAAGCTTTGTAGGCATCACCTCTGTTAGCAAACCCGTCTGGAGTTCTTGGGTCATAATAGAAGTCAGCGTTGATGTTGCTGTAGTCAATGCTGTAGCTAGATCTGAAAGATAAGCCTGGCAAAATTTTATAAGTAGCAGCAAATGACCCCAATAAAGAGTTATTCTCTTGGTTACCAGTAGAGTATTCGTTTACAGAAGCAATGTTCTGGTTCAAAATACCGGCAAATCTTGGAGTTGCACCAGCTAAACCAAAGTACGTGCCATCTTCTTTTCTAACAGGGTTATTAGGCAAGATTAAGCTGCTCGCAAAAGATGGGCTACCCAATGAAGATCCAGAAGTTGAGAAAGGAGCCACTTGGCTTACTCTACCCAAGTTCACAGACATTTCAAAACCTAATTTATCTGTTGCAGCGTGGTCAAGGTTCAATTTCATAGACGCTCTGGTAAAGTCAGCCGCAGTCATGATAGCCTCTTGCTTGTTAAAACCACCAGAGATATAGAAGGTAGTTTTGTCTGTACCACCACGGGCAGAAAGCTCGTAGTTATTAACTACGCCAGTTCTGAAAGCAATATCTTGCCAGTCATACGTTGGCAACGCGGCAATTTGTGCATCTGTGGTATTTGGATCAAGGCCCATCTCAGATAGCACGTTTGCTCTTGCACCAGCAGGGTTATTGGCATTTCTGAATGCCTCTGTTCTCAATGCATAGTATTGCTGAGTGTTCAATACATCAAACTTCTTCAATGCTTCAGAAACACCTGTGTAATAGTTAGCCGTGAACTGAGTTCTTCCAGCCTTACCTCTTTTAGTAGTAATGATTACTACACCGTTAGCTGCCTGAGAACCATAAACCGCAGCAGTTGCCGCATCTTTGATTACCTCAATAGACTCAATATCATTGGTGTTGATAGACGCCAATGGGTTGGCCGATGTGTAGGCAACTCTACCAGTGGTAGTGTTAATTTGCACACCGTCAATAATGTAAAGCGGTGAACTGTTGGCATTTACTGAACCAACCCCTCTAATTTGCACGTTCACGGCACCACCTGGTATACCAGAGGCAGACTGAACAACCACACCCGCAGCTCTACCTTGTAGCGCTTTGTCAAGTGATGGAATTGGCTGGTTTTGGATAGAGGCGCCGTTTACCTGAGCAATTGCACCGGTAACCTCTCGCTTTTGCTGAACGCCATAACCCGTTACCACAATCTCAGAAATCTGACGAGCGTCAGTTGCTAAGCGTGCATTAACGGTTGACTGGCTTCCCAGCGCAATTTCCTGGCTGGTATAGCCAATGAAAGAGAACACCAATGTTCCGCCCGCACTGGGCACACTGATGGAGTAACTGCCATCAATGCCGGTTGGTGCGGCAGTGCTGGTACCTTTGAGTTGAACTGTAACGCCAGGCATTCCCTCTCCTGTGGTTGCGTCAGTCACTCGTCCTGTTACAGTCCGGCTTTGTGCCCAGGCTTGTGTCACAAGCGCTAGTACAAAAACGAAGCTGAAAAGTAAAGCTTTCTTCATGTGGTTTTTGTGTTTGTTTGTAGAGATACTTTTGATTGATAACCAAATTTAATCAACCAAAGGGTATTAACAAATTATTAACTAAAATTTTATTTGGGTATTCAGCCATAACAGCTGCAAACTCGTACAAGGCCCTGCCTGTAAACAAATATCCTTCTTCCTGTATATTCTGACAAAAACCCGATCCCATATCGCAGAGAATGAATACTTTGGTATCTTTTCTATTACCAACTTTTAGCAAGACTGCCTTATGTTTAGTACTACCAAATAGTAGCTGGCAGCCGTTTTTGACAGATTTCAGCGTTGCTTGTTTTCTTGACATAAACAGAAGCCGCCGTTTTCGGGCTCATTTTCAGAAATGAGCCCGAAAACGACCCAGAAAAGCGCAGGATTTATTCTGCCGTCTAACTTCCTGTAAACAAAAAAGGCCTTCCATTGCTGGAAGGCCTTTCATCTCCTGTCTCATAACTGGCGTTTGCCACTCACAACACAGAAAGTTGTGATTCAATAACTACTATGGTCTGGTATCCCAGAACACTCTTACTTTCATGTCAGGCTTCTGCTTCACATTAGGGTTGGTAAGGGTTTCTGCCTCTGGGTAGTACAGAGTTCTAGGAATGTAGTCTGTAGCTGCAAGTGAAGCTGGTACCGGCGAAATAGCTGGGAAACCAGTTCTTCTCCAATCATTCCAAGGCTCCAGGGCTACTCCATAATTTGCAATATACTTCTGCTCAATAATTTGTCTGAGCGTGTTCGTTGCTAATAATGGATTTGCCAATAAATAAGCTGTCTGCGCTGCAGTAGTTACTCCGGCATCTGTCATTGAAGCGCGTATACCAGCTTCATAAAATGGGACAGCCGTTGCTAAACCTCCGCCAAACCGCAAGGCATGCTCAGCTCTTATGAAGTTATACTCAGCAAATGTCATCATTCTAATAGGGGCATCACCGTTGTAGGCATTATTGTAAGCTGCGTTAGCCGCAATAGCTCCTGCTGCATTTGGGGTGATGGCTGCATTCAAGTCGCCTCTCAAATAAGTGTGTAGCCTTGAAAAGTTGATTGACTCTTCATCGCCAGCTGCCGCACCTTTATACTGTCCAGAATTGAAAGGAAAGTCTGTAAAGAAGCTTTGTCTTCTTGGATCAGCTTTGCTGTTCATTAAGTCTACTAGAAACTTATTAGGAAACAAATAATTGAGACGTTCCACTTCAAATTGATGAATTGGGTTTTGCGCACCTTGTGTAGTGGAAAAATCCATTTCAAAATTATCAGCATTTGATGTCATGAAAGGGCCACCAGTGGCAATCAAAGCATCCATTTGCGCTTTTGCAAATGCTGGGTTCACCTCACTATATTTAAGGAACAAACGCAGTTTTAAAGAATTGGCAAATTTCTCCCATTTCACCAAGTCTCCCTCATAAATAGTTTCATCATCGCCAGGCGTTAAAACAGATGTGGGATTTTTGACATCTGCTATGCCTTCATTCAGTAAGCTAATAATGGCAGTATAAATAGCTGCATCATCATCTACTTTTGGGGTAGAGTTTTCAGTACCTTTCAAAGCCTCACTAAAAGGCACGTCTCCCCAAACATCTACTACCTGGGAAAAAGCGAATCCTTTCAAAATTTTAGCAACTCCTGTGTAATGAGGACTACCAGCGCTGTTATCTATTACATACTGCAAATCTGGCAATACAGTAACATAATATTGATCATACATTCCGTTCAAGTCAGAAGGCTGAATCAAATATTGCTGGTAGAACCTGGTTTGAACAGTATTACCCGCCTGCCCAGAAAGTTGCTGCATCAATAGTGAAGTATAGCGGTGCAAATCACTGCCATTCACAAACGCAGTACTTACGGTAGCACTTGTCAAGACCTGTGAAATAGGAGCCTTGGTGGGGCTATTAGGGTCTTGGTTAACATCTAGGAATTCATCACAAGAACTTACTGACAGCATAAAAGCAGCCAAAAGTCCAGCGGTTATATGTTTAAATCTCTTCATTTTAAATTGATTATAAGGTAATTCTTAAAAATGCCCCGTATGATCTAGTCTGTGGAAGACCATTGAACTCAAATCCTTGCGCGTTGCTAACACCTAATGTGTTATTCTCAGGATCTAAATTTGGGAAGTTAGGAGCCCACAAAAGAAGGTTTCTTCCATTTAAACCAACTTCAATTCGGCCGAATGGCGTTTTCTGAAGCAGATTAGCAGGCAACCCATAGCTTAAGGAAGCTTCTCTCAAACGCACCCAAGTGGCATCATACACATAACTTTCACCTGCCGTATGGAGAGATTGAAAGTATTGCTGCGTGGTGATTGCTTTTGTGTTTCTAGTACCATCAGCATATACACCATCATACACGTAAGGAGTTGCTAACGTTCCGTCTGAGTTAAACCTGTTAAACTTTGTAGATTCCATAAGGGCACCACTTCTTCTCAAGTCACCGTTATTTCTAGAGTAAACATCTCCGCCTTTTCTAACATCAACCACAAAATTCAAATTAATTCCTTTGAAATTGAAGTTGTTGATCACACCACCTGTCCAATCTGGGTTGGTATCACCAATCTTTGCTGTAATAGGGCTAACAGAAGGCAAACCAGTTGTTGGGTTAATTAACAATTGACCTGATGCGTTTCTGTTAAATACAGTTCCATACATGACACCATAAGGCTGGCCAGCCTCTAACCGAATGTTTGGAGTGGTAAACCCTGCCAAAAAGATGTTTGGAACACCTTCTGCCAAGGCTAACACTTCAGATTTGTTCTTATTGAAGTTGAACGTCAAATCCCAGGTAAAATCAGCTGATTTAATAGGAGATACATTCACCATTAACTCAATACCTCTGTTTCTTAAAGAACCGGCATTTTTAACTTGGGAAGAGAACCCGGAAGAAGAAGCGATTGGAACGGCAAAGATCAAGTCTTCAGATTTGGTTTCATACAGGTTGAATTCAAACCCAAGTCTGTTTTTAAAGAATTGCATTTCAAGACCAACTTCTTTTGAAGTAGTAAACTCTGGTCTTAGGTTAGGATCTCCTGAAGCGTCATCTAAAGTTCTACCGCCAAGTCCGTTATAAGGAAAACTAATGGCAGGGCCAAAACCGTCTGCCGGGGCAGGCTGCAAGAAATAAGTATTGGTTGAATACCTTGGGGCCTCTTTTCCTACTTTGGCATAGTTACCTTTTACCTTCGCAAACTCCACAACATTATTCTTCAAGACCGGGAAAGCTTCTGTAAGGACAAAGCTAAGCGCAGCAGAAGGATAGAAATAAGAGTTTTCAGACTCACCAAAAGTAGAAGAGTGATCATTTCTACCAGTTACGTTTAAAGTTACAAAGCTTTTGTAGCCAATAGTCACATCTCCAAAGAAGCCAACTAACCGGCCTTGGGATCTTGAATTCTGACCAAATTGCTCTGCAGCGTTAGAGATGTTCCGCAGGTCTCTGATTCCTAAAGAGTAACCAAGGGTATTGATATCATTCCAGCTTCCTGAAATTATTTCATTACCCAAGTTATACCCTAAGGTGAAATCAGTGCCAAATTTGTGTTGGCCTGCCAATATGAAGTTGGAGTTGATGTTGGTGTTGGTATAGCTTCTGTCATAGAGACCACCAGTTCCTCCGGCGTTGATGCTACCACCAATGGCTCCAATTTGGTCATACCCCTGCTCTACTTGGTTGTACGTATCCACACCAATTCTGTAATTGGCAGTTAACCAAGGAAGAATGTCATAGCTGAAGTTTACGTTACCAATGACACGGTTCACCTCATCATCATACGTATTGTTTTTGATGGTCCAGTAAGGGTTATCTACCGCATCAAAATAAACTGAATTTCCTTCTGCATCTTCAAATGGATTACCAGTTAGATTAATGTTGCGTGGAATAAACCAACCTCTAAAGAAAGGATTAGACAATTGGTTTCCTTGCTGAGAACGCTTTGAGGTGGAATTAATGTACTGCACACTTACACCTGAATGAAGTTTAGGGGTAATGTCTGCAGATCCATTAAAGGTAAAGTTGTGTCTTTGCAACTCATTATTATCAAGAACACCATTTTCTTTGGTGTTACCATAAGATAAACGATAAGTAGCAGTTTCGCCGCCACCGCTCAAGGCAATAGTGTTTTGGAAATTGTTGCCCGTTTTAAAGATATCTTTAATGTTATCTGGGTAGGCCGTAAGGGGTTCTTGTACTCCTAAATAATTGGTTTCAAGTTGACCGGCGATTCTTGGACCCCAGGACAAGTTACCACGTGGGTTAAAGACACCATTATTTCCTTGAGCATATTCATTTTGCCAATCTGGGAATCTGTTCACCTCAACTAAGTTGTAAGAGGTATTGTACTCCACTCTGGTTTTCTGACCTGCCTTGCCTTTTTTGGTAGTGATAATCACCGCGCCAGAAGCGGCGCGTGAACCATATAGTGCAGCGGCGGCTGGTCCTTTCAAAATGTTGATAGACTCAATGTCATCTTGGTTAAGGTCAATGGCGCGGTTAGAGTTAGCCACCCCGTTTTGCAGGGCATTTGTACCACCACCATTGTCAATAGGAACGCCATCCACTACAAACAGTGGCTGGTTGCTACCCGTGAAAGTAGTGTTGCCCCTGATAAAGATACCTGCGGAGGCACCTACCATACCGCTACCACTAGAAGTTCTTACACCCGCCACTTTACCAGAAAGGGCGTTTACCACGTTGGTGGGTCTACCAATGGTGAGGTCTTCAGCGCTTACGGTACCTACTGAGTAACCCAGATCTTTTTTGTCCCGCTGAATACCCATGGCCGTTACCACCACTTCATTCAAGATTTCAGAATCAAGTGCCATTCTAATATTGATGGTAGACTGTGAGCCAATAGAAGCCTCTTGGTTTCTGTACCCAATGAAAGAGAACACCAACGTACCGCTGCCAGAAGGCACCGCAATAGAATAATTACCGTTCACATCTGTGGGGGATGCAGTGCTGGTTCCCTTGAGTTGAACTGTCACACCAGGCATTCCCTCGCCTGTCTGTGCATCAGTCACCCTTCCGGTAACCGTCCGTTCCTGTGCCCACACTCGTCCCACAAGTGTCAACATTAGAACGAAGCTAAATAGTAAAGCTTTCTTCATGTGTTTTTTTGGTTAGTTAATAGATGGATTTAATGCTCAAGATACTGATTATATAGTAACTTCAAATATATTTTTAGAAGAATATAAACAATATGAACACTTATTGGTTCGTTGTGCTCCCTCCTGCCAGCTATAGTACCGCAGGTTAAAACAAACCCAAAAACACTTTTTAAGAATGCCCTCACTCTATTATATATAGGGTGCATTTAAGTGCTGCAGACAAGTAATAAAAAACAAGGGCCACTAGTTACATTTTTATGTTAACTAGCAAAGCATAAAAGAGAGCGCCCCTGCATTTCTACAGGGGCGCTCTTTTTTACTTAGTGCGTTGCAGCTTAATTCCAACCCAAGCCAATGCCAGCGGTAGCGGTAGGATATTTAGCCAACGTGTACTCACCGTACATGGAGAAGAACAAAAGCTTCAGGCGCAGACCGGCTGTCAACCCAAATTGGCTGTCTTTCATACTGATATTTACGGGCGTGTCCACGTCTTCCACGTATCTGAAAGGCGCCGTAGTTTTATAGGCGGTCACCGGGTATTTGCCAATGGCGGCCAAGTCTGTCTGTACGTTGCTGTATTTGGGACCTGCGTAGCCGGTAATCACACTGAAGGTTTTGGAAGCTACCAAACTTACGGTCCAGGCTTTGGTGGTGAGTTCTATGGCTTGCCCGTCATAATACCCGGCGCTGCGTTGCTGGGCAGAGGCAAAGGCCTGGTCTTCATCTGCCAACCCTACGTCAATGCCTCTGTAAGCACTTTTTAAGTTAGTGTACCCGCCAAAAACGGTGATATCAAACCCAGGAATAGAGGCCACCACCGGAATCCATTGTTTGATGCCGTGCTTCACGCCTACTCCCCAGAGACTAATCTCAAAATCATCCATCTTGATTTCCGGCACAAACCGCACGGCCACCTCGGTGTCTTTGATAAGCCCAACGCTCAACTGCGCCACTGGGAACGGCATAAAGTCCACGCCCGTGCCCGGAGGTGCATTGAAGCTGGAAATTCTTTCTTCTTGGTTGGTCACCGGGTTTCTGGCATATACTGTAAGGCCGGGCCCGTCTTTGTCCTCGCCAAAAATGGTGGGCGTTAAAACAGATCTGCCCGCAAATTTGTTACCGTTGGCGTCGCGTACCTGCTGCAGCCCCAAACCAGCCAGGTCAAAGGTCTTGGCGTCTTTTGGAGCGAACGTGACAGACCCAAACACCCGAATATCAAACCTACCCAACCCCATGGCTTTGCCCGAGTTAAACCAACCGCCGTTCAGGCTATGGCCCAACGATTTTCCTACCGGTTCTGCATAGGCCTGAATCAATTTATTGGCATCGCTTCTACCGGCCCGTATAAATTCCCCCACCTCATCCTGGGCCTGCGCACCTGAGCTCATCAGAAATAAGCCTAGCGCCGGTAAAGCCCACTTGGCCATGTTGCGTAAAGAATTCTTCATTTTTCTATGTGTATGGGTTAAAAACGATTCTTCTGCCTGAGAACAAGCAGGTTATTGAGGTGCTAACTTCTGCAAAAAATATCAACTATCAAATACGCGCCCGGCAGAATACTCATAAGTGAGTACTGGTTTGGGCCGCATTTCCAAAACAGAGGCCAAAAACGCCTATTTCAGAAAAGTGTCATAGGCAAACTTGCAGATAATGCCCGTGACCACCACCAGAAACAGCTTCCGGACAAAGCCTGAGCCCTTGGCCAACGCAATTCTGGTGCCCACCATAGAACCCAGCACGCTGCTGATGGCCATAGGAATGCCAATGTGGTACAGAATGTGGCCCTTGTACCCAAAATATAACAGCGCCGATAAATTGGTGGCCACATTCACCACTTTGGCAGAGGCCGAAGCCGCCAGAAAGTTAAACCCAAACACGCCTACAAAGATGAAAATGAGAAAACTGCCCGTGCCCGGCCCAAAGAATCCGTCATAAAACCCAATGACCAGGCCCACCAGCATACCGTACCAGATTTCGCGGCTCTGCGGCAAGCGGGGCGCGTGGATAGCCCCGAAGTCTTTCCTGAAAAACGTGTAAATGGCCACCGAAACCAACAGCACCAGAATTAGCGGCTTGAGCAAATCAGCGTTGAAATGGCTTAGCGCCCGCGCGCCCAGAAAGGAGAATACAAACGCCGTGGCCGCTGCCGGCAACAAGGCCCGCCAGTTGATCTCCACGTTGCGCGCATACCGCCACATAGACACGGAGGTACCCGCTATGCCCGCCAACTTCCCGGTCCCGAAGAGCGTGGGAAGCGCCACCTGCGGCAGAAAAACCAACAGCGCCGGCAACTGAATGAGGCCGCCCCCGCCCACCACTGAATCAATGAGGCCCGCCAGAAAAGCGAACAGGCATAAATAGAGAATCTCCACGGTCTTCTTATAAACAGAATGCAAAGATTCTCAAAACCGAAGCCTAATCAAACAGGCACCCAAAAATTTCCGTTTTCGGGCTCATTTCTGGAAATGGAGCCGAAAACGGAAGGATAAACGAATGAAAGGAATTTGAATTTAGAAGGTGATGTAGAGCCTAGTTACATTTTTCTTTTGTGCTACCAACAGGCATAGAAAGAACCAGGCATTGCCTTATACTCTCATTGTAGCGCTGCTATGCAGCTCAAAAACGCTTCACCAGAACCTCTCGCTTCCAGTTTTCGCCTGCAAAACCACAATGTAAACAAGCTCTTGACCACAAGAACGCTAACTGCTTCCGTTTTTGGCCTCATTTCCAGAAATGAGGCTAAAAACGACCTCCTACCACGGCAGTTTTCTTCAAGACTTCCTTGCGGCCTTGCAAATCAAAGAGTTCCACCAGCACCAAGTAATAGCCAATGGCCGCTTTGGCGCCCGCCTCTGTAAGACCGTCCCACTGCAACACCGTGTCGGTACCCAATAAGGCGTTGCTGGCCAGACGCCGGATCAATCTGCCATTGGCGTCAAAGATGGAAACGGTTCCCACAAAACCCGACTGTGGCAAATTAAACTGAAGCAGCAGCACGTCTTCTTGCCCGTCATGGTCAGGGGTAAAGGTCTCTGGTTGCAGGGTGAGTTTGGCTGGGCCGCTTTGCCCCTCACGGGCCTGTGAGTTGGCGTAGCCCGGCGTGGCGCCTACCTGTGATGCCGCCGAATAAAAATTGCTTTCCACAGAAGGTCCCGCCACAGAAATCCGCTCCAGCGAGATGCCTTCCACGTTTTTCAGCAGCTTGAAATGTTGCTCTTCGCGGTAGGCCACCTCATCTACCACCGTATTATCTGGCAGCAACAAAACCACTGTTCCGGCCGCATCTGGAAAGCTGGGCAGGGAGGCCATGGCCCAAAACGTTTCCCGCTTGCCATTTGGGTAGTGCGCGAACAGCAAATCTGGGTTGGTGGTCAAAACCAGAAAACCACCCGGCGGCAAGAGCAGCGCCTGCGGGCTGAGAATCCGTGCATTCGCGACCGCATTGCTTTCCTTGTTGGCCAGTTTCCAGTTCTGCAGGTTCAGGAATTTGCCAGAACGGTTCACCAGTTCCACAAAGTCCACGCCGCCGGTTCTGGGGTTGAAAAGAATTTCATTGATCACCACATCTTCCGCTGCCGCTGCGCCCGGTAAAATCACGTCCATGGTTTGTGGCGTGGCCAACGCGTTCCCGGCGCAGTCCCGCACGCCCTTGACGGTGAGCGTGTAGCGTTCATTCTCCCGCAGGGGCGTGGCCAGCCGGAGTTCCACCTCGGTGAAATCTGGGTTTCTGACAGTCACTTGCTGCACCGGCAGGTTCTGCGTGAAGGTAAAAAAATTGGCGTTCGCCGAAAAAGCACTATCCAGGGGCTCAGAAAACCGGACCACCACCCGGTCTGCGCCAAGGGCCGTGGCTTGCATGACTGCCGGAGGCGTTTGGTCTGTCTGTTGAATGGAATTGGCTTGGCCGGGCGTGCCGCCACGCGGGTTTTCAGAAGATTTCCAAAGCGCGCCGCCCTTGCAAGAAGACGTAAAATCCATTAATTCCAAGCTCCAACCGCCCTCGCGTTTGGCGGTGCTGGCATGCCAGGCAGAAGAAAACCGTACCATGTCAATCAATTGGCCGGTGTCATCATACACGTGCAGGTCATCGCCGGCATCATTCAGAGACGGGAACGTTTTCAGACCCACCACTTGCCCGTATGGCTTATACAGACTGGTATCTGCCGCTGCGCAGACAATCACGTATTGGTTAGGTTTAAGTAAAAAAGCCGGGAAAACACCGGTAGACGTGGTGGCATCTCTGTAGGTCCAGCCCTGCAAATTCAGGGTTTTGCTGCTGGTGTTGTAGAGCTCAAAGAATTCAGCGGCGGGTAGGTCTTGTAACGGATTCACATCGGCGTAAACCTCCGTAATTCGCACGTCACCCGAAGCTGCCCTGGGCGTAAAATTGAACGTGGCTGTCAGGTTCTGCGCTACGTTTCCATCTGCGTCTACAAGGCGAGAAATCAACAAGTGATTCGCGCCTGTCTCAAAGTCTATATCATATGTTAACTTAATGCGTTGAGGTTGGCTCGAATTCCAGTCCACGGCTACCGGCGCATGCTGGTTGTTGAGCCGGTAATTGGCAAGTGTTCTGGCCTGCTGTTCCTGCACCGGCTCTGAAAACGTGATTTCCACTTCCCTGGAATTGAGAACTGACACGCGTGAAATAGCAGGCGGGCCTATGTCTTTTATGGTGAAATCATCAAAAAAGAAGCGCTGGGCGTTGGCCTGCGAATACCGGAATACTACGCCGGCAAAGACAGAACTGGTATAGCGGCTGTCGGTGATTTGGCCCTGGAGCACGTAGTTTTGGCGGGTGCCGGTCACGTCCAGTTCCAGGGTCCAAGCATTGTCTGCGGTTCGGGTCACGCGTACCCAGAATCTGTTGTCTGCCGCGTCTATGCTTTTGTCTGGGCCATTGATGATCTTGGTGGCGGTGCCGCCGTCTTTTCGGTAAAGGCTCACCTCGTCCTCGGTGCCTCCCATGCGCACGAAGTAGCCTCTGCCCTCTCCTTCCAAATCAGCCATGTCAGAAATCAAATGCACTTCGGCGTAATTTCCGGATGAAGTAGCCAAGGCTAACTGAACATAATATTCCCACTGAACCCCAAGGGCTAACTGATTGGCGGTAGAAAGATGGATGGTGGAGCCCGTGACGGCCGGTCCGTTGCTCTGCAGTTGGCGCGCGGCGTTCACCTGAAAGAACGACGTTTCGCCTTGCCAGGCAGGATTCTGCGTGAAATCACCGTCAGAAAATGATTCCTGCAGTTGCGCCCACGCGGTGCCACAGACGCCCATCCATAGAAAGATTACAAGAAAAAGGCTCCTCATATTTCAAGATTACTTTATGTGTGGCAAAAAGTTGGTTTATTTGCAACGCGACCGCGCTGTTTTCGGGCTCATTTTCAGAAATGAAGCCAAAAACAGAAAGCGGCGGCGGTACTTTTTAGAAATACCTTTTTACTTCTGTTTAGAATGAAAGTAGCTGTTGTTGGCGCTACCGGCCTGGTGGGCGGTGAAATGCTGAAAGTGTTGGCGGAACGCAACTTCCCCGTAGATGAACTGTTGTTGGTGGCCTCTGAGCGCTCAGTAGGCCAGAAAATGACGTTTAAAAACAAAGAATACACCGTGGTGAGCATGGAAGAGGCCATCGCGCAGAAACCGCAGATCGCTATTTTCTCGGCGGGCGGGAGCGTGAGCAAAGAGATGGCGCCCAAGTTTGCCGAAGTGGGGACTACCGTGGTGGACAATTCCTCTGCGTGGCGCATGGACCCTTCCAAAAAACTGGTGGTGCCGGAAATAAACGCCCAAGAACTGACCCCACAAGATAAAATAATTGCCAACCCCAACTGCTCTACCATACAAATGGTGGTGGCACTCAACCACTTGCACCAGGCGTTAAAAATCAAGCGCATTGTGGTGAGCACGTACCAGTCAGTGACGGGAACGGGCAAGAAAGCCGTGGACCAGCTCATGAACGAGCGTGCCGGCAAAGAAGGCGAGAAAGCCTACGCCTACACCATTGACCTGAACGTGATTCCGCACATTGACGTGTTCACTGAGAACGGGTACACCAAAGAGGAGATGAAAATGGTGCTGGAGACCAAGAAAATCATGGGCGATGAAGGCATACAAGTAACGGCTACCACCGTGCGCATTCCGGTAGTGGGCGGCCACTCTGAAAGCGTGAACGTGGAGTTTGCCAAAGATTTCACCATGGAGGAAGTGTACCGCATCTTAAACGAAACCCCGGGCGTGGTGGTGGTAGATGATACCGCCAACCTGCAGTACCCCATGCCTTTGACCGCCCACGGCCGCGACGAGGTGTTTGTAGGCCGCGTGCGCCGCGATGAATCACAGCCCAACACCCTCAACCTCTGGATTGTAGCCGACAACCTTCGCAAAGGAGCCGCCACCAACGCCGTGCAGATTGCCGAGTATTTGGTGGCCAACAACCTGGTGTAACCAATTCAAACCGCATAAAAAAAGCCGTGTCTGGAGTCATTTCCGGGCACGGCTTTTTTGTTTTTCGTTTACTCCTCATCTTGCAGCAGCAGTTACTTCATCTTTAATAATTGTTGCATAGAGGCAAGACGCAAGGCATTGTGTCTCTACAGGTTGGGCTTTCTGTTTTTGGCCTCGTTTCTGGAAATGAGCCCGAAAACAGAATGCCCCAGACCCAGCTATTTCCCGTTTCGCCAGATGGTTTTGCGCGACCTCACATTTCTTTGAAAAGTAGGGCAAGCAGCACTTGAGCTGGGGCAAAGCAGGTTGCCTTCACAGTCATAGACAAGCAGAACAGAACTAATGAGGGGCGAACAGGTCCCAAATATGAAAACGGTTATCCCACGCCACTCACCCTGATCAATGAAATGGCAATTAATAGACGTCTGCAACTCTTCCTTTTTGGCTTTAAGCCAGGGCAGGTTCTCAGTAGGATTGCTGACGTTGCAAACTTTTTGGTCATCGTCCAGGTCGCACCCAGAAAAAAGAAGCAGAACTGACAAGCAAAGGGCGTAGTGAACTTTCATGGGTGCGTGGGTTTATACAGTAGAGTCCTGTAACAGCCCGAAGGTTGCATGCCCCCTACCTTCATTTCCCTCCACAACACCGCTGGCCTTTCTTTCCCCACAGAAATATGTTTTCAAAAAAGGCTATTAGCTCACTTTTACGGCACTTTCCTGGCCAAACCTTCCCGTTGCCAAACGTCACTTCTTCATCGGCTTTAAAAGGGCTTAAAACCGAAATTTTCCATGAATTCAGAATAGTGGTTCCTTGCGCGCGCTCAAATATTTTCAACGAAGCCGACGGCAGGTGAACAGAAGGGAAAATTACCTGAGGATAGGTACCCGTGTTTTGGGCTTCGTTTCAAAAACAGAGCCCGAAAACGGGAAGAGTAGCAAAAGTTTTATGGGTTTGGAATGGCCCGATTTCAGCCAAACGTTTTTGGCTTCATTTCTGGAAATGGAGCCTAAAACGGAACCTGGGCAAAAATAAAAAGGGGACCCTGTGGGTCCCCTTTTGTATGGAATGAATAAAGCTTACTGTTTTACTACGCGGCGCACCACTTTGCCGTTTGGCGTGTGCAACACCACCAGATAAACGCCGGCTGCCTGGTTGCTTAAATCAAGCGTTACTCCGTCGTGGGTTTTGGTTTCCTTCACCAAGATGGTTTTCCCGGCCAGGTCAGTTACCTGCAGGCGGGTTCCTTTTCTAAGTGACTCTGGCAATTGCACCTGCAGGCTTCCGGAGGTTGGCACTGGGTACACGGCTACTTGCTGCGCCTCAGTGTCTGTACGCACGCCGGTTAAGGTAGCGGCACCCAACGGTACTACATAATACCCAGAGGTGTACGGTGCCTCGGCTTTGAACTGCTGCACCACGCCTGTGAAATGGATACGTCCGTTTGGCGCTGGCAGGTTGTACAGGTCAGAAGTAGCCGGAATGAACATGGGCACAATTCCACCTTCAGTCTGCAGCTGTACTTCAAAGCCGTGGTAGCCTTGGCCGGTGGTCCACTGCGCTGGGTTTACCAACGTAGCATTGCTGAACTGCACCACGTAAGACTCCAGTTCTTCTGAGGCTGCGGTCACCACAGACGGTGAAATCAACGGCTTGCCTGCCTGAATAAGGCGCACAGAGTCTACTTCCAGTCTAAGTTGGCCGTTGTACTGTCTCAACACCCCAATGGCGGCTATGCTGTCGCCAAGGGTTGGGGTATACGTCATCTCGCCGCGGCTCACTTTGTATACTTGAATCCCTTGTCCGCCGCTGGTAAGCGCCAGGTCCAGGTAGGCTCTTGACAGGTTGGTGGCGTTCACCACGCCTTTCACCCGCACATATTTACCAGCCTGAGTGGCCACCCCATTGGTGTTCACCGGCCGGGCCTGGCCAATAGTCATGTCTTCCAGTACTCTTGGCACCTCGGTTCCACCGGTGGCAGGAATGATGTAACGGTAGATGAACCCGTTGGCCGCCGTGGTGTACAAGGTGTCTTCGCCTTTTGAGAGCCACAGACCGCGCAGGTCATTTCCAACTACCTCTGGCAATGGAAGGGTCCAGGAGATTTTCTGGGCAGGGTCTGTGTCATCACGCATCATGAGGGTGGGTGGTGTGTTTCCGCTGGTGTTGGCCACTACGTATACCTTGTTTTTGCCCGCCGCATACACTGAGTTAGAGGCTGGGTTAGGCATGTTAATGGTCTCCACCAAGTTCCAGGCTGTCAAACCGTTGGCGCTGTGGAAATTGAACAGACGGTTCAAGCTGGAGCTAGGTACGTAGATGTTGTTGCCTTCCGGCGAAATCATAGACGAACGGATAGTCCCTGCGCGTTCTGGCAACGTGAAGCCGTTGGCCAATAGCTCAAACTTGGTTGGCTCTGTGGTGCTTTGCTTCAAGAGCCAGTTGGCATTGGTAGAAACAGAACCTACGTACACTTTTCCGTCTGCGGTAGAGGTTGGGTTGGTGAAGCTGGCGGTACCTACGGTAGCGGTGCCGTCCCAACTGGCCAAAGGCTGGCCGGTCTCCACAGACAGTTTGTAGATCACGCGGTCTCTCACCACCACCAGAATGTTTCCGTCATGGGCTAAACCAAGACCACGCACGTTGCTCACGGCATGGGTGGCACCATTTAAGGTAAGGGACGAGATATGGCTTCCGCTGGCATTGCTGCCCACCACCATACCCGGCGCGTTGGCCAGATTCACCACGTCTCCATTAGGGGCATGAATTCTAATACCAAGGCCATAGGCCGCAGACCAGGTTCTGCCTTTTCTGTCAATCACCACACCGTGGCCTTGGGTAGAAGGCATTTCCCCGAAGGCGGCAATACACTTACCGTCTGCGTCTTTGGTTTTGCAGTCATACACAAAGTTAGGCGCGGGCACATTTACTGGGCCTGTAACAGGGTCTGCGTTTTTCTCCAGCTTTAAGGCCTGCGTGGCTCCCACTGTTACGTTTTTACCATCTGAGGCAATCACACGGTGGTAGAAAGTGGCAGTATTCTCTTCGCCTAATAAGGCAAACCACTTCTCCTGCTGAGCGGTGTAGTTCAAAGCCGTAGCTGTGGCTTCTTCCACTAACAGCTGGGTGAACTGCTCGTCTTTGGCTAACTGGTACGTGTAGGTCACGGCGTTGGCCTCAGGGTCTTTGGCCGCGTTCCATCTCACCGGGAACACCGCTTTGATGTTGCGGATTGGGTACGTATCGGTTCCATTATGGGTGGCGAACACCGGCACGGCAGGTCCCTGGTTGGTGGCTCTGTAGATTTGGGTTCTCAATTCACCGGCCGGGAAGGCATCGGTTTTGATCAACACATAGAACATACCGGTACTCAACAGTTCCTTCACGCTTTGGTTAGCAGGCAAGGTGCCTTTGAAGGTGCCGGAGCGGCCGTTGGTAGAAGTTACCTCCAGGGCCATTTTAAACACGCCGTCACTTGGGTAACTGCCTTGGTATAGGCCTACCGCTCCGCGTTCAGGCAGAAGTGTCCCTTGCAAGTTGCTGAAGGAACCCGTGATTTGAACAGACTGGCCCTGGTCTACCGTGGTGACAGTACCCGTGGCAGCAGAAGCGCGGCTTCTTTCTTTGTTGTAAGAAGAAAGGGAACCTACGCCGGCTCCAGACACCGCAATGTCTCTTCTGATCATGTAGCCGTTCACCCCGTTCATGATTTCTGGCAGACGCTTTTCATCTGTGATCTTCATGTTGGAGGCAATCTGCTCTTTTATCTCATAGGTGGTGTAGATGATGGTGTCCTGCTCCACAAAGATGTCCATTAAGGTCACCGAGTTAGGGGCTACTTCATCTAAACCCATGTAAGCGCGTGGTCCGGAACCGGCGGCACCGGCATTCAGGAATTCCACAGAACCGTGCTTGCCAGGGTAGTAGGCATGGTGGTGACCACTGATGTAGGTGTGTACATCCAGTTCTTCCATCATGGCCTGCAAGGCGGTGGCGTTGTTCAGTACGTTGCCGGCAATGTTATACTGCGCAGCGGCACCGTACAGCGGCAAGTGACCAATCAGGAACCTGAACTTAGCAGCTCTGGCCTCTGGGCTGGTGAACTGTGCCCGCACCCACTCCAGCTGTGACGCAGAGATGGTGGCGGAGCTGGCTTCCCAGGAGACAAAGAAGATGTCTGAGGTAGGCGTTGGCTTGTACGAGAAGTAGAACGGATAATTGGTCATATCCACCGGATGCCACGATGGCATGTTCTCTGGTTTCTTCCAGTATTTCTCTGCTTCTGTGCGGTCAAGTGCCAGGGCGGCGTCATGGTTACCCATGGTAAAGGCAAACGGAATGTTGGCGGCTTTCAGTGGCTGGGCCACTTTGGCGTCAAACCCGGCCCACATAGCGGCTACTTGCGTAGCAGTCAAAGTAGCGGACTGACCGGCAATCATGTCACCACCGGCTACCACCATGTCTGGTCTCCATAACCTAGGAATACGCTGCATGATACTGTCTACCTGCCACTCATAGGTCACAGACCCAAAGCTGGAGTTCAAGTCAGAAATCACGGCCAACCGGAAATCTCCGCGCGGCGGTGCCACGGTGGCTTGGTAAGTGCGGCTGGCTTTTACGTTATTGGCGTCTGTGAGCTCAAATCTCAAGTTCACTTTGCTGTTCACGGCTTCACTTAAGGTAGTAGTGAAGGTATAGTCTTGCTGGGGCTGGGCAGCCAAGGCCACCGTTGTTCCTACTTGTTGTTCAGAACCACCGTTAACAGACTTGAATACTTTCAGTTCCTTCACGTTCACCGCTGGCTGACGCGTCTCCAAAGAAAGCTCCAGCGAAAGAGGCCGCAGTTGCGGATGTGTTCCTTCGGCTGCGCCACCTTTGAAAACTACCTGGGTAAGCGTTACCACGGTATAGTCAAAGGTTCTGGAAACGGTACGGCCAAAGCTGTCTTCCAGCTCAAACCGGAAAGACACATTGGCGCCCACAGGGTCTGATCCATTGTAGGTGAAAGGATAGGTATGGGTGTAAACCCCGTTAAGGGCAATCTCATCCCCTACCTGCGCCTCAGCGCCACCGTTTACTTTCTTGAAGATTCTCAGTTTGCTCAAGGTGAAGCCGGAGTTGGGGCTGGCAAGAGTCACATTGAAGGTGCTGTTCTGGTTTTCTATAGCTTCGCCTCTGTCTTGGTTGCCGGCGAAGGAAATGGCCGGAAGGCTTTCCCCTACTTTGATCAGGCTCAGCGCGTCTGCCACCACAAATTGACCTTGTGCGTCATTGCTGATGACAATGGAGTCATTCGGGCCCAGATCATAGGTACCAATTACGTTGAATTTGCTTCCGTTTGCCGTTTGGTCTACCCGCACGGTTACCGGAGAAGCAGCGCCACTCCTGTAAATGGTGTAAGGGGTGTTGGTGCTTCGGTTGTTAGCCGCCACCCACCAGGCTTTCAGTTCATAGCGGCCGGGGTTAATGCCCGCCAATTTATACGTCGCGAATTTGCTGCCGTCACCGGTTTCTATCACCCTTGATTTAGAAGGACCATGGAAACCCGTGTTAGCTGATTCTGTCCAGGCGCCACCGCGCTCAAAATAAACAACACCGTTCTCTGTGTCATACACATGCGTACGGCGCTTTACTAGCAGGGCGGTAGGAACCGCGCGTTGCTCACCGGCATCTGAAGGCAGAATGGTGTTTTTGCCCTGTATGGCCAGAGCTGAAGATCCACCCCCATCAAAGTTCATGGCTTCATGCGCGCCAATGCCCAGGAAAATCTGAGCCATTTCTGGAATGGTCACCCCAGAACTGATGCCTGGGTTACGGCCTTCTACTACCATTAAAATCACTTTGTTGTCTGCCGTGCGACCAATACCGGTGCGTGGCTCCCGGTTGTCACCGCTGGCCCACATGGCCTCTTCGTCTTTGGTGATTCTGAGCTGCCCGTTGTGTACAATCACCGGACCGGCACCCAAAGCCGTGGAGGCGGGCCAAAGCTGAGCCCCGGCTGGGAATGTAGCCGACGGCGATTGGTTGATGGCGGTGTTAGGATTAGGGTACTGGTACATGGTGTTCTGAGCCCCCACGTGATAGATCCAGGCGATATCAGCTATGTTGCCGGGCAACACCCCAAACACGCTTCTGGTGCGGTTGTCTTTGGCATTAATGGCCAACACCTGACCGTCTTGCACGGCCGTGCCCAAGGCTACGTTGGTGGTGGTATTGAAGAATCCACCGTTCACTACTGCATACACGGGGTCAGTTTCAGCAGCAGCCCATTGGTTGGGCGTCTTTTTCACCCCTGGTATGTACCCGGTTTTAAATTCCAGGTTGGGGTCATTCAGGTCAATGAGGGCGTAATAGGTTTTCATGACCGCCCCATTGACCGGGGTATTGGAGTAGAAAACCTGAACGGAGGGCGGCAGGCCGGCATTTAGCTCGGCTGGCTTGGTCCAGGTGAGGTTGAGTTGGGCGAAGAGCGGCTGTGTGCAACACAGCAGCCAGCCGGCCAAAAACAACACCTTTAAGGGGAGTACGCTTTTTTTCATGCAGGATTTAGGTTAAGTAATAGATGTAAAATAGCACTAGAAGTATTACCTGTAGGTAATCTTATGTATATGAAACTGTTACTAGTAATCAATTGCGCTCCTGCCCCGTTCTCCCTGCTTGCATACTGTGGAGGCAGCCATTTTGAGTAACTTACATTTTTTTAATAAGCTACAGGCTAATAAAAACAATTTTTTCAAAGAACACAACCTTCTTAAGTTAAATAATCAAAAGTCGATAACCAGACTTACCTTGTTTCAGGTTAAGGGAAAGTCAAATACTTACCAAAAGCGCATAAAAAAAGGCCTCAACTTGAGGCCTTTTTTTATGCGCTTTAAGAAAAAGCAGTACTTATTGTTTTACTACTCTTCTTACAATTTTTCCTTCTGGTGTGTTGATCATCACCAGGTAAGTTCCGGCGGCTAAACCAGTAAAGTCAAGTGAAGATCCGTTGCTCACCGCAGACTGACGGAACAATACGCTCTTACCAGCCAAATCCGTTACCTGGATTTTGGTGTTTCTACGCAGAGACTCTGGCAACTCCAAGGTCACCACGCCTGAGGTAGGAACTGGGTAAGCTACTACTGCCTGCGCTTCGGCGTCATTACGAATACCAGTGATGACGTCATCCATGGTGATGTAACGATACACGTTTCCATTGGTATCTCCACTGGCAATGTAAGCTGTGTCATAACCTTCGGTCAAAGACAGGCCACGAATGTCATTCGCGCCAATCTCAGTCAATTCCTGTGACCAGTTACGGGCCAGGTTGGTTTCATCTCTGAAATGCAACTTAGGACGAGAAGAAGCAGTGCCGAAAGTCACATAATATAATTTACCAAAACGACCAGCCCAGATAGCGTTAGAGGCGGCACCGTTTTCAATATCACCAACGTGCGTCCAGTTTACCATGTCTGTGCTGGTATACTTTTCAATATAGGTGATAGGATCAGCATACGGGATGTACAAGGTCTTGCCGTCACGGGAGATAGCCGTGCTACGTACTACCGCGCCAGCTACTCTGTTACGAGGCGTGAAGGCAGTCTCAGCCATTACAGTCTCAAACGTAGCTGGGTTGGTGGTGCTTTGTCTGATGATGTACTGCTTGTTTTGGGTTACGCTGGAAATAAAGATATTTCCGTTAGCGTCTGAGCTAGGGGCGGCAATGTTAGCGGCAGGCGATACCCAACGCGCTATAGGAGCACCCGTTATATGATTCAATTTCCACAGGGTGTTACCAGCGGCTATCAGAATGTGGCCGTCATGGGCAAGGGCTAAGCCACGGCCTCCGGTAACAGTCTCATTGGTGTTAGCAGCAGTTGTGAAAATAGCTGATACGTGTGCTTGGGTAAGACCCGCGCCAGGCGCGGCCGCATACGTCAAATCTGGGCTGGTCAGTCTGTATTCAGTACCATCTGGGTTGGCTACATAGAAACCCAAGGCATTGCTGCTGGTCCAAACGCGGCCAGCGGGGTCTGTTACCACACCTTGTGAAATGGAAGAGTGCGCACCTTTGATAAAGAATCCGTTACCAACGCCGTTTTCATCGTCATTCAAATACGTTGGCGGGTTCACGCCTTGGGCCACAGCAGTGTTGTTGAACACAACTGTTCCTAGCGCCAGTACTGAGAAGGCTAGTGTTTGTAAAGTTTTTTTCATGTAAGTAAGGTTAGGTTTAAAGGATTAGGTTCACTGAAAGCCAAGTCTGCCGTTGACTGAAATGGCCACCACAACTTTGTGGCTGATACTCTTTCTGGAACTAACTGTTCCAAGGTTTGAACATGCAAAATAGAGATTATGAAATAAAAAGCAAAATTAAATACTCTTCTTAATAAATATTAAAGATGCGGATACCTAAGAAAGGTCAACTCTAGTTAAACAAGAAACACCACTTCCTACCAATTAGAAGCACTTAAATAGCTACTTCACTTCCTGAAGGACCCTTCCAAGAGACAGAAGGTTGCATGCAGCCTTTCCGTTTTTGGGCTCATTTCTGGAATTGGGCCCGAAAACGGAAATAAGTATCTCTCTTAGTTGAACCCGCCACCGTCTTTGGTTGACATCAAGTTGTTGCCTGTGAAGGCTTGTTCTACCACACTTTCCTTTAGGCGACATCATTTCAAAAAGTGATTACTTACACTGCCCGGCAGAGACAACCCTAGGCCTGTTTTCGGGCTCATTTCTGAAAACGAGGCCAAAAACGGAACGCCCAGCCAGACCAGACTTTCCTTGTTATGCAATTACTGGTTGTTCTCACTGGCTTCTGGTGGCCGTTAAGGCAAGGTTAGTTGCGTTGCTATTCTATACAAAACAGAAGCGCCGCAAGCAAAAAAAGGGAGCCCGTTGGGGCTCCCTTTTCAATTCAGGCAAATCAGCGGATTAGCGTTTCACTACTCTTTTGACAATTCTGCCTTCTGGCGTGTGAAGAATTACCAGGTATACGCCGGCTGGTTGCGTGGTCAGATCTAAATCCAACACATCGCTTCCTTGGGCTTCCTGGGTAGAAATGGTGCGTCCGGCTAAGTCAGTGATCTGTACGCGGGTGGCTTTGCGCACAGAAGCTGGCATTTTCAGGTGCAGCATACCTTCCGTAGGTACCGGGTAGAGTTCTACCTGCTTGGCTATTTCATCATTTCTGACGCTTGTTAACGATACCTGCGTATCTGCAGAGACAGCGCTACAGCCATTCACTCTTACTTCTACTTTGTACATGCCTGAACGGCCAATGGTCAGAACGCGGGCAGTACCTGCTGGGGCCGCTACAGCGGTTCCGTTGAAATACCACTGGTAGGCATCTCCCTCAGAAGCGGTTAAGGTTCCGTTAGAAGTTCCCTGGGTCAAAGCAATAGTAGGCACTGGGGCGGTGGTGACGGTAATGTCCTGCGGCACGGTGTAGGTCAAGGCTGGGTTCTCCAACATCAGACGAAGTCTGTAGCCGGCTCCATTCTCTACCTGCGGTACGGTTAAGGTTACGTTGCCTGCGCCGTTGGTAGTGTAGGTGCCCACGGTTCTGGCGGCGGCAAAGCTGCCCGCTTTGTCAGACATTTCTACCGTTACTCTGGTAGCTCCAGCGGCACCCATGGCGTAGATTGGCAAGACTACCGTTTCACCGGAGCAGAACTGCACATCTGTCAGGGCTGGGGTAGACGCGAATCTCACATCATTCACGGTGCGTGGCATAATGTAATAACCTGCGGTGAAAGGCGACGTGGCATCTGATTGCATCACAATACCATCTATCTGAATTTCGCCGCCTGGGGCTGCTACGTTGTATAGCGGTGAGTTGCTCGGGATCATGACATCATACGTCTCAGTGCCTTGCATTACCTGCACGGTAAAGCCGCCGGCGCCCTGACCAGTGGTCCAGGCAGCAGGGTTCACCAAGGTTACTTTCTCCAGACGTACAGGCATGGCCTCGTTGGCTTCGGTCAAGGCAGTGGTTATTACGGTTGGTGCCGCTACTGTACCACCGGTACCTATCACTTTAATATAGTCCACATCTAAGCGCAGCATGCCGTTGGTTTGAACCAAAGTACCCAGGACTTCAATGGTATTACCCAAAGTTGGAGTGTAGACAATGCCAGCAGTAGTTGGCTTGAACACCTGAATGGCGCTTCCGTTTTCTGTCATGATGAAGTTGAATCCAGTAGAGGCCATATTGGTGGTGCTTACCACGCCGTTCAACCGCACGTATTCACCCACTTTTTCAGCCACGCCCTGCGCATTGACTGGTCTTACCTGGGCAATGGTGTAATTGGTAGGCGTTTGGGCAATGTACCTGTAGATGTTTCCGGAGAAAGCAGACCCTACATATACCGTGTCAAAATTAGGTGAGAAAGCAAGGCCTCTAAGATCTATAGTTCCATTGGCATGCACATCTACCACTTCTGGCAAAGCCATAGCCCATGAACGGGCGGGAGTACCAAGATCGTGGAAATTTAACATGGCAGGTGCGCCATTGCCCGTTTGTGAAACAGTAAAGAAGCGGGTATCATCAATTGGCCGCGACACCCTGGTAATGTTAGTGAACGTCACTGGTGTTCCAGCTTCCCACTGGCCTGCGCTATTTCTAACGTTTAGGCTCAGGGTGGAGTTCTCACTTGAGTAGAAAATAGTGTTGCCGCTAGGTGAAATAGCTGAGGAACGGGTGGCAAAACCAACTCTGCTCGGAAGCAAGAAATCATCTTCCAGCACATCAAACGTGGTGGGGTCAGTGCTGCTTTGTTTCACTATGAAGCTTCTGTTCACAGTAACACCACCAAAATAGATTCTACCGTCTGCCGTAGATGTAAGACCCGCAACTGCTACTGGTGCCACATACCGCGCCAAAGGCTCACCGGTAATAGCGTCTAGTTTGTAGAGAATGCTTGAATTGACAAGCACCAAAATATTGCCGTCATGGGCCCTGCCAATACCAGTCACATTTATAGCATTATCTGTGAAGGTCTTGAATTTGATTTGTTTGATAAATGATTTGTCAACGGCTGGGTCTGTAGCGGTAACTAAATTGCTGCTGGTTAACTCATATAGAGTGTTATCTGGGTTCCGCACGGCAATTCCTTTGGTATAATAAGCTACCCAAAGCTTGCTTTGCTTGTCAACGGCCATACTCTGTATGTCTACAATACCCGTGTTATTTGAGAAGAATTTCAAACACTCACCCGTCACTGGGTCTCTCTCAAGACAGTCACGCTTATAGGTAGGCAAAATTTCACTGGTAAGTACTGTTACTGCAGTTACGTCAGAGGTTCCCTGGCAACCGCCTGCGGCACCAACTCTTACAGAGTAGCGTCCGGTTTCAGTGGCGGTATAAGTACGTTCTGTGGCAGCTCCAATAGCTACGCCATTCCGGAACCACTGGTAAGCGCTCCCTTCAGAGGCGGTCAAAGTATTTCCAACTTGAGAAACAGTGGCTACCGCGGTAGTGATGCTGAAGCTTTCTGGTAGCAGTGTGGTCAACGCCGGGTCATCTAGAACCAAGCGAATACGATACCCGGTACCATTGGCTACCTGTGGCACGGTCACGGCTGCGTTGCCGTTGCCCTGGCCGGTGTAGGTGCCAATCACTCTTGGGGTGGCAAAGCTGCCCGCAGCATCAGACATTTCAACGGTTACCGTAGAGGTAGAAGAATTACCCATGGCATACACTGGCAAGCTGATGGCTTCCCCTGGGCACCACTCTCTGTCAGCCAGCGCACCGGCAGAAACGTATTTCACGTCTTGCACGCTGGTGGCTATAATATAATACCCTGAGGTGAACGGCGCATCTTCTTTAGACTGCACTACAAACCCGCTTATTTCTAACTCACCCGTTGGGGCGGGCATGCTGTACAAAGGTGATGTGCTGGGAATGTACACCATATAGGTTTCTGTTCCCTGACGTACCTGTACCCCAAAACCACCTTCGCCTTGGCCAGTAGTCCACTGCGCTGGGTCTACTAACTTCACGGCTCCCTGCAGGCGCACTTTCATGCCTTCAGAAGATTCATCTAGGGTAGTCACTGCCTTGGCGGCCATCAATGGCTGGTTACCGGCAATTAACCTAATGGAGTCTACCTCTACTCTGAGTGAGCCTTTGTTTTGCACCAGCTTGCCCATTACGGCAATACTATCGCCTAACGCCGGGGCATAAGTCATTGCCCCTTTGTCGGCTTTAAACACTTGTATGGCACCGTCATTTTTAGCCGCCAGGAAGAAGTTGTAGTCCCCGCCAGCAATGCTAGCGCTTTGTACAACGCCATGTAAACGCACATTCTCGTTCACATTGGCCTCTACCCCGTCTGAGTTGGCAGAGCGAGTTTCTGCAATTCTGTAGTTCTGAGGCCCAGTGGCCCCAAACCTATAAATTCTGCCAGTCTGGGCAGAAATCATGTACACGGTATCTCTTCCAGATTTGATGTCCATGCCTCTCACGTCTGCTGTAGCCGTAGATGGGTTCAAATAAGGAAGTGTATAACTCCAGGAAAGCTTAGGGTTGACCTGGTCAAACATGGAGAACTTGAAGGGATTGGTTGCCCCAAAAGCTGTCCAGCTCACCACATACACACGGCCGTCTGGCTCTGCTTGAATGGTGTTGCTGAAGCCGGGAAGCGTTATTTTCTCTGCAAAGGTCCAATCAAGGCCATTTGTACTAGAGAACTTGACCATCGCCTGTTCAGTGCTGGCAAAAGGAATGTAGATGTTTTTACCATCTGGGCTGATAGTGGCCGTTCTAATAGTTGGGTTTCCGGCAGTAACGGTGCGTTCTGGCAAAACAAAGGCTGCTTTCACCTCCTGCATTTTGTCTTGCCCGGGAACCACCTTAACAATCCAGTTCAGGTTAGGACTAACGGCAGACACGAAGATGTTTCCGTTCACATCATCTGATGGAGATCCAACGGCTACTGCAGCTGCTGGGGTTACGGCCTCATTTAGCGTTTCATAGTAGGCAATGGGCTCTCCCGTCTGGTAATTAATTTTAACAATCTTATTTCCATCCGCCACAACCAGAATGTTTCCGTCTTGTGATGTTCTGATTCCTCTTCCAAGTCCAAGACTAATGGTTTTTGCTGGATTACTGAAAATAACGGCACTCATATAGGGAGCAGCCGTGGTTCCACTGTACGTAAACTTAGCTGTGTTCTCTGCAAACCGGAAGACAGTTCCATTAGGATTGTGAATGACAATACCGCTGGTGGTGCTTGCTTGGTTAGAGATTGACCAGACTTTGCCATCTGGGGCCACGGCCACTCCTTGCCCTGTGGCACCATTGTTTGCCGAGAAGTACGGAGTACCACTACTTGGGGGTGCAAGCACAACGGGTGCATTCACATACGTAGGCGGCACAGCCTGCGCGTGTACCAGACTTGTGCCCATGAGACACAGAGCCCCGGCCATGAGCCATCGGTTAAGAGGTAGTTTTTTTGTCATGTTAGATTGGTTAAATGAAAGAATAAAAAGCCTGTTGCCACCGCAACAACATATAAAAACCCAGCGTGGCATGAGAACACCCCAAACTGGACACTAAATGAACTAGTGATAGGGCCGCCTTTGATTGGCCAGCCGGTAAGCGCTCTTAAGATAGCCGCTCCTTTCTCTCGTAAGGCAGTACTGTGGGGATTCCCTGCCAAGGCAACTGCCTTTCCAACCTATCTTAAAAAAAAGATAATGCCTTAGTAATCTGCGCTGTCTCACAACTACCAGATTCCTAAGGCACTAAATCTACACTAATTTATATAATAAAAAAAATTATTATTGGTATTGAATGTATACAGGCTTGGGGTCTAACTTTAGAATATCTTCAGGGGCGTACAGTTTCCAGCCGGGTTTCTTGGTGTCATTGTTATAGAAGATCTTGAATCCGGTGAACTGCACGGGCTCTTTCTTGATGTAGGCGTTGTAGGTACTCTTCTTGAGCACGCGGTCGCCCCAGCCGTCCATGTGCATGACAATCTGCACCTCTGGCCTGATCTTGATGTCTTTGTAATTGGTGACCATGCGTTGCGTGAACCGGTGAATCACCAGAATCTTGGGCGGCAGGTTGTAGCGTTTGGCAATGTCTGCCAACACCGAGGTGGCGTAGTTAATGTCTTTGGCGTCTACGGTGCCAATCTTGCGGCCGGGCACAGCCCCAGCTTTCATGGCGAACTCCGGGTCAATGCCCAGGTGTACCTGCGGCAGCTTCAGCCATTTCTCCAACCGGGGAATTTCTTTCTCAAAGGTGCTCTGCCCAATCTGTATGTCCAGGAACACAATGGCGTCTCTGCGCTTGGCCCAGGAAATCACAGAATCGGCAACGTGGTCACTCATGCGCAGGCTGTAGGTGTTGCCTTTGCCGGGTTTGCCTTGGGCGGTGAGCACAATCACGTGCAGGGCGGGCTGTACCGGGGTGGCGGGGTCTGCCTTTTCCCAGTTCTTGACCTCCTGGTCTAAGCGGGCCAGCATTTTATCTGGCGGAAGTTCGCCCAGGATACCCATGCGCTTTGACAGCGGATTGCCATAATAGGCCACAACGCGCTTGTGCGGCAGAATAGCGCCTTTGGCGGTCTCAACGGTGGCGGGGGTTGCCTTGGTGGTATCTGCAACTGTTGCTGGGCTGACTGCGGCACTGGTATCTTGCAGGGCCACGGTTTGCACACTTGCCTGGTTGGCAGGCGCGGTGGCTTCTTTTTTCACTCCCTCGGCCCCGCAACCGGTGGTTGCCAGGGTGGTCCCAACCAGCAGCGCCGTCGCGAGCTGGTTCCATGTCATCATCCTTCTGTTCATACGTTTCCTGTGTTTCCTCCCGACCTTATTAGGCGGTACGCTATTTTGTTGGAAGATACTTTTTTCTTGTCTATCGCCCCAGTTTCTGCGGGTAAATATTCTAAACTAGCCTTTTTACTCTCCTGTTGCCGCCGTTGGTGTTCACTCTTTCACGCCCCGCCCGTATAGCAATACCGCGACCACAGACTGCTGCGGCATAAAGGCGAACGCTTCTAGAGAAGACATGCCAGCCCTAGCCCTGCAATGTCTATCTTTGCCGCAAACCTACTACCACCAACCTGAGAAGACTATGGAAATGCTGCAACGCATTCTGCTGATAGATGACGACGAGATCACCAATTACATGAACATGCGCGTGTTGAACAAGGCCGAAATTGTGAAACACATTGACGTAGTCACCGACGGGCAGGCGGCGCTCAATTACCTGGCCAGCCCCGCCCACCTAAATGCCGCCCAACCCCTGGACCTTATTCTGGTGGACATTAAAATGTCTGGCATGGACGGCTTCGATTTCCTGGAGCATTACCAGCATCTGCCGGAGACCCAGAAAGCCAAAAAACTGTTCGCGCTTTCTTCGTCGGCCAGCTTCTATGACCTGCACCGCCTCAAGGAATTTCAAGATGTAGACGGTCACCTTTCCAAGCCCCTCACCCAGGCAGACGCCCTGGCCCTGGTGAAGGAACACTTCGGGGATGGCGCTCCAGAGGAAGCATCAGATTTGTAGTAACGTTCTACTGCCGTAACAAAAAACCTGTTTTGGGGCTCATTTCTGAAAATGAGCCCCAAAACAGGTTTTTTGTTTGATAAGAAACTTCAGCGTTCCGTTCATGACAACACGCATTTCATCCCCATTTGCAAGCGGGTAGAGAGATGATAAAGCTGTGAAAAAAACTGCCGCAAGTTTAGCACCAGCGTAACTTGTGGTAAAAAACTTGGTCGGTTTAACAACTGACGTAAGTTTATAAACTTACAACTTGTAAAACCATAAGTTACGCTAGCGCTAAACTTGCGGTAGGGAAAGATAAAAAAGTAATTATATCCCTCGGGCTGTCCCCTGACAGACCGAAAGAATCCGGCCTGAAACTACCTTAATTGGTTGGCTTGTCAGGGGGGACAAGTAAGGACAGAAAAATCATCCCCCTACCCCCTTCAAAGGGGGACGAAATGCGTACTAAGTCATCCTTGATCCAAAAAACCATGCTGTTGGGAGTAGCTAACCCTCCGCTGTTGGGAGTGTTTAGCGGAGCGTCACTCCCAACCACTTGTGATGGGTAGTCTCTGACTACCCTCGCTGAGAAACAGCGAAGACACGCATGGCTATTTCTTTGCCTACCCATCTAAGAAGCTACCTTGTGGCTGGACAGTTTCTTGAAAAACGTCTGGATTCAGTTTTTTTTTGGAGTGTTAGCGTAAACATCTCCATTGCGTAATTTCGCCGCTGCGCAGCGAGGGTAGTCAGAGACTACCCAATACATGTCGTCGGGAGTGACGCTGCGCTAAACACTCCCAACAGCAAGGAAAATGGGCACGAAGCTGCCTATACAGCAAAAATCATATACAAAAAGCATACAAAAAAACCCTTCCGTTTTCGGGCTCATTTTCAGAAATGAGCCCGAAAACGGAAGGGTTTTTAGAAGGCAGAAATCCTATTCGCGGCCGCGGCGTTCTGGGGCCCTTAGCGTGAATTCCTGGGTGGACTTGGTGCCGTTGGCTTCTACTTCAATGATGTATTTGCCAGGCCGCAGGTAAAGTTTCTCGTCCATAGACGGAGTTACTTTCACGGGGTCACCAGCTTTACGGCCTTCGTTGAGGGCACGTTCATACGCTGAAGAATTAGTGGCATCTACCGTTAAATCATAGCCCACGTAGTTCATGCCGCGCTCGCTCTGGTCTTTGGTTTCCTTGAGCACCTGGCCTTTGTCGGTTTTTATGCGCACGGTGGTGGTACCGGCGGTGTTCACGTAAAACGGAATAGTCATGCCCGGCTGGAACGCATCATTCCAGGCCCCGAAGCGCTGTCCCCAACGGTCTGAATACTGCGGCGCGGTCACCTGGAACACATGCACGGCTTTGCTTTGCACGGCAGGCGTGAGTTGTTGCACATGCGTTAAATTCCCGATGTACAATGACCGGCCGTGCGTGCCCACCACCAAATCATTTTCTCTAGGGTGAATCGCCAAATCATGCACCGCCACACTTGGCAAGGCATCCCCGCCAAACGCCTGGAACGACTGCCCTTTGTCAAAGGACACGTACAAACCGTTGTCTGAGCCTACGTAGAGCAGATTCGGGTTTTTAGGGTCTTCTTTTACTACGTTCAAAGGCTCTTTGGGCAAGCTGGTGCCAATGCGCTTCCAGGTCTTTCCGTAGTCATTGGAGACAAACAGATACGGCGTAAAATCATCCCAACGGTAGCCGTTCAGAGTGGCGTACACGGTGCCTTCGTTTTCCACAGAGGCCGAAATACTGCTCACCCACAGGTTCTCCGGCAGTTTGTCTACAATCTTTGTCCAAGTATAGCCGCCGTCTCTTGAAACGTGAATCAAGCCATCATCTGAGCCCGTGTACAGCAACCCGAAACGCTTGGGAGATTCCTCAATCACCGTCAAGGTTCCATAGCCCACATCGCCCACGCGGCCACCTTTGGTCAGGTCACCAGACAAAGCTTCCATGTTCTCGCCTTTGTTCAGAGAGCGGTGGAATTTGTTAGAGCCGAAGTACAGCACATCTTGGTTATGCCGTGATAGTAGAATGGGACTTTCCCAGTTGAACCGCAATGGGCGTTCACCCAAGTTATGCTTCGGTTGAATAGACAAACGCTGACCGGTGGCTTTGTTCAGCCTGAAATACGCGCCGTACTGAGAGCCGGTGTACACCGTGTTGTTGTCTCTAAAATCTACCTGCACCATCATACCGTCGCCGCCGCCCAAACGCTGGTACGGGTACCGACCATTATCCGTCCAGGCTTGGCTGGCTTGGTACGTGCTGGGCCCGCCCCACACGCCGTTGTCTTGCAGGCCGCCATATACGTTGTAAGGGGTGGCCATGTCAACGGCCACGGAATAGAACTGACCTACGGCTGGTGTATTGGCTTTAAACCAGGTTTTCCCATCGTCATACGTGATGTTGATACCACCATCGTTGCCGTTGACCAGGTGGCCGGGTTTGGTGGCGTTCACCCATAAATCCTGGTGGTCTGAGTGTACGTTGGGCCCGCCAATCTCTTTCCAGGTTTTACCGGCATCTTCAGATTTCAGCAAGGGCACTCCCAGAATATACACGTGGTCTGGGTTCATGGGCGACACCCTGATTACCCCGAAATAGTAGCCGTAGGTATAGTACAGATCATCAATATAGCCCGTGTGGGTTTTCTTCCAGGTCTGGCCACCATCATCTGAGCGGTACACCTGCGCGCCCGTCACCGGCGTCTCAATCATAGCACTGTTGGCATCTACCATAAAATCTGACAGCGCCACCGGTCTGATTTTGTCAGTGGACACCATTTCCTTCACAGATTTGGCCGTGTACTGGCGCGGGAAGTTATTGTCGTCTAAGAACGCGTTAATAGTGGCGTCTTCCAGCTTCAGGAAATCTTCTTTGGTGAAGTCTTTGAACTGCTCTTTGCGCAGACGGTTGCCGGCTGTGGGCGTGGCTTTCACATCTGAGCGCAAGTCTTGGTTATCAACGCTGGCGTAGAGAATCTTCGGGTTGCTGGGGAAAATGCTCAGGCCAATACGGCCAATGCCGTCGCTGCTGGGGAAACCCCCGCCTACTTTCTGCCAGGTCTCGCCGCCGTTGGTGCTTTTGTAGATGCCTGAGGTGTTGCCGCCTTCCACGAAGTTCCAGGCGCGGCGCTCGCGGTGCCACAGGCTGGCGTACACGTTGTTGGGGTTAGCCGGGTCTACCACTAAATCAACCGCGCCGGTGTTGTCGTTTCCGCCTTTGAGCACGTGTTTCCAGGTAGTACCGCCGTCGGTGGTTTTGTACACACCACGCTCAGGGTTCGCCGAGTACAAGTGACCCAACGCCGCTACCCATACCGTGTTAGGGTCTGTAGGGTGCTGAATAATGCGACCGATGTGGTGACTTTCCGGAAGGCCCTTGTTCTGCCAGGTTCGGCCGCCGTCGGTGCTGCGGTAAATACCCACGCCCGAGTAAGAAGAACGGGAGGAATTGCTTTCGCCGGTGCCCAGCCAGATGGAATTGGTTTTCCAGTCCACGGAGATATCACCAATTGTAATGACGGCTTCTTTGTCGAACAGCGGCTCAAAGGAGATACCGTTGTTTAGGGTGCGCCACAATCCGCCGGAGGCGTAGGCCACGTAAAACTGCGTGGGGTCATTGGGGTTCACATCTACATCTACCACGCGGCCGCTCATTACCGTTGGCCCCACATTGCGGAAAGGCACGTTGTTCACCAAGGAGTTCTGCTGGAGTTTCAGGCGCTGCTGGTAGCCGTCAAGGCGATCTTTGGCGGGCGTATGGGCGGGGACTTTCTCTTTGTTTTTCTGCTGGGCGATGGCCGGGAGACTCAACAGCCCCATCAGCATTAAGGGATAGAGTGGTTTGCGAAATTGCATATGTAGCGAAGGATTGTTTGTTAGAGGTGCGTTTGAAGTGCTGAAAATAGCGGAAAAATGCGAGCATCCGAAATAATTGCCCGCTCGCGGGTGCATCCTCAAACGGGCGTTAAAAAGAAAAGGCGTTTTAGGGCTCATTTCTGAAAACGAGCCCTAAAACGCCAACTTATATTTCTTTGAACTACTTACTGCACAGGGATCACCGGCACGGCTGCCTGCGCCGGCGAGGCTTGGGCGGGCGGTGTCACCATCAGGCTTGTCTTCACCAGCAATCCCAGACACCCAAGGCTCAACACCAAAGCGATCACGGCCCACACCTTCGGGCGGCGGGCCCGGGCCGGACGGCTGGACGTAGTGAACAACCCCAGCAGCGCCGCTACCCCGGTCACACCCATCGCCCACTGGCCCCATTGCTGGAACTGCGCTTGCTGCAGGTACCCGCCCCAAAGTTGGTCCTGCATCTCTGAAATGCTTTCCACCCTAGACACCAGGAAAAAGGCCAGCCCGGCTCCCGCCAGCACCAGCACCAGACCGGCTTTGATTAAACTGATATTAATGCGCACCAGGCCAAACCCCAACAACAACACCCCGAAGAGGCAAGCATACAAGGGCGCATAACTGAATATTTGCAGAAAGTAAAGTGTATTCATAAGACCGCGTAACGTTTTGGGGGATAAATGGATAGTGCATGAAATTGCGGTTAATACTAGTAATTAAATAGCAAAAACCCTATATCTAACCAAATTTACTGATGGTCAAGGTGTTTCATAACGGAAGATGCGGCGGAATAAATGAATGAAAAGGCGGCAGGCCGAAATAGAAAATAACTATTTTGGTTTGTAGGGACAGGTCGCGACCTGTCCTGAACGGTGGCCGAAGCAAGCAAACTCGCTAGACAAAGAAAAAGTTGCACCCCGCAGAAATGCGCGCATATCAGGAATACGTGAGGACAGGTCGCGACCTGTCCCTACATTTGTCTAGAATAGTTTTTCACCTGTATAAACACCCCAAGACAGAGCTACGCTCGTTGCTTCAAACTCGCGTTTGGGCAATCCTCAAGGGGAGAATTTGCGTTGAATTACGGCCTGTCTAGTTCGCCCACAAAATCTTTTCAAGATGACAAATTGAGAGATAGAACGAGAGGGAGATAGAGTCTTAAAGAAGTAAAAGCAAAAAATCCGAAGCAAGTTTAAAACCCACGCTCCTGCTTTTTCTGCTGGCTTCCGGCGAAGGTGAGGGTTTCTGAGAACTTGAGGATGGCTAGGCGCGTGGCGGCGGTTTTCTCAAAAATGCCCATGTGCCCCACGCCGCCCAGGAAATACACCATGCTGTTCTGCGGAAGATGGCATTGCTGCAGCACGGCTTCCAAGGGTACGGCGGCGTCTTCTTTTCCGGCCAAAAACAGTACAGGCAAGGCGGTGTCTTTCAAGACGTGCGTGCGGTCCTGGCGGTCGCGCATGGCTTTGAGGCAACCTGTGATGGTGGCCTGGGGCGTAGCTTTGCCAATAGCCTGCATTTTCTCAATGGCGGTTTTGCAGCTTTCACGGTTACCTTCGGCGAAGAGGGGCCCCACAAACGTTTCCATGAATTTCTCCACGCCGTGTTTTTCTATGAAGGAAATGGTTTTGTCGCGGCTTTCTTTCTTCTCTGCGGTGTCTGCCAGGGCGCTGGAATGGAACAGGCACAGCCCCAACAGCTGCTCTGGAAACTGCTCTGCAAACGCCAGGCTCACGTACCCGCCCATGGAATGCCCCACCAACAGAAACTTGTCTACGCCCAACGCCTGCAAGGTCTCCTGCACCTGCTGGGCCTGCGCTTCCATGGAAAAATCACCGGGGAGGGCGCTTTGCCCGTGGCCCGGCAAATCCAGGGCAATGATCCGGAAATGGTGCGTGAGCGGCTTCACGAAGTCGGTCCAGAGTTCTTTGCTTTCGCAGAAGCCGTGCAGGAAAACCAAGGTGGGGCCGGTGCCGGCGTCTGTATAGGCAAGTGGTGAATTGGTCATGGGAAATGCGTTTTAGGCTTCGTTTACGGAATGGAGGGCAAAAACAGCGGGAATAATTTGAAACGAAATGAAGCAACTTAAGTAAGGATAAACAATCTAAAAATCAATATAATGCTCTGTACTTTTCGCTTATTTTCATTAGATACTCCAAACCAGCATCAGTTATCCCATTCTGCAGGAATGACATATAAGTGCCAAAGGCTTTCTGATATTCCTCTTTATCAATTTTACCCTTTTTTTTCTCATACCAACTTATCCAACTTTGCAAATCAGAGCTTTTAAACTTCAAGAATCCAGTATGATCTACATTAACATTTGTGCCTGTCCAAGAATCAATTAAGTACAGGAAAGCAATATGTTCATGCTTTAGCTGATGTGCTTGCTTCTTACCTGCGGCAACAGAATCTAACACTGAAAAGTAGTATTTAAATTCTGTGTCTAAATCATCTTCTAACATGGTGGCACTAGCGCTTTTGCAAGAAACCATTAATATTAAAAGGACAATAAATGGGTAAATACGCTTCATTTATATAATTAATTTGATTCTGTTATTATCAAGTTTTCTACTGAAGGTTATATTACTAAAAACAGCCTAGAGATGGTACTAAATTAACTTCCATAGCCATTTCAAATCTAGTTAGCACGGTGACCAATAATGAATTTTAATTAAATAGCCGGCTTTAAAGGAAAACACCAACCCGGCATCTGACTCTTTAAAAAAAACCAGCGCATCTTTCACCCCGTTTTCTCTATCATCAAAATCTTCTTTGACGGACTTTTTGAACATCTTGGCGAAGGCAGCCATAGACATCTTATGGGTGAACCTGACCTTACCATACTCCAAAGCCAACTGACTTTCAGGGTTGAATTCTATTTCGTCAATGACATATTTTTCTTTCGCATTCCCTATAAAGGTGACTTGTTCATAGCAAAGCTCGTAGTAGGTGCCTTGTTCCACAGAATGGAATCCGCATTCATTGTTCGCTTTGACTACTTTTTTGGGCTTGCCAAGCTCGGCGGCAATCTCCTCCTTGCTTGCATCAAATTTCAAGCCTTTCAGGCGAAACAACTTAAAGTCTAGTTCTACTTTTTGGGCATAGCAATTGCCGAAACTTAAAGCGAACATGAATAGAATGCAGGAGAAAATTTTCATCAGCGAGTTGTGAAATACACTGTAAGAAAGCAAATTAAAACCAATTGAAAAGAATTACTGAGATTCCCGTTTTCGGCCTCATTTACCAAAACGAGCCCGAAAACAGAAAGGCCTCACAGGTTTTATAAACCTGTGAGGCCTCGCTCACTTCAATATCAAATCAAGCTTACACCCGTACTGCCACGCCCATTAACTCGCGCACGGCGCGCTCAATGCCGTCTGGGTCGAAGCCGCAGAGGCGGTGCAGTTCCAGTTGGGAACCGTGTTCTACAATGGTGTCCGGAATGCCCAGGCGTTTCACTTGGGCGGTGTAGCCGTGGTCGGCCATGAACTCTACCACTGCACTCCCGAAACCGCCTTGCAGGCAGCCGTCTTCAATGGTAATGACTTTCTCGTATTTTTGGAAGATTTGGTGCAGGAGTTGCTCGTCCAGGGGCTTCGCGAAGCGCATGTCATAGTGCCCCGGCCGCAGCCCATCTAATTTCAGGTTTTGGCAAACATCCACCACGTAATTGCCAATGTGCCCGATAGTGAGAATGGCTACTTCCTCGCCTTCCTGAATGGTGCGGCCTTTGCCCACTTCAATCAGTTCCAGCGGGGTGCGCCATTCGGGCATCACACCTTCGCCGCGCGGATAGCGTATGGTAAACGGCCCCATGCCGTCTTGGCTGGCCGTGAACATCAAATTACGCAATTCCTGCTCATTCATAGGACTGGAAACCACCATGTTAGGCAGACAGCGCATGTACGCAATGTCATAGTTTCCGTGGTGCGTCTGGCCATCGGCCCCGGCAAAACCAGCGCGGTCCAGCGGGAACACCACGTGCAGATTCTGCAGACAAACGTCATGCACCACTTGGTCATAGGCGCGCTGCATAAAGCTGGAATAAATGTTACAGAACGGTACCAAACCCTGCGTCGCCAAGCCCGCAGAGAACGTAACGGCGTGCTGTTCGGCAATGCCCACGTCAAACGCACGGTCTGGCATGGCCGCCATCATAATGTTCATGGAGGAACCACTAGGCATAGCCGGCGTCACACCCATGATTTTGGGGTTTTGCTCGGCCATCTCCAGCAGCGTATGCCCAAACACGTCTTGATATTTTGGGGCCTGCGGGGTGGTGTGGTGGACTTTATAGATTTCGCCGGTGAGTTTGTCAAACAGGCCGGGCGCGTGCCACTTGGTCTGCTCTTTCTCAGCTAAGGCATAACCCTTGCCTTTCACGGTCACGCAGTGCAGAATCTTCGGCCCAGGGATTTTCTTCAGGTCTTGCAGTACGCTGGCCATATGATTCACATCATGCCCGTCAATCGGCCCGAAGTATCTGAATTTCAGGCTTTCAAACAGGTTGCTATTCTTGAGCAGCGTGGCTTTGATGCCGCTTTCTACCTTGGAGGCAATCTGCTGCGCATTTGGCCCGAACTTGCTGATTTTACCCAGGATGTTCCAAAGCTCGTCACGGACTTTGTTGTAGGTGCGCGAGGTGGTGATGTCGGTTAAATATTCTTTGAGCGCGCCCACGTTGGGGTCAATGCTCATGCAGTTGTCGTTGAGAATGACCAGCAAATCTGCATCGGTGGAGCCGCCGTGGTTCAGGGCTTCAAACGCCATACCGGCGGTCATGGAACCATCGCCAATCACGGCAATGTGGTGCCGATCGTGCTCTTTCTTGTACTGCGAGGCCACAGCCATGCCCAGCGCCGCCGAAATGGAGGTACTGGAATGCCCCACGCCAAACGCATCATACTCGCTTTCTTTCCGTTTCGGGAAACCCGAAATCCCGTTCAGCTTGCGGTTGGTGTGGAAATTATCACGTCTTCCCGTCAGGATTTTGTGCCCGTAGGCCTGGTGCCCCACATCCCAGACCAACTGGTCATACGGCGTGTTGAACACGTAATGCAGCGCCACGGTCATCTCCACCACCCCCAGACTCGCCCCGAAGTGCCCGCCGTAGATAGACACGTTGTCTATGATAAACTGCCGTAATTCCTGGCATACCTGCAGCAACTGGTCTTCAGGCAGTTGGCGCAAATCTTCTGGCTTGTTTATCTTGGCCAGCAGTTCTCCGGGTTCAATGATCATAGGGGTGCGGGTTGGGTGATACGGTTGCAACAGCGTAACGTACTGAAAGTTTTTTACTATACGAAGTTACCGCCAGACAAAAGGCAAATTTACAGATTTTTTCTTAGCGTGAACTTTTGTGCCCACCGCAGGCTAATAGACTATGGATTGGTAACTGGTTTTGCGGGTAGTGTATTGCGTTTTGGGGCTCATTTTCAGAAATGAAGCCGAAAACGGAAAATTGGCTGATTGTGCAGCAAGTCTGGCGGAAGAAATAATATTCAAGAAACAATATATAATTTGGCTTTTACAGCTACATTTATAGCACTATAACCTTATCCTATAATTTTATATGAAAAAGCATTTACTGCCCTTATTAGCTTTCTTTTTACTTATGTGCAGCTGTGCAGACGATGCCGAGCTACCTGAGCCAGAAAAAAAATATTACCTGACCCGTAAAGTCTCAACAAGTGAATTCCCCGGTGGTCAAACGCTAACCATTGACCTAAGGTATAATTACAATGAAAAGAAGCAGCTAAGTTCTATCACTGGCACTAACCAAAGATCTGGTTCGGCTTCCAGTGCCATCAACATCCTTTATTCTTATGATGCCCAAGACCGCCTCGTGCGCATTCAATATTCGCCTGAGTTAATGTGGGACATCACTTACAACGAAAAAAATCAGGTAGATAAACAGATTCGTACTTCTAAGAACACAGACAACTCAACAGAAATACATTATTATAAAAATTCCTATAGTGCGTCAGGCCAACGTACCAGCTTACAAATGTGGAATATCATTGACGGAGCAGAGGTTCCAGGCCCTATCTATACCTATACGTACACCAACGGACAAGTAACATTCATGCACGGAGAGTTGCCTACTGGCGGCACCTATAATAATTACACGTTTGTCTATGATGACAAAAAAGTGCCTTTGCAGGGCATTTATCAATTATCTGTACCTACGTTGATAATGCAGGAGATTCCCCGTCAGATTTTAGCCGACCACAACCTGGTGGCACACTCAAAAACCGAAAACTACCAAGGCAACAACTATTCATTTGAGGCTACTTACCAATACAATGATGCAGGTTACCCGGTCTCTTCCATAAGATTATGGCATGAAGGGAGCATAGAGAGAATCAATTTCACCTATGAAAACTAAGCCTGCTTCAGTGAGGCGCCTTGTTGCCTCCTTCTCAACTAATAGCCATTAAAGCACATTTGCATTCGGGCGTAGTGTTCCCGTTTTCGGGCTCATTTCTGGAAACGGAGCCAAAAACGGGAAATTGATGATGGCTGGTTGCTGATAGTTTTCTTTACAATCAGCAACCAGCCATTAACCATTAAATATGCTGGCGCGAGTGTTTAGCGCAGCGGTCACCCGTGTCTATGGATGATGGGTAGTCTCCTGACTACCCTCGCTGCCCCAGCAACGACACTACGCATTTTAGATACTGACGCATATCGTCCCCCTTTGAAGGGGGTTGGGGGATGAAAAAGTCAGATGGAGAAGTAATCGGCTAAAAACTGCGACTAGTAAAAGTGAATCTCGGGAGAGTTTGTAATCACTCCTCTATGGCGCGGAAGTTACTTCCGTGACTTAAAGAACAGCCTAAAAGTAAGTCACGGAAGTAACTTCCGCGCCATAAAAGTAATCAGCACGAGTAAATCATCCCCCTACCCCCTTCAAAGGGGGACGAAATGCGTCAAAATCAGGAATGCGTGCGGGCGTTTGCGATACGCCCCTACATTATCAAAAAAACGTGAATCAGCAGAAGTAAACACCCCTCTACAGAGCTTCGCTCGCTGCCTCAAACTCTCGTTTGAGCAATCCTCAAGGGGAGAATCTGCACGTAGCAAGCGACTAACTATTTTGCTGGTTTTGATTACTTTCAAAAAAACAATCAACAAAGAACAATGAACAATTCCACCGTTTTACCGCTCATTTCCAGAAATGAAGCCGAAAACGGAAGTCAAACCGGCAAAGGTTGGCATAGGGCGATTCTTCTACGTATTTTTGGTTTTTGAACCGTTGCGTATTGCCTGCCTGTGAGTTTTGAGATAAAGCTATCGTTGTTTGAGGGGCCGTTTGACCTGCTGTTGTTCTTTATTGAACGCGACGAGCTGGACATCCATGACATTCCCATCTCGCAGATCACCAATGACTTTGTGGGCTACATCCGGCAACTGGAAACCATGAACATGGAAGTGGCCAGCGAGTTTATTCTCACCGCCGCCACGCTCATGCGCATTAAGGCCAAGATGCTGCTACCCCGTTTTGAGAAAGACGAAGAAGGCAACGAGATTGACCCACGTCAGGAACTGGTGCAGCACCTGCTGGAATACAAGCGTTACAAAGAAGTCTTGGGCGATTTAAGTCTCCTGGAAGACGTGCGCCTGCAACAGGAACACCGCGGCAACACAGATGCAGAACTGGCCAAGATTGCGGCTTCGCACCAACTGGAGTACGAACTCAAAGACCTGAACCTGTATGGCCTCATGCACGCGTTCTACAAGGCCATGCAGCGCTACGAGGACGAGCAGAACCGGCCCAAGCACACCGTTTATACCTACCCGTACACCATAGACCAGCAGCGCAACTATATCAAGCGCCGTGTGGGCACGCAAGGCACCGTCACGTTTGTGGAGCTGCTAGAAGCGTTTCCAGATAAAATAGGCTTAATCTTTAACTTCCTGGCTATCTTAGACTTGCTGCAGCTCAACGAGATTGGTTTGGAGATTGGCGACGGGTTTAATAATTTCCGCATTGTGCCGTTCTCAGACGCGCAGCACCTCACCCTTACCCAAGACCATGGACCTCAATCGTAAGAAACTCCTCTCCTACTTCACCCCGCAGCGCATTTTGATTCCGGTGGTGATTGGTCTGGGCATGATTGGCTACATGTTCTACCGTGACTCCGCCGAGATGGACCTCACGCCGCTCTACAACGCCAAGCCGTTCTGGCTCTTCATGACGTTTCTGGTGCTGGTGGTGCGGGACTTCGGGTATATTTACCGCATTAGGTACGTGACCGAGAAATTCCTGAGTTGGCGCAAAAGCGTGGATGTGATTATGCTCTGGGAATTCGCGTCTTGCGTGATGCCCAGTGTGGTGGGCGGTTCTACGGTGGCCGCTTTCATTTTGAACAAGGAAGGTTTGAGTCTGGGCAAGTCATTGGCCTACGTGATGGTGACCGCCATGCTGGACAACCTTTACTTCATCATTGCTGTGCCATTGATATTTTTGATTACCGCCGGAGATATTTTTCCCGAGGTTTCGGCCATGGAATTCTCCGTGACGCAAAGCCTGGAAATAGCGTTTATTGTCAGTTATTTGTTGATTGCGTTTTATGCGTTCTTGATGGCGTATGGCCTTTTGATTAACCCGAAGGCCGTGAAACGACTCTTCCTGCGAGCCACGTCTTTCCGGCTCACGCGCCGTTTCCGGGCTGGCGCTTACAAGCACGGCAACGAGCTGGTGTGGGCCTCGCAGCACCTCAAAGGCAGTACATTTAGTTATTGGCTGAACGCCGCGCTTTCAACCGCCTTCGTTTGGACGGCCCGCTACTTTGTAATTAACTGCTTGATTGCCGCCTTCACCGATATCAGTTTCCATGACCACGTGCTGATTTTTTCGCGCAACATGGTCTATAAGATTGTCTTGCTGGTAGCCGTAACGCCGGGCGGCGCGGGCATTGCTGAGGTGGCTTTTCCAACGTTTTTCGGGCAATTTTTGGGCAGGTTTACTACCGTGATTGTGCTGCTGTACCGCGTGGTGACGTATTATCTGTATCTGATTCTGGGTTCGTTCTTCTTACCGCGCTGGGTGTTGCGTGTGTTTGGCGAACATCCGGAGGACGAGGAATAGCCTTTCCGTTTTCGGGCCCATTTCTGAAAACGAGCCCGAAAACGGAAACGGTTTTCAGATAATCCAACTACGGAATGTTATGCTAGCTATATTTCGAAGAAATCCTGGGCAGGCCTTTTCTTCAGCAGGCCTTTAATTTCTGTTCTTAAGCCGATTCTGCCAATCGTTCTGAGGCCTTTTTACTTCGTTTCATGAAATTCTCTTTTGCCTGTGTGCTGTTGTTGGGAATGCTGGGCTGCACGGCGCAGGTGCCATCTTCTCCTTCGGTGAACAATGCGCAGCCCACGGCCCAAGCGCCCGCCGGCATCAACTGGTACCGCGCGCAAAGCCAGCCGACGGAGTGGTACGCCACGCCAGAGGCCACCCGAATTGCCGACAACGTACTGCTTTATCAGAAAAACAACGGCGGCTGGGACAAGAACCTGGACATGGCCAAGCCGCTCACGCCCGCAGAAGCAGAGAAACTGGCCTCTCCATTTGAGAAAAGCGGTATCTCCACCATTGACAACCGCGCCACCTTCACCCAAATGGCCTACCTGGCGAAGGTTTTTCAAAGCACCCAGCAGGTAAAATACAGAGAAAGCTTTTTGCGCGGCCTTGATTACCTGTTGAAAGCCCAGTACCCCAATGGCGGCTGGCCGCAGTTCTTTCCGCTGAGGGAGGGCTATTATTCCTACATCACCTTTAATGACGGCGCCATGATTGGCGTGATGACCCTGCTGCGCGACATAGCGAAAGGCAAAGAAACGTACTCTTTTGTGGATGCCGCCAGAAAGCAAGCCGCCGCGCAAGCCATTGAAAAAGGCTTAGACATAATTCTCAAAACCCAGATTACGGCAAATGGCCAATTCACCGCCTGGTGCGCGCAGCATGACCCGGTCACGTTTCAGCCACAGAAAGCGCGTGCCTATGAATTAGTTTCTTTGAGTGGCATGGAAAGCGTGGGTATTGTAGAATATCTTATGAAGCTGGAAAACCCCAGCCCAGCGGTGCAAACGGCCATTACCAGTGCGGTTGCCTGGCTGCAACGCGTTAAAATCACCGGTCTTAGGTTAGACAGAATCCCGAACGAGCACTACACCAAAGGTTATGACCTGGTGGTGGTGCCTGACCCCGCGGCCCCGCCCTTGCTGGCCCGGTTTTATGACATTAACACCAACACGCCTTTATTTGTAGGCCGAGATGGGAAAGTGAAGCAACACCTCTCAGAATTAGCCCAGGAACGCCGCACCGGCTACAACTGGTACGCGGAGTTTCCGGAGGATTTGGTTGGCAGAAAGTTTTTGCGCTGGAAGCAGAAGTGGGCGTTGACCGAATAATTTCGTGGTTTAACCCCCAGCTTTTCTGAGTGTTATGCTTTCGCGTTGCTTGACAAAAGTGTTTCCGTTTTCGGGCTCAATTCTGGAAACAGCGCCAAAAACGCTTCTTATTGCCTTACCTATTTTTCAAACTATAGAGTTCCTTTTATGCGCTTTGCACCTCGTATTATCCTAGGCTTAGCTGTTTGCCTGTCGCCTTTCGCCACTTTGACCGCCAAGGTGCCTTTTCCTGCTGCGGTGGCTACTTTTCAAGATGCGCCGTGGGTGCAATTCTCGTTTCAGGGTTTTTCTTTCTCCACGCCTGTCGCCTTGAAGAAGTTGGATTTCCCGTTGCCAGAAGACCAGAAAGCCTTGTTCCATAGCATGGAGGCGCACATGGCAGAAGCAGGCGATTTCGTGTTGTATGCCCTGTTCATGCACATGAAAACTACTACCGGCAACGCGGCCGGAAGCCTGAACGGCGCCATCACCAACGCCGTGACCCAATTGGGCGGCACAGATTTCAAGCTGGAGATTGTAGAGCAGAACAACCAGAAAACCGCCTTTTTAGCCAGCGGCACGTTTACCATCGGCACAGCTAAAAAGATAGTGAGAGGCTACGTTCACACAGACCAAAAAGGCAAATTTCACATCTTCACCGCCATTGGTGCCGATGACCTGAGAACGTCTAACGGTTTTACTAGAATGCTGACCAGTATTAAGGTGCAGTAGATAGTACCCGGTTTGAAACAGCATCGCCCTTTGCATGTTGGAATGCAAGGGGCGATGCTGTTTGAGGGCGATGCTGTTTGATGTACCTTTCACCGGAAAAAGTAACCAAGAACTGTTCTATGGCTGTCACAAATATTTCCGTTTTTGGCCTCGTTTCTGGAAATGAGGCCAAAAACGGAAACACGAAAGTTTGTGAACAGGAATAGGAATTACCGACCAGTTACCCTGTAAGGCATTGTGTATCTAAACCTTACTTTGCGGCCTGCCTGCTCGGCCGGTTTCCAGAGGGGCATTTGTTTGGCGGCGTTCAATACGGCAATATCTACATCTGGCCGTAGTGATTTAACAATCTTGAAATCATCAGTAGTCCCGTCTGCCATTATCACAAATGAAAACTCTACTGTGCCTTCCACTCCGGCTCTTTTAGCCTGAAGAGGCATTTCAAAGGTTTTTTTCATAAAAGTCATCAAACCCAAAATTCCTCCGGGGAATTCTGGCATGATGTCTCCCGAACCAATTGATTGAATCTCTGGCCCCTGTTCTTTCTTCTCAAACCTCTTCACCCCTGCTTCAATTCTCACTGGCAGCTTGTTTTCTTTGGGAGGAATGGGGCAGGAATACTCAGGGCTGTAGGCGCAGTAGGGGTTGTAGGCCAGGTTAAAATCCAGCCAAACGCTGTCTGGGGTCATGGGAATGGCGAAGTCCAGGTAGCGGCCGGTTTCATAGGTTTCCTGGCCGGTGGTGGCGTCTGTGAAGGGAATGAACAGGTACGTCATGTATTTGGGCTGCGAGATCAATTCCTGGCTTTGGTACACGCTCAGGCGCAGCGGCTGGCCCTGCAGGGAGAAATGCAGTTCGCCGTACTTGAGGTAGTCTGGCTGGCGGCCGGTGGTGGTGGGCATTTTGAAGATGGTTTCCTGGGCGGTGCGCACAAACTGGGCTTTCACTTTATAGGCCTCGTTCACCGCGAAATACGGCAGGCCGTTAAACGTGGCTTTGTCCAGGGCGCTGAGAGGCGAATTCTCAGAATGTTTGAACACGCTGTCTTCTTTGGCGCGGTGGCGGGAGATTTCTTGGGCATAGGAGGTGGCATTGGTTGGTATTTGCCCCCAGCTTACTAGTGAACACCCTACCAAAACCAAGAGAACTACAAGTCTACTGAAACTCATTTTCAACCTCATTTTATTGAATGACAATGCGGTACGGAATAGTGTATTTCACGTTTACCGGCAACCCGTTGATATACCCTGGCTGCCACAAAGGCATGGCCTGCACTACTCTCACCACTTCCGCATCTAAGATAGGGTCCACAGATTTGACAATTGTCACATCCTGCACTTTGCCGCGTTTGTCCAACACCATGGTAACAACCACGGTCTTGTTCATGTCCACTTTCTTAAAGTTCTCAGGAAACCTGAATTTGTTAGACAGGTACTGGAACATGGCTTTATGGCCACCCGGAAACTCCGGCATTCGTTCCACTTTATCTTCATCGGCCAAGACTGAGGTGGTTTCTGCGGGAGGCAACAGGTATTCTTTGCGCAGGATATAATCTAGAGCCCTTCCCTTGGTGAAAAACCTGTCACTGGGGGAGAACGCCTCGGCTTGGGCTAGGAAACCCAGGGGCATGACTTTCTCCTGCTCTTTGTCTTTGTATTGGTACACCATTTTGCCGCTGGTTTGGTCATACACCTTGCCTTTGACCAAGCTGCCGTTCTCAAATTCCTCCTCAAACACCTTCTCTCCGGTAGGCTGTGTTGCAAACCAAGTGCCTACTTTTTTCCCATCGGCCCAATTGCCCGAAACCTGCATGCTCACATTTTTGGCACCCACTTTGGCCTGAAGGGAGTTTTGCCAGGCACCAGTGCCTTCTTTCACCAACTGCTGGCCGGTAGAATCATAATAATTGATGACCTTGAAATTATCATCTAAGAACTCCAGGGTCTGCCAGGGCTTGCCGTCTGGGTAAAAATAGTTCCAGGCACCGGCTCGCTTGTCATTCAGGAAAATGCCCTGTTGCGCCAGTTGCTTGGTGCTGTAATACAGAGAAAACACGCCTTCCTTTATGTTAGCCACATAGGCAACCTGCATCAGCGGGGCGCCACTTACATAATAATCGGTGACAGTGCCGTGAAAGGTGTGGGCCAGGGTGTCTAATTTACCAACCCTTATAAAGGCAGCCTCCGGTTTCTCAGTGACCTGCCAGTTGGCATCAAAGAAAACAGTCACCGGCACTACCTGCGGCGCGCTGGTTTGCGCGGCGGCCGTACTCATAAAGCCAGCTAAGAATAGAAGAAGGAAAACACGAAGGGCCATGCACATAAAAATTACGCTTCCCCAAAGCTACAAAACCCATTCCTGTTTTCGGGCTCAATTCTGAAAACGAGGCCGAAAACGGAAACCCGGCAGGCACAAAAAAAACGCCTGACCGTTGGGCCAGGCGTTTTGGGCTTCATTTAGAAAACAGAGCCTAGAAACGCTCGTCAGCAGAGAAGAAGAATTCGCCTTCAATCTGGGCGTTCTCATCTGAGTCAGAGCCGTGTACGGCATTGGCCTCCACAGACTTGGCGTAAACCTTTCTGATGGTTCCCTCCTCGGCCTGGGCCGGGTTGGTAGCACCAATCAGTTTACGGAAGTCTACCACCGCGTTGTCTTTCTCCAGAATCATAGCCACAATAGGGCCAGAGCTCATGTATTTCACCAGGTCGCCGTAGAAGGGACGCTCTTTGTGCACCTCGTAGAAGGCGCCGGCGCGCTCCTCAGACAGGCGGGTCTTTTTCATGGCCACCACTCTAAAGCCGGCCTCTTCCATCATTTTGGTGATACCGCCAATGTTGTTGTCCTGCACGGCATCTGGTTTGATCATGGTGAACGTTACGTTTCCAGCCATTTTTTCTTTCTCTAGTTAATGTTGTTGTGAATTTAAGTCTGCAAAATTAACAAATTACGGCAAAAGCCACCTAGTACGGCAAAAATACCCGGGGCGTTTACAGATGCTTGATTTAATTTGGTTTGTACCTTATTTCTTCAGAATTTTGCATCTTGTACCCGCTCTTTTTGCAACGGGTCTTAGAGTATACAATGCAGCAAATCAACGCGCTAAAGGAGCTTCTAGCAACTCCCAAGAAGATCATGATCACCACGCATCATAAACCTGATGCAGACGCATTGGGGTCTTCACTGGGGCTGGCCGGCTACCTTAAGAAAAAAGGCCACCAGGTACAGGTCATCACCCCGTCTGACTACCCTTCTTTCCTGAACTGGATGAGCGGGAACGAAGACGTGTTGGTGTACGGCCCCAAGACAGATGCCAAAGCCCGGCAGATCACCCAGGAAGCAGACGTCATCTTCTGCCTGGACTTTAACCACCTGGGCCGTATCAATGAACTGGGCGAGTACGTGCGGGTGGCCCCGGCCACCAAGGTCTTGATTGACCACCACCTGCAGCCAGACACGTTCGCAGACATCATGTTCTCAGACATTACGGCCGCGGCCACGTGTGAGATTGTGTTTGACGTGATACGGCTTATGGGCGAGGAGCACCTCATTGACGTGCCCATGGGCGAATGCCTGTACGCGGGCATTGTCACAGACACCGGCTCTTTCCGGCATGCCAGCACCACGCGCAACGTGCACCTGATCATTGCAGACCTGCTGCAGACCGGCATTGACATCTGCAAAATCCACCGCAACATCTATGACAGTTACTCAGAGAAGCGCCTGCGCTTTTTGGGTTACGTGCTCAAAGACAAGCTGCAGGTGGTGCGCGAGTACAACACCGCCTACATTGCCGTGACCGCGCAGGAACTCAAAGACTATGACTCCCAAACCGGCGACACAGAAGGTTTGGTGAATTTTGCGCTCTCCATTGAAGGCGTTCGGTTTGCCGCCCTGTTCATTGACCGCACAGAGGCCGTCAAGATTTCCTTCCGGTCGGTGGGTGACATCTCGGTGAACGAGTTCGCGCGCAACCATTTTGAGGGCGGCGGGCACAAAAACGCGGCCGGCGGCATCTCTTACCTGCCTTTGGTGGACACCGTGGAGAAGTTTGTGGACCTGTTGCCGCTGTACGCACCCCAACTCACAAAGTAATTTAGTAAGACTCTATATTTTTAATCTAAAACCGATGTTCAAAAAATCACTTTACCTGCTGCCTGCCCTGGCAGTGGCTTTGATCTCTCCTTCTTGCAAAGGCCTGGGAGAAGATAAATTTGCGAAAACCCCTTCTGGTCTGGAGTACAAACTGTATAGCCAGAGCAAAGAAGGCAAATTTGAATCAAAAGATGTGACCAAGGTAGACTCAGCCGCCTTTAAAGCCAAGTTAGGCAAGGTCATGAGCTTTGAGATGGAATACCGCACGGCCAAAGATTCTGTGTTGTTCAGCACCAAAGACAACGCCATGCCCATCCAGATCAAAATGGTGGAATCGCCTAACAAAGGCAGCATTGAGGAAGCCTTCTTAATGCTGGACAAAGGCGACAGCGCCGTGTTCAAGATCAACGCAGACACCTTGTTCGCCAAGACCTTCAAGAGCGCCTTGCCTCCGTTCATCACCAAAGGCAGCTTTTTGACCTTTTACGTGAAAGCCATTAACCTGCAGACTGAGGAAGAGGCCATGGCCGATTACCCTAAAATGATGGAGCGCCAGCAGAAAGAGATGGAAGCCCGCGCCGCCAAGCAAGGTCCCGTAGATGACAAACTAATTCAGGATTACATCAAAAAAGAAAACCTGACTGCGCAGAAAACTGCCTCTGGCGTATACTACGTAGTTACCCAGCCGGGCACTGGCGCCAATGCCGCAGACGGCCAGACCGTGAGCGTGAAATACAAAGGCACCTTGCTGAGCGGCAAAGAGTTTGACTCTTCAGACAAATCTAACGGCGGAAACCCTATTGAATTCCCGTTGGGCCAGGGCCAGGTGATCAAAGGCTGGGAAGACGGCATCAAGCAGTTCAACAAAGGCGCCAAAGGCATTCTGTTGATTCCTTCGCCGCAGGGCTACGGTTCTATGGCACGCGGTGCTGATTTGCCGGCCAACTCCATTCTGCGTTTTGACGTGGAACTGGTTGACATTAAATAGCCTTACCAAATTTTAAATTTAGCTTACCATGAAAGGGTTCTTACAGAAAGGTTGGTTGTGGGCATGCGTACTGCTGGTTGGTTTGGGCGGTCTTCTCTCTTCTTGCGAAGAGGAAAACCCTTATGACCCCTGGGCTAGCTTTGACCCCGTGGCCCAGACTGCCAAAGATGACCAGCTCATTCAGGATTACTTTAAATCCAGGAATCTCAGAGACACCGTGAAAACGGCTTCTGGCCTGTATTACAAGATTCTGAGCCCTGGCACTACCCAACAAAAGCCGGTGGCTGGTGACTCCGTGACCGTGCACTACTCCGGTAAGTTTGTTGAGAATGATCAAATAGTTTTTGACTCATCCTGGAAACGTGGCTACCCTTTCAAGTTTAAAGTAGGCGTGGGCAGTGTGATCAAAGGCTGGGATGAAGGCCTCACGTACGTGGAGAAAGGCGGCAGAATCAGATTATTTATTCCGTCACAACTGGCGTATGGGCATGTGCCTGGCTATGGCTCATCTATTCACCCAGACGCCTGCCTTATCTTTGAGGTGGAACTCCTTGACATCAAGAAAAACAACTAGGCCGCTGGCCTGAAACCAAAAAAGCCTGTCCTTTTAAAAGGGACAGGCTTTTTTTTTGCCCATTGCGGTGCAGGTTGTAAATTCTTGGCAGTAGGCATTTCCGTTTTCGGGCCCGTTTCTGGAAATGAGCCCGAAAACGGAAAATTTGAGCATGACTCTATTCACTTAGCACTTCAGAGAGCACCGGCAAAGATTTTATTTCGCCCAGGTTGTCTACGTGCAATTGGAAATAGCGCACCAGCAGATGCAGGAGCTCGCGCCGTACCCGTCCGTTGGCCAGGTTGGCTTCCAAGCCGTTCTCCAGCAAGGTAGAAAGGTAGGGTTCCAGTTGCTGCAGTTGCATGAGCGTGGTCCCAGACACTTTGGCCCCGCCGGCATCAAAGGCCACTTGGCTGATCAAATCATCTGCGGAAGACACGCCAAAGCCCAGGTACCCCGCTAACTGCACCATAAACACCAGGTGGAAGTTCTCATACCCAGCGGCCATCTGGTCAAATTCCTGAATGGCCCGGTGCAGAAAGTCAAACAGCGGCCGGTTCTCCTCTTCCTCGCGCACGGTTTTGGCCACCATCTCAGACAAAAACAGCAAGATGCTGCTCTTCCTGATGTCATAGGGCACGCTGCTGAAATGATGGCTGCATTTGTACTCAGAAATACGGGTAATGCCGCCTTTGGCCGAGGGGTAGACCACCATGTCCAGCAAGGTGAACGGCTGGAACAGCGCAATGCGCGAGGCGCTGCCTTTCTTGCGCACGCTGTTCACAATATAGCTCTGCAACCCAAGCTCCTCTGTGTAAACTCTGGCAATGATAGAGGACTCCCTGAACTTGATGAAGTTGAGAACAATGCCTCGGGTTTTTACCAGCATAGTAAATGGGTTTCTTGAACAGAATTCTAACTAAAAAGCAACTTATTGGGAATACATGCTATTCACCTCCTAGCTACTCTACCTTGCATACTGAACCACCAAACGCAAGGTTTTTAAGCACGGAAATAGTAAGAAGCTAAAGATTACCGTTGAATAGCGATTTTGGCAGTGCATGTTTCAGAGCCGTCTGCCGAGGAGGCCATGACCAGGTACACGCCCGGTTTGGCGGGTTGCCCGTTGTAGTTGGTGCCGTTCCAGGCAAAGGTGCCACCCGCCGACTTGCCCTCGTACACCAGCACCCCGGAAATGTCTGTGATTTTCACCCAACCATTGTTAGGCAATCCTGAGATGCCAATAGTGCCCGTAAAACCGGCGCGCACGGGATTTGGGAACACATTAAGGCAATTCTCCTCCACTTTCTCTGTCTTGGTGCTGGCGCCTTTGTAAATGGCAATTCCGCCATCTGTGGCCACCATCACGTCTCCGGTGGAGTGGTCAATGGCTACTTCCCTTATTTTATCTGATGGCAACGGGCTGTTTTTGGTGGTGAAGTTGAGAACCATCTCTTCGCCGGTTTCACTGAACAGCCAGAGCCCTGTGTCGGTGCCAATCCATTTGCGGTTGCCCCCGTCCACGGCTATGCTCCTGATCACCTGCCCCTGCAACAACGGCCGGCGTTCATAGATGGGCAAATACGCGCTGTAAGATGAACTGGTGAAAATAGATGAACTGCTGGTGAACACGGCCACGCCGTCACTGGTACCCACCCACACCTCGCCGTTCAGGTCCACAGCCATGGCATGTACCTGACCGTTGGGCAGACCGCCAATGCTTCCTTCGCCCAGGTATTTGTAGCGCCCTTCCACGTGATCATACACCACCAAGCCAGAGCCCGGGGCATTGATAGACAAACTCACCCATTTGTAGCCCAAGTCATCTACAAGCACTTTGTGCGCCGTGTTGGCGAACTGTATGCCCGGGAAAGGATGGGCCTCCCAGGTGCCGTCGGGTTTTAACTGGTGCAGGCCCGCAGCCTGGGCCACCTGGTTTCTGTTGGTCACCCAAACGCTGCCTTCCTGGTCCACGGCCACGCCGGGCACGCGCACAAAGAATGGTTTTTCGCCGGGCTGGGTTAAGCGTAAAGTGCTGTTTTTCTCATTGTACACCTTGGCCTTGGTGGCCCCTGCCTCAAACTCCAGCAGACCGTCACCGTAGCTGGCCAGGTAGAACTTACCGTTCACCGGGTTGCGCACCGCCCCCACTATGTCACGCACGGAGTCTGCGTACACGCCTGTGCCGGCATCAAAGCTGGTCCAGGCACCGTTCTGAAACTGGTAATACCCTGCCGTTGATTCGTTCTGCACGTACGACTGGCTGAAACCGCCGCCCACTACCGTGAACTTGCCTGGCTCAGCGTACACACTAAAAGCATTGCCGTACGCGGGGCCGGCGGGGGCATAGGCTTGACTTTCTGTAGCGCCCTGAAACCTGACCAAACCTTTGCTGTAGCTGGCAATCCATTGGCCGCCGTCGCGGGCTGGGAGCACCATGCGTGCCGCCAAGGTAGGATCTACTCTTCTGGTCACCATCTGCAAAGCGGCGTTCACTTCCACAATCTCATGGGCATTGGCGAAGGCCAGGCGCTTGCCGTTGCTGTACATAGACACGTAGCGGCTGCTGGGGTTGTTGAACGGAGCCGTTTCCCAGGAGACACCGTTGAACCGGAACATGCCCTGGTCAGAAACACCGGTGTACACGGCTTCCTGGAAAGTGGCAATGTTTCTGGTAGGGAAATCTGGGTTACCATTGGGCAAGCCTTGCGCCTGACCAAACCTTCGCCAGCTCTTAAAATCCTGCAGGTTGGCGCTACGCATATTCGCCGCCATGATTCCCATAGACGAGGCAATGTACACGCTGTCTTTGAGCACGGTGGCGGCATAGACTTGCACCACTTCGCCCTGAGGGCCAATGTTGCTGTAGGTATCTTTCACTTCGCGCCTTTCCAGGTCCAGCACCACCAACCCGAACGAAGTGGAGAGATAGGCCTTCTTCTCATGGGTGTAGATATGGTAAATTTCTTTGGCCCCAATCAAAGGCTTGCGCAGCAAATCTGTGAGGTTATAGATCTTGCCGTTCCGGAGCAGGTCAATGTTGGTGTTTTCATAGGCCACCACCAGCGTTTCTGAGGCAGAGTCATAGGCCAGGGTGCTGAGGTTCACATCACTGAAACCGTCAATCTTAGAAAGCGTCTGGACCGTGTTGTCACTTTTGATGAGCCTAAAAAAGCCGTCTTCGGTGGCCACGTACACAGAGGTCTTGGTTTCTGCCAGTGCCTTGGCCCGGTTGTTAGGCGCGTGCAAACTCCAGGAACCTAGCGGCAACGCTGACTGCCCCATAGCCGTGAATGCCAGCAACAAACCGCAGACAACCCCAACCCATTTATGTAAACCTAAATATGCCATGAGAGCACTATTACTATGTTAATTTCAAACTCGGCCCTAAGCCCGGCAGCAATCAGACCATGTTTCTTTCAAGCATCCTACAGTCCTGCAAAAAGCACTTTTGGCCAAGCCCTGAAATGCATTTTCCCTGCAAAACAAATCCCTTAGCTGCTTACCCAAAGATACACAGTTTCAACGCGTTTTCGGCTTCATTTCATATAATGGGCCCGAAAACGGAATGGATTTCTTATTGGGCAAGCCTCGCTTACCGCAACACCAGCATGGAACAGACGCCCACCAGCATAATGCCCTTGCAAAACCAACTCAACTGGGCGTATTCTAACTTTCTGTCTGCGTAATACAGTTGCCGGGTCAGCAGCAAGGTGGGCAGTACCACCCCAATGCCCAAATACATTAGAAACAGAGGTTGCTCGGCTTTCGCCCACATCACCACCAACGTATACAGAAGAAACAAGGCCAGCAGCGGGTACAGCACCCATTTGGTTTTGGGCAGGCCCAGCACAATGGGCAAGGTGCGGCACCGGAAAGAAGCATCGCCCTCCACGTCTTCCATGTCTTTGATAATCTCCCGTATAAGCGATATCAAAAATGCGAAGACCCCGTACGCCCAGGCCGCCACAGACGGTTCACCGGCCTGTAGCGGCACTACCAGCACCATCACCCCTGAGAGCAGGGCAATGGTGAGGTTACCCACCAGCGGCCGCTTCTTGAACTGCGCCGAATAACCCCACAGCAGCATGGCCACGCCAAACAGCACCACCGCCACGCGCACGCCTAGCAAAGTACCCAACGCCACACCCGTAGCCGACAGGTAGAAGTGCACCATAATGGCCTTTCGGCGGGTGAGGCCTTTGCCCAGCACCACGCGGTCTGGCTTGTTGATGCGGTCTATCTTGAGGTCATAGTAGTCATTGATGATGTAGCCCGCCGCCCCAATGCAAAGCGTGGCCAGGGCCAGCACCAGAAAAGGCCAGGTAAGGGCCTCTGCCCAGGTACGCTCCGGAAACACCAGGTATTTGCGCACCAGCAACTGGGCCAGCAGCATGATGAGCAGGTTGGGGAATCTGATGAGGGTGAGAAAGTTCTTCAAGGCGGCCGGGAGCGAGCAGGAAAGGTACGGCTAAACGGCCACAAAAGAAAAAAGCCCCTAGAGCAGGGGCCTTTTGAAGAGTTACAAAATGAGTATGATAAGTAGAAGTGTTAGAGCTTTTTCACGTTTACCGCGTTAATGCCTTTTTTCCCTTCTTTGGTGTCGAACTCCACTTTGTCGTGCTGTTGGATCTGAACACCGTTGAGGCCGGTGATGTGTACAAAAAAGTCCTCATTGGTGGCTTCTTCTGTAATAAAGCCGTAGCCTTTAGAGTCGTTGAAGAATTTGACAGTCCCTGTTTTCATAAAAAAATAAAAATTGAAAGAATGAATGATGTTGTAAATATATGATTATTAACGAAACACCAAACTTTATTTACAAAAATTATAATATGAATATATAAATAAGGATATATTGGTCTTACCAGGTCTTGTGCAGTTTCATCACCATCTCAATCAACTCGCGCACGGCACCTTTCCCGCCCTCGGCAGAGGCCACGTACTGGCTGATGTCACAGATGTCAATGGCCGCGTCTGCGGGGCACGCCGAGATGCCGCAGTGTTGCATTACCTCCAGATCAGGCATGTCATCGCCCATGAACACCACATTCTCCGGGTCAATGCCGTGGTAATAGATGTAATTCTGGAACGTGTCCAGCTTGTTCTCTGCCCCAAGGTAAATGTCTTTGATGTCCAGGGTCTCCAGACGTTTGCGCACGCCGGGCTCGTTGCGCCCCGAGATGATGGCCACCCGGTAGCCACTCTTAAGCGCGTGCCTGATGGCGTAGCCGTCTTTTATGTTGAAGGCGCGGGCCTGCTCACCGGTAGAGAAGCACAGCAAGGTGCCGTCTGTGAGCACGCCGTCCACGTCAAAGATGAACGTGTTGATATGGCTGAAATCTGGAAGTGCCTGCATGGTCATGGCCTTAAAAAGTTTAAACAGAAAAACGCGTTTTCGGGCTCATTTCTGAAAATGAGCCCGAAAACGCGCCTACACGTGCTGGCTTGTTATTGGTTATCGCGCCACTCATACACCCACTGGGCCTGAATCATTTCCAGGTGCCCCTCGGTGGCGCCTTCACGGGTACCCTCAAAGTTAGGGATAGACAGCACCCACTCCAGCAGGTCTGTGAACCGAACGCGGTAAATCTTGGCTTCATTGAAATCATCCCCGAACTTCTCATAGAGCGCCATGGCTATATCTTCATGGTCGGCCCACTTGATGGGTGGTTCAAATTGATTGCTCATATTTTTATAATTGTCAGTTGTTATGCATGATAAGCGTTAACCCCCTCTGTCATCTTGGAAAGATTTTGGTGGCCAGCTAGACAGGCACTTACTATTCGCTTTTACAGTTTGCCACCAAGTTCCTTAGAAGATGACAAACAAAATACTGGCTTGCTTACTCCTGGTGCTTAACCAGTATTTTCACTTACGTGAAGAATGTGGTCTAAAAACTAATTTCTAGCCCTTGAATTAATGCCCTAAGAAATCTTGTCTGGGAATGGTGACCACTAAATCCTGGCCGCCCTGCACCACGCACTGGCAAGCCAGGCGCGAGTTGATGCGCGGGTCCACGGCGCGGTCAATGTAATCTTCCTCTTTGTCAGTGATTTCAGGGAGGTCGTCCATGCCAGCTTCAATATAGACGTGGCAGGTGCTGCAGCCGCACACGCCGCCGCAGTTGTGCTGCAGCTGGATTCCGTTGTTCAGGGCCACATCCAACACAGACTCCCCTTCGGCGCCCGAATGGGTCTCGTCTGGTTTTCCGTTGGCAAACTTATATGTGATGGTCACTACTTTCATAAACGCGCGGTGTTAAGGCAGCAAAGGTAGGCATACACGCGCCCTAATCAAAACCCGAACGTTCTATTGCGCGGGCTTGCCTGGGTTTCTGTTTTTGGCCTCTAAACCTGAAACGGGGGCAAAACCAGCCTGCCGCTGAATGCTGGCAGTGAGCACCTGGTATAACGCGGTATACTCCGGAAAGTCTTGCAGCAGGTTGGCATGCGCCTGCAGCGTGGTCTGGTCATTGCGCCGGGCCGGGCCGGTCTGCACCGCAAACGGCGGAAATTGAAACGCTTTAGCCACTGTTTCTTCTACCAAAGGCTGCAACAGGGTCACAGGCAGATTGGCGGTTTGCAGGATTTCCTGGGCCACGCCCCACAGATGGTTGGTGAAATTACACGCGAACACCGCCGCCACATGCAACTGCCGCCGCGCTGGACCGGCCATTTCCAGCACATTCCGGCTTAAAGCAACGGCCACTTGCTGCAGCATCTCCCCCGCCTCCGGCGAGGAGGCTTCCCAACAGATAGGAATACGCGGCCAGTCTACGTCTTTCTCCTTACTAAAGGTCTGCAACGGATAAAATACACCCACCTGCACGTTCTTCAAAGGCTGCAACACCTCCATTGGCTGCGTCCCCGACGTATGCGCCACCACCGTCCCTTCCGGGAAAAGGGCTTTGGCAACAATTTCTGGCAGCACCTGGTCTGGCACGGCCAGCAAGTACAAGTCAGCCCTTGGGCAAGCAGTGAAATCAAGAAAATCTACGGCTCTGGCGGTTGGCGCAAATTGAACTGCTTCCTGGGCATGGGCCAGCGTTCGGCTGTAAATGACGACCACTTCCAGCCCAGCCGCGGCCAAACCTTTCACCAGATGCGTACCTACGTTGCCCGTGCCAATGATGCCTATCTTCATGGATGTAACTCTACTGTTGCAGTGGCAAGGTACCAACAATTCAGTAACAGACTACGCATTGAAATTTTGTAGGGGCGTATGGCATACGCCCTACGCAGTGGCCTTGGCAGCTCTGTTACCGTAAGGAATGCAACAAAGGATAAGCGGAAATGCGTTTTCAGAAATGCGTAAGGGCGTATGCCATACGCCCCTACATTATCTGCATGCGCGGTATCAGATATGCGTTAGGACAGGTCGCGACCTGTCCCTACCATCATAAGAAAGGCGTGTTCTCGTTGGCAAATTCGCCTCCTCTTTTAAAGAAAGACAATGTTGAACCGTAGTCTGTGTATAGAAATTGACAATAAGTTTTAGATTTCTGTAGTTATTTTCTGTACACTCACCGTTTTCGGCTTCATTTCCAGAAATGAGCCCGAAAACGGCTAAAAACAAAAAATCCGGCGGAGAGAGAACAACTCTCCTTCCACCGGATTTCCAATAAATCATTGATAAAACTTAGGCCACCAATTCAGGGCGCTTTACGGCTTTGCCTTTAGGCAGAGGTGGTTTCTTGCCAGATTTGCCGTCTTTGAAGTGGCGCACAATGGCCATCACAAACCCGAGGCTCATGACCAGCGTGCCTATCCAGAGAATGTTGATGAACGGTTTCTCCATGGCCTTCAGGATGATGTAGTCCTTTTGGCTGGTGTTGATACCAATGGTGAATTCGCCTTTGTCTGGGTTGATGTTTAGGAGCATCAGGCGCAAGCCCAGGTCTTCAATTTCTTCGGGTACGCGGCCCACCATGCGGTCTCTGATGGCATAGATAGGGTGTGCGTGGTAGGTGCGGCGCTCGCCCAGAATCTGCATGTCAGCTTGTACGGCCACGTCGCCGGGTTTCAGATTGAGCATTAACGTGTCTTTGGCGGGTTCAATGCCTTTCAGAATAGCCACGTAATCATTGAGAATAAGCGTATCGCCAATTTTAACGTTGTACTCCTTCATTTCGCCCCACTCCTTCTCCTCGTTGGGGTCTGGAATGGTAGAAACGTGCGTGTACAAATCTTTAGACCAGAACATCTTGACATCCGGCGAAGCCAGAAGCCCCATATCTGGGTTCACCTGCGCCCGTGGGTACAAGGTGAAGACTTCTTCGGTCTCGCGGTTCTTGAATTCCACCTGGTAATAGGTGTTTTCTGGCGATATTTCCACGGTGTCACCGGCTTTGTACAGGATTTGGTCACCGTCTTTCAACGGACCGCGGGCGATGGCCTTGTATTCATCGTCAATCCTGAAAAGCAACTGCTTGTTCACGTAGTCTGGAATGTCTTTCACTTCCAGGTACTGGCCTTTGTAGCTCACTTTGTAAGGGCCCATATCAGTGGCTACGTTGCGCCACAAAAGCACGTTGTCGCGGTTAATGTCATCGCCAAACTCGCGGGCGTACACCATGCCCGACATGTTTTTGGAGATGATGTTGGAATACCCAGAGGAGAACAGCACGCCAATCAGCATCATGGCCACGCCAATGTGCGCCACGGCGCCGCCGGCAATAGAAACGTTCTTTCTCAGGACGCCCAACAGAATGCCCAGGTTACTGAACACCGCGTACAGAGACGCCGCCAGCAGCAAGATATACACCGGATTGTTGATGCGCTCAATATAGCCCAGCTTGCTGATCAAGAGAATCAAAGCCGTAAACAGACCGGTAAGCATCAAAGGCACAATGAACACGTCAGAAATCTTGCTTCCGTTGTTCTGCTTGCGCCACCAGAGCATCTGCCCCGTACCCGACAACAGCGCAATGGCCACACCCAACCATAGCTGAAACTTGGTGTAGTGCGCAATCTGGTCGGCGGGGAGGGCCACGTTGGTTTTAATGCCAATAAAGCCCATGAACGAGTTATATACCGGAATAGACGTGGTGAACAGCACCTGAAACGCGCCCAAACAAAGCACGGCCGCACCTATGAACACCCAGAATTCGCCGGAATAGGTGGCTACTTCTTTATCCGTGACCGGAATGTATTTCCAACGGTAGATCAGCAAGCCAATAGCCAGCACGAAGAACGCCGCCATGTAGGTGAACAACTGCCCAGACAAGCCCAAATCTGTGAACGAGTGCACCGAGGCGTTGCCCAGAATACCGCTTCTTGTTAAGAACGTGGCGTATAAAATCAACAGGAACGAAACGATGAACAGGATAAACGTGGCGCGCAGCGCGGTTCTGCTTTTGCGGTAGGCCAGCAAGGTATGAATGGCTCCCACCAGCACCAGCCACGGAATGTACACGGCGTTTTCCACCGGGTCCCAGTTCCAGTAACCACCAAAGTTGAGGGTTTCATAGGCCCAGTACGCGCCCATCATGATACCTATGCCCAATACCACGGCAGCGAACAGCGCCCACGGCAAGGCGGGTTTGGTCCAGGCTGAGAAATCTTTTTTCCAGAGACCGGCAATGGCAAAGGCAAACGGCACCAAGGTAGCAGCAAAACCCAGGAACAAGACCGGCGGGTGAATCACCATCCAGTAGTTCTGCAAGAGCGGGTTCAGGCCGGTTCCGTCTTTGGGCACATAGTTAGGGTCCATCTGGAACACCGGCGCATCGGCCATGAAATCACGCATCAAGATAAACGGCGATGACCCAATCTTGAGGTCACCAATCACAATTCCCAGAATCATGGACGTCAAAAACAGCTGCACAAACGAGAAAACCGCCATCACCGGGCTTTCCCATTTCTTGCCGGCATATTTAATCAAGACTAGCCCCAGCAGCACGTGCCAGAAAATCCAGAGCAGGAAAGAACCTTCCTGGCCTTCCCAGAAGCAGGAAATCATATAATGCACCGCCAGGTGGTTAGACGAGTGGCTCCACGCGTAATGGTATTCGTAGCGGTGGTTGTAGATGATGTTGAAAAGGCAGAAAATGATGCTGAACACCGCCAACGTGTGCACGAAGAACGCACCTCGGGCCATTTTCTTCCAGCCGGCTTGCTCAGAGGTGAGTTCCTGCGCATTGGCTGCGAATGAATAAGAAAGGGAGGAAACCAGTGCCGCCACAAACGCGACAATCACACTGACGTGACCAATGTCACCAATAAGCGTATTTATCATTTCAGATAGTTATGAGTTCTGAGTCTAAAGTCCTGAGTTTAAAACCCGAGAACCTGTACTACCAGAACTCTTGCAACATATATTAACTCAGTGAGCCTTGACCTAGTCCCAATTTCAACTCAGGACTCAGAACTCTAGACTCAGGACTATTTTAAAGGCTCGCCGTTTCGGCCTTGATTTCGTTTTCTGTGTATTTAGACGGGCATTTAAGCAAGATTTTATCGGCTATAAACACCTGGTCTTTCATGCTGCCCGTAATCACCACCTGCTCAGAACGGTCGAAGTCCTGGGGTTTGGGGCTGTAATACACCACTTGCTGCTCTACGCGGTTGGTATCTACCAGCACGAACGAGAAGTAATTGGGGTCTAGCGTGGGGTCATACTTCATACCCACAATGTGGCCTTTGGCATCTTTCTTCAGGCGGCCCACCACGTGCACCTTGCCGTCGTCGCCGTCTTTGGCGCGGGCTTGCGCTTCAGAAAAAGGCACGTACACGCTGGCATCTGAGGCCGTAGAGGTAATAATGCCAATGGCTACGGCAATCACTAAAATCCCGATAATGTGTATTCTCTTCATGGTTTTGAACGCTTTGGCGGTTTGCGCCGCCTAGTCAACAACACTTCTAAAAAATTAAATCCTGAGGCGCTGCATTTCTGCAAAGGTAGGCAGCATTTCCGTTTTCGGCCTCGTTTCTGGAAATGAGCCCGAAAACAGGTTTATTGGCGAAGTTCCTTTTCCAGGTGACTAACTTTCTTATCAAGATTTATCAAGTAAAACAATACGCCTAGCAGCACGCTCACCAACACAATGACTACAATGTAAATCTTGCCGTCGCGGCGCAGGGCATCGGCCATTTCTGGCGCAGAAGCCTGGCTGGAAGAATATTCAACGGTGGTGGTACCAGACTGAGCCATGGCCGGAACCGTGCCCACGGCTGCCCACAGCAGGAGCAGCGCCAAAAGCCATTTATGCATTTTCATAGAATTTTTGGGTTAACACTTCCAGGCGCGTGCGCACATTTACCATCCAGATGCCCAACAAGGTCCAGGCCAGCACGCTTGGGTAGAACACCGCCCGCAGCCGCGCATCTAAATCATAGGCGTTGAAGCCCGGGTTTCCGCCGTTGCCGGGGTGTAGGGAGTCGGTCATGCGCGGCAAGATGAACAGCAAGGGAATCAAAGCCGCAAACGCGAACACGTTGTACACCGCACTGATGCGCGCCCGCTGCTGGTGGTCCTGAAAAGAACCGCGCAAAATCATATAGGCAAAGTAAATTAACAGCCCGATGGCCGCGCCGTTCTGCTTGGGGTCATTGCTCCAGAACTCGCCCCACGTGAATTTGGCCCATTCCATGCCGGTCACAATGCCCAACACGCCAAACAAAATGCCCACATTGGCCGACTGCACCGCAATTATATCATGCTTGAGTAGCGGGTTGCGCAGGTATTTAATGGAATACACCACGCTTACCAGCAGAATCAAAATCATCCCGAACCACATGGGCACATGGAAGAACAGGTTCCGGATGGTCTCGTTCAGAATGGCCAGGCGCGGCACGTCGCTCAAAAAGCCCATGACTACCGTGTAGAGCAGCAGAGCAATTGTGAGCCATTTCCACCAGCTTAGTTTCATGCTTTTTTATTTATTATTTCAGTCGAAGTCTGGTTAAAGGACTTTCTTTTATTTCAATCGGTTTTCTAATTCGCCCTAAAGTTCCTTTCAGGATGATAATTGAGGGTTTGACTTTTACCTTTTACCAACGCACAATTGCCCACTATATTTAGCTTCGCCACAGGTAGGGGAACAAGATGTAAGACACCGTTACCACTATCATGTTGATGGCCAGCAAGGTAAGCGCCTCGTCTACACTCACGCTGGGGTCCAGGCCGTCAATGGCGTTTTTGGACATCTTCATCAGCATCAGCAGCATGGGCACCATCACCGGGAAACTCAGCACTGCCATCAAGGTTCCCGTGTTCGCCGCTTTGGCCGCTATGCCCGAAATCATGGTCAGCGATGAGGCGAACCCAATAGCGCCCAGCACAATGGTGAGCAGAAACATGGGCACATCTTGCACCGGATTTCCAATCACTACCGCGTAAAACCCGAAACACAACAGCGCCAGCACCAGCATGAGCGCGGCGTTGTAGAGCATCTTCGCCACAATCACCCCCTGCGGACTCACCACACTGTAATAGTAGAGCAACCGTCCGCGGCTCTCCTGCGCGAAGCCTTTGGCAATGGCATTCACCGCCGTGAACAGCAGAATGATCCAGTACAGCGCGTTCCAGACCGGCACCTCCAGTCCGCCAAACCGCAGGCTGAAGCTGAGGTAGCAGATGAAGACCGTGCTGCCCACGTACAGCAGCATGCCGTTAAAAGCATACTTCTGCCGCCATTCCAGCACAAAATCCTTTTGCATCAAGTAGATAACCTCTTTCAGCAGCACGTTTTTCGGTTTTGCGCAAAGGTACAACACAAAAGTGGGCCGCCCCATGATTTCTGTCATTATTCACAGTATTGGCCTTTGGTTAGTGGCTTTCCTTTGGGATAGTTAGGGATGGGGAGGAATTGATGACTATAGAAATGGTCATCCGGAGCGTAGTCGAAGGATCTAACGAAGATTATTTCGGCTGTATTCCGCCGTTGTTGGTGTTCTCACCAACGACCTATACTGCGGTTCAAGTAGCTGTTATTGTGCACGCAGTTTGCTTTCCTTCCAAAATTTCGCTGCATCCTGAGTTTTACAAGACAGCCTTTTCCATATTATGGATCCGAGCGCTCACGGCCGCGAGGCCCCGCCTTCCCCTCTCGCACTGCCCGTCTTGGCCATTTCTGTTCTTTGTTTCATAGCCCTAGCCATGCAAGGCCAACCCGCGAGGCGCTCGGTGGAAAGGCTGGAAAAGATGTGGATTTAAAGGCAGTCTGCGTTTTCGGTCATTAGCAGTGCCGCCTGCTCAAAAGACCTCACAGATTTTGGAAACCTGTGAGGTCTGCGCCAATTGCGTTTTCGTGTTCTGGATTGTAAATGGAAGCAAAACTGGGCAATACGTGTGCCGGTTGTAGAGACCAGGCACTGCCTTGTCTCTACGGTGAAGGTTCCGACTGCTGTTGCTCAAAAGACCTCGTAGTGTGCGCAGCTCCTAAGAGTGTCTCCGCCAATTACGTTTCTAGGCTCTATTTTGGAAATGGAGGTAAAAACAGGTTCGTACTTGTAGAGACCAGGCATCGCCTTGTCTCCCACGCATGGCTTTCTGCTGCTCCCCGCATCCAAAAAACTCCCCTCCTGTCCTAGGAGGGGTTGGGGGTAGTCCGTTTTCGGCTCCATTTCCATTCCAGAGCCTGAAAACGCACTTACTGCCAAGCCGCTTAACACAACCGTAACACAGCGCACTGCTCCTTAACAATAGAGTAACAAGGAGGTAATCATGGGGTTAAACAGCCGCTCTACTTTTGCAGCGAGACTAATCACAACCGAATGAAAACCTTTTTACTCACCCTCTCTTTTCTCACCACCTTCTTTTACAGCCAGGCCCAGCAGGGCACCTTGTCCGGAAAAGTGAAGGACAAGAAAACCGCAGAGCCCATCATTGGGGCCGTGGTGTTCATCACGGGCTCGGGCACGGCCGCGGCCACTGACATTGACGGTTCTTACAGCCTTAAACTACAGCCGGGTATCTATAAAATCACGGTATCTTATGTGAGTTACAAGCAGGCGGTGTATGACAACATTAAAATAGAAGCCGGCAAAACCACCACCATGGACTTCGAGATTGAGGAAACGGCTAGCACCAACCTCAACGCCGTGACCATTGTGGGCACGCGCCAGACCAACACAGACATCTCCCTAATCAATGAACTGAGACAGAGCGAAGTAGTGGTCAGTGGCGTGTCTGGCGAGCAGATCACCAAATCCCTGGACCGTGATGCTGCCGAGACCGTGAAACGGATTCCCGGTGTGACCATCATGAACGACAAGTACATTGTGATCAGGGGCATGAACGAGCGCTACAACTCTGTCATGCTCAATGACGCCCTCACGCCCAGCACCGAACCCGACAGCCGCGCCTTCTCCTTTGACGTTCTGCCCACCAGCGTGATTGACCGCATCTTGATTTACAAAAACGGCTCACCGGAATTGCCCGGGGATTTTGGCGGAGGCGTGATCAAGGTCTTCACCAAAAACTTCGCCGATGAAAATACCACCAGCCTGGGTTTCTCCACTTCGTATAGAGGCAACACCACGTTCAGCAACTTCCTTTCGGCGCCGGGCACCAAGACAGATTTCCTGGGGTTTGACAACGGCGACCGCAAATTGCCTGGCAGCTTTCCCACCAACATCAACCAGGTTGGCAACAATGGCCAACTGGCGGAATTAGGACGGCAGCTGCCCAACACCTGGACCGGCACCAACGGGAACGCCCTGCCAGACATGCGCTTTTCCCTGGGCATGACCAGATTGGTAGATGTGAAAGACCTGCGCCTGAGCAACGTGACCGCCATCTCGTACAGCAACACCAGAACCTTTACCACGGGCTCGCGCAACAAGTACCAACAGTTTGACCCAAGCACCGGCAAGAGCCCGCTTGATTTCAGCTACCAAGACGAAACCTCTACCCAGAACACCCGCCTGGGCGTGCTCCACAACTGGACCGCCAGACTCAACAACCGCAACAAACTGGAATTCAGCAACCTTTTCAACCAACTGGGTTCCAATTCCATCTTGTTCAGAAAAGGCACCGAGTTTTTCAACGGGCTGGAGCAGCAGAACTACGCGCTTCGGTTTGAGAGCCGCACCTTGTACACCGGTCAGTTACAGGGCACGCATGATTTCAACGATTTAAAGACCACGGTTACCTGGAACGGCGGCTATTCCTACACCAACCGCAACGAGCCTGACTACCGCCGCCTGAGAACCCAACGGGACATTGGCTCCAATGACAAATTCGCGGTTGCGTTCAAGCCAACCGCTTCTCTGGCAGACGCCGGCCGGTTTTACTCAGACTTGAACGAGCATGTGTACACCGGCTCTGGCCAGATTGAGCATAAATTCAATCCCGCAGATTCTTTGTCTGAGAACGCGCCAAAGCTGAGAGCCGGTTTCTACGTGGAGCGCAAGAACCGTGATTTTGACGCCCGCTTCCTGTCTTACCGACCGGCCAACTCAGATTCTTTTAACCAGAACATTCCGTTTTTGCCCATTGACGAAGTTTTCGCACCGCAGAACATCAACGCCACTACTGGCCTAGCCATAGTGGAGGGCACCAACCCGTCAGATTCTTACACGGCTTCCAATACCTACGCTGCCGGCTATGTGGGCGGTTCCGCTCCCATCACAGACAAGTTCTCGGTTTCAGGCGGTGCCCGATTGGAGTATAACCACCAGCAACTGCAAAGCCTGAATTCCCTGGGCCGCGCCTATAATTTTGATGACAAGGTGCTGCGCGTGCTGCCTTCGTTGAACATGACCTACGAGTTCAGCAAGCGCTCCATGTTACGCGCCGGAAGCAGCATCACTTTGAACCGTCCGCAGTTCAGAGAAGTGGCCCCGTTCAGCTACTACAACTTCATCACACTGTTTGAGGAAAGAGGCGCACCCTTGAAAACGGCCACCATTTACAACGCAGACCTTCGGTATGAATTCTACCCATCCCAGACAGAGTTGTTGAGCGTGGGCGTGTTCGGGAAATACTTCAAAGACCCTATTGAGAAATACTTTGAGGTCACCAACATCGGCAACTCACTCACTTATACCAACACGCCCAGCGCCACCACCTACGGCGTGGAAGTAGAAATCAGGAAGTCCCTTCGGGAACTGACCCAATCGCCTATTCTGCAAAACATCACACTCTTACTGAACGCCTCTTTGATTAAGAGCGAAGTGGAACTGTCTGAGGAAGCTGCCGTGGGCATGAAACAAACCACCAGACCCATGATGGGCCAGTCGCCTTACGTGGTGAATGCCGGGTTGTACTACCAGAACGACGAGCGCCAGCTGCAGCTCAACGTGCTCTACAACGTGGTGGGCCAACGTATCTGGGCCGCTGGTTCTTACGCCAACCCCACCATCTATGAAATGCCCCGCAACCTGCTGGACGTGAGCGTGACCAAAGGCCTGGGCAAGCATTTTGAACTGAAAGCCGGCATCCAGGACATTCTCAACCAGAAAGTGAGCCTGGTGCAGGACTCCAATGAAGACGCAAAAATCACCAAGGTAGATGAAACCGTGCAGGATTACCGCCGCGGCTCTTACTCCAGCCTGGGCATCACTTACAAATTCTAACCAACCAACGCAGATTTAAACAACCAAATTTTAAAGTAAAACGACATGAAAAGATTACAACAACTTGCCTTCCTGTTCGCGCTCACCTTTGCCGGCTTCTCCTGCTCAGATGACGATGACGCGGTAGAAACCGCCACCGGCGAACAATTCACTATGACTGAAGCCAGCGGCGTAGTTACCGTGGAAGGTTCCTCTGAGGAAAACGTCACCTTTATGGCCAACAAAAAGTACCTGTTGAAAGGCTTTGTGTACGTGAAGCCCGGTGCCACCCTCACCATTCAGCCGGGCACCATTATCAAAGGCGATAAAACATCTATGGCCACGCTAGTGATTGAACGCGGCGCGAGGATCATGGCCCAAGGCACTGCCCAGGCTCCAATTGTCTTCACGTCTAACCAACCCAAAGGCAGCCGCAACGCCGGTGACTGGGGCGGCATCATCATCTTGGGCGCCGCGCCTACCAACCTGCCCAGCGCCAATGCCAAGATTGAAGGTGGCGTAGACCGCGCCTACGGCGGAACCACTGCGGCAGACAACTCAGGCGTACTGAGCTACGTGCGCATTGAGTTTCCGGGTATTGCCTTTCAGCCAGACAATGAAATCAACGGCCTGACTTTGGGCGGCGTGGGCAGTGGCACCCAGATTGACCACGTGCAGGTATCTTTCTGCGGCGATGACTCTTATGAAATGTTTGGCGGTACGGTGAACGCCAAGTACCTGATTGCCTACAAAACCGTGGATGATATGTTTGATACAGACAATGGTTTTTCGGGCAACTTCCAGTATTTGCTGGGTATCTCTGACCCCAACGTGGCAGATGCTTCTGGTTCCAACGGTTTTGAGTCTGACGGTGACGCCCAGGGTTCTGACAACACGCCCAAGACATCGGCGGTGTTTTCTAACGTGAGCTTGTTCGGACCAAATGCTACCGGCAACACCACGTTCAACACCAACTTCAAGCGCGCCATGCACATCAGAAGAAACAGCAACATCTCCATCCACAACTCGCTGTTTGCGGGCTGGCCAGTGGGCTTATTGCTAGACGGCACCAAATCTCAGGCCAACGCCACGGCCGGTACGCTTAAAATCCAGAACACTTATATAGCTGGCACCATTGCCGCCAATGCGCTTACCAAAGAATCTGGCAGCACCTATGACGTGGCCACCTGGTTCAATGCCGCCGGTAAGAACAACATGGTAGTCGCCAACAACAGTGACCTGGGCATTGCCGGTTCTTTCACGCAGGCAGGCGCTCCTAACTTCACGGTTGGCGCTCAACTGCTGACTGGTGCGTCTTTCACGGGCTTGCCCGCCTTCTTCACCAGCACCGGCACCAACATAGGCGCTTTCGCCAATGGCCAGGACTGGACCGCGGGCTGGGCCAACTGGGACCCGAAAAACACTGATTACTAAACCCAATTGCCTACAGGATTCTATCCAACCTTGCATCATTAAAGAAATATTGTCGGTCATTATGGGTGAGAACTAACGACGCGACAATTACTTTGCCCATGAAGTAGTCTCTCATGCGCAGAGGGCCCGCCACAATTGGCGGGCTTTTTCTTTTTAAAGGATTTCCGTTTTCGGGCTCATTTCTGGAAATGAGCCCGAAAACGGAAAAGCCAATAGCACTAAACTATGGTTGGACTAGGATTCATCGGGTGATTTAACCTATTCATCTGAGCAGCGTGTCCTTAAACGAGTAAAGAAATAGGTTAAACTTGTGTTTGGGCGAAGTGGTCTAAAATCAGATTTGGGCCTGATTTCGTGCTCTATATTTGTATCATCAATCACGCAGAAAAGCACAAACGCATGAAAAAGGTAGCCTTCGCCCTCATATTCTTCTTCACTGTAGCAGCAGGTGCATTCACTGCGCAGGCAGGTCCAGCGGCCAAGGGCAAAGGTTCTTCTGTTGACCGTGCTTTGATTCAGGCGTTGGCCTTGACGGAGTCTCAGTACATAAAATTGAAAGCTCTGGAGAAAACCAAGACCCAAGACCTGAAAGACGCCCAAACCGTCGCCTCTGCTGACATGCTGCCTACGTTTGTGGCAGAGATCAACGAGCGTTTTGAGACGGCGGTGCTGCAGTTATTGAAGCCCGCGCAGCAAGAGGCTTACGTGGCCAGCAAAGGCACTTTCATCAAATAAAAATTTTCATACAGATAGGTTAGATCAAAAGAGCACTCTTCTGGAGTGCTTTTTTATTTACAGTACTTTGAAGCTGTTAGGCGCCAGGTTAAAAGCCGATTTAATAGACGTCCTTGGGGCCGTCAATCTTGATGGCTGATGTTATCTTGCTTGTTGGTGATAACAACAAGGGCGAGAGACCAGGATGGAGGCCATGATTTCTCTCCCCTAATCAAGTTCATGTTAAATAAAATAGTCCCGTTTTCGGGCTCATTTCTGGAAATGAGCCCGAAAACGGGACTATTGGTGAATTGCGAATTGCAGGTTTGATTAACTGATGGGCACCTTGCGCAAGATGGCTTCCACGAAGTCCTTGGTTTTCACGTTGTCGGCTTCAGCTTCATAGTTCAGGATCACGCGGTGACTGAGCACGTCTGAGGCAATTTCTTTGATGTCTTCGGGGAGCACGTAGTCCCGTTCCTCAAAGAAGGCGGTGGCTTTAGCGGCCAAATTCAGGGCAATACTGGCCCTAGGCGACACACCGTATTGCAGGTACTGCGCGTAATCTGGCAAGTCATAGTCTGCCGGGTGCCGCGTGGCGAACACCAACTCAATAATATAGCGTTCCAGGGTTTCAGAGATCTGCACCTGGTTGATTTCGTTTCTGATGTCAAAGATGTCTTGTTTGGTGAGCACGGTGTTCACGGTGCTGCTGTAAGACAGGTTAGACATGCGGCGCATCACTTCCAATTCGTCTTGCTTGGAGAGGTAATCTACGTAGACTTTCATCATGAACCGGTCCACCTGGGCTTCGGGCAGCGGGTAGGTTCCCTCCTGCTCCACGGGATTCTGCGTGGCCAGCACCAGGAATGGCAAATCCAGGCGGTAGGTTTTCTCGCCAATGGTCACCTGTTTTTCCTGCATGGCCTCCAGCAGCGCGCTCTGCACCTTGGCGGGCGAGCGGTTCACTTCATCGGCCAGGACCAAATTGGCGAAGATGGGGCCTTTCTTGACCTCAAACGCGCTGGAACTCTGGTTATAGATCATGGTGCCCACCAAGTCTGAGGGCAGCAAGTCTGGGGTGAACTGTATGCGCTGGAAATTGAGGTGCAACACCTTGGCCAAGGTATTGATGGTGAGCGTCTTGGCCAAACCCGGCACACCTTCCAGCAGAATGTGGCCGTTGGTGAACAAGCCAATCAAGAGGCGGTTGACCATGTACTGCTGCCCTACCACCACTTTGCCCATCTCCCTGAACACCTGCTTTATCTTGAGCTGATGTTCGCGAATCTTTTCCTGGTAAGAGATTTCCTCGGTCTGCATTTGTTCTGGTTCTGGTAAAAAGCGAAGGTAGGCATTCTATTGTTTACGCGCCATGCCTACCATTTCTTGAATACTGTTGCGCCCTATTAACTCATGGGTCCAATCTCAACTTAAAATAGGCAATCATTTGCTTTAGAACCATTGCTACTAAAATTTTCCGATGGGTTAGGCTATTCGGCAAATAAGTAGAGGATTGGCCACAAATGCCGCACTTAACAACTTGAGCGTATGTACAAAAAACGGCTTTTCTTAGTCTGGAAGTATAGCGGCGCATACATCTGGGTCAAATGACTTTTCCCTGGAGAGGTTCCTGCCTTTTCATAATATTTTATGTAAGAACATATTTTGCGCAATTGATAAGTTAGGGTAGTGGAAATGTCCTTCTGCCCGCCCGCTGTTTACGCGTCTAATTGCCCTAGCCAAAAAAACTTAAAACGTAATGGCGCAGGCCTTCATCTACCGTTCTTAGAGGTTACAGACAACCTCTACCCCTTTCAAATCATAGCAGCAGACCTACTCATTACTAATTACTTATAAATTGATTACTTATTTTTTTATATTTTTAATAAATATATTATAAATCAATTAATATAATATTTCAAATGTTAACTTGTATCTGTAAACTCTAAACAATATACGCCCCTATATTAATTTATTCATATATTAAAAACACTCTAAGCATATTTTTTATGGTTTAAAGTAGATTAAATAAGGCTTTTTTCATTAAGGAGAGAAATTAATCGTCCTAATTACGGGTTTCATCGATTTTAATTTTTTTAAATGAACTATTAAGTGGGTATTTGACCTATTGCTTTTAATCACCAAGATTAACCGCAAGCTCTTTCTTTTAAATTTTATATTTAAACAAAGAACTAAAAGCATGCGACCCTTTAAAATTATTGAAACGCTTATGAATCTTTCTACGCTTTGCAGTCTTGTTAAACGCTCTTCTTTTGGTATCTCTTGTCTGGCGCTAGTGTTTTTCAGTTTACTATCTTTTCAGGTAGATGCTCAAACCAAAACTACGTATTGGCGTGGTTCTACCAGCAATGATTGGAATACATCAAGCAACTGGACAAATGGCGTGCCTGATGCTAATACAGCTGTGATAATAGGTGGCAACAACTACTCAAGCAGCGTTACGCGGTTCCGGCCTATCATTCAAGAAAACTATTCAGTCAGAATGTTTTCTTTAGAAATAACCAGCGCGGGGGCCACCATTGGCCCTGTGGAATTGATTTTAAGGAATGCCAACTTAGCGGTAACAGTTACTAACAATATAACCACCATAGGAACCGGCACTTTACTAAATCAAGGCTCAATTCTGGTAGTGGGCGGAAATTTCGTTAATGATGGCGCTTACGGTGAATCTCTTTATAATAATTTACCCCCTACCATTGAATTCACCGGGTCGGGCAAAACGGTGGGTGGTACTTCTACCAACACGTTTAATGCTGCTACTATTAGTGGCAGTATTATCCTTAAGTCTAACATAACTGTTAATGCCTTAGGGTCTTCAAAATTTGAGGTTACCGGCACCTTAGATCCTGAGTTGAACAGAGTGACTTTTCCTACTTCGTATGCTGGGTTTACGGTAAGTGTAAGCGGAACTTTAAAAGTAAAGGCTTCCATATTTACGAACAATTACAGTCTTTTTCCTACTATGTATGGCTCTGAAACCCAAGCAAGCACCGTAGAATATGCGTCTAACGGCAACCAGACAATAGCCAACAATGGTCCATACGGTATATTGCGCATAACTGGGAGTGGGGTCAGGAGTTTAGCAGGGAATACTACTGTTTCCGCAAAATTTGCAATTACCCAACTAGTAGTAGAGGCCGGAACACTAGATTTGCAAGGATTTTCATTAGTTAGAGTTAGCGATCCTACCGTTGCCGGGGGTACGCTTACATTAGCCAACGGTGCCACTTTAATGATTGGTGGAACCGGCACCTTCCCAACAGGCTTTGCCACCCGAAACCTGGGCAGCACCAGCACGGTTAACTATTACGGCTCCACCCAAACGGTTGCCAACGAAGCCTACGGAAACCTAACCTTAAGTGGATCTGGTTCCAAAACCTTGCCGGCGGCCACTATGGCCGTTGCCGGTAAGTTCACAAGTGCTGGTTCTGCCTCATTTACCGCCAGAGGAGCTATAAACGTCAGCGGCGATGTGGAACTTGGTGGAGCATCAAATTTTAATGGCGCCGCCTTTACGCACACGGTGGGTGGCAACTGGACAAACAATGCTACTTTTGCCGGAGCCAGCAGTACCGTGGTTTTGAACGGCGCAAACAAACAAATCAATAGGACAGTTAACGGCTCTGCTACTTTCAACAACCTTACCGTTACAAATGCAGGGCTCACCATACCAGCCTCAGCTGTTACAATAGCCGGGAACCTGCTGACCACGGGTGCCGGTGCCCTTACGCAGAGCAACGGCACCTTAACCATGACCGGAAACTCTACTTCTATAACAGGCACGGGCATTAGCCTGAACAACCTCACAGTAACCGGAACCATCAATACCACTGCCTCCTTTACTGTCACTGGGAACCTGGTGGTGAGCGCAGGAGGGTTAACCGCTACAACTGGCACCGTTTTAATGAACGGTGCATCTAAGAACATCTCGTCAAGCGGCGCCTTGACATTCTTCGGCCTGCGAGTGTTGGGCAGCATCTCTACCAGCAGTTCCTTTACTATAAACTCTGATCTGAGCGGCATAGGTAAATTAACGGCTACTGCCGGCACTGTCACCTTCAACGGCACTTCTACTTTTGCCGGACCCCATGATTTGTTTAACGTAACGGTGGCGTCTGGCAAGAGCTTGACCATGGTGGCTAACGCAAACCTTAGTATAGCCGGCGAGTTAACAACCACCGGCACCTTCAACACTACTACTAATTCACCTAATACCGTCACTTTCAATGGCACAGCTTCACAGAACGTGCCGGGCAGAGCATACAGCAATTTGGTGCTTACTGCCGCTGGAGCAAAAACTGCTTCGGGCGCTTTACTAGTAAATGGCAACTTCACTATTAATTCAGGCTCTAATTTAAACGCTGGTGTGTTCAGCCATACTATAAACGGCAACTGGATCAATAACGGCACTTTTGCCCACCAAAATGGAACAGTTGTAATGGCAGGCCCTACTAATACCACTTTGACGGGTGCCACCACGTTCAATGCCTTGACCATCAATAAAAGCAACGAAGGCAGTACTGTAACGCAAACTACAGATATGACTACTGCCACCCTTAACATGACAAAGGGCTTGTTGCTTACCGGTGCCTTTAAGGTAAACATATCTGGTAACCGCACAGGCCTTGGGTGGATAATAGGAACGGTAAGGAGAAACCATACGTTTGCTGCAAATACTGCCTATGCGTTCAATGGACCTTACACTCAGATTAAGTTTGGCACAGCGACTAATGTTTCTGATGTGTCTACCACGTTGACACTAGGCGCGGTTAACAACTTTCCTTTCGGCGCTTCCATCAATGGAAAACTAACGGTTGCCATTCCTGTTGGCACCTATACCGGGGCCACGCTTCAACTGCAATACCAAGAATCTGAACTTAATGCCAACGCAGAGGATGAATTGCAGCTGTATAAATTCTCCGCCACTACCAATACCTGGGAGTCACAAGGTAAAAACCAGAACAACGCCACTGAGAATTGGGTAAACCAAACTGGCTTGTCGAATATAACGGGGCAATGGACACTATCTTCTACCACCAGTGTGTATAGCTGGAAAGGAACCACCAGTACTGACTGGAACCTGGCCGCCAACTGGAATAATATTACCTCTGGTGCACCAATACAGGCTACAAGCGTGCCTGGCGCAACAGACATTGTGGAATTGGGCAACGTTGTGCCAACCTATCAGCCTATTGTAAATTTAAACACAACCATTAAAGGCCTGCAGTTTAAAGGCTTGGCGCCTACATCTCTAACTCTTGGCACAGGTAATTTGACCGTTAGCGGTAACTTGGCCACCAGCGGCACTGGCACTATTGCAAACCATGCTATAAACGTAGACACTAAGCTACTTACCGTGGGTGGCGACATGGTGTTAAGTGACGGAGGCAACAACATCAGCCTGAACTTGGTCTCAGGAACGGCAACCGTGGCTGGAAACTTAAACCATGCCGGTAATGCCATTATCAATTTGGGCACGGGTAATTTCAACCTGAGCGGTGATTACAACATAAGCACTCCCGTAAATAACTTTAGAAAGGATAATGGCACCTTTACTTATCAAGGCGGCAACACCCAGAAGATTGGAGAAGTATATTATCACCACCTCACTATTGACAAGACTGAACAAAGCCTTGCTGAACTTACCGCTGCCTCTATTGGCTATGTGGCTGGCACCCTTACTATTAAAAAGGAATTTTGTCTGTACCGGGCGGCACCTATACATTGCAGGGTGACCTTGTGCAGGAGGGCGGTACGTTTAGCATAGGAGCCTCTACCATCACTATTCAGCAAAACTGGACCAAAGCTCCCGGAGCCATCTTTGATGCCGGCACTAGCACTATTTCCTTTATTGGGAACACCAGCCAACCTATACCCTCGGCCACCTTCAACCATCTTATTATTAACAAAGGCGCTTCCTCTCCTATAGCCCCGGCCGGTAATGTTACGGTTAACGCTGATTTAGATATTAGAAGCGGTATTTTAAACTTAGGAAACTACACCATAAACCGAAGTGCCGCCGGGGGCAGGTTCATGATGGGTAGTGCCGCCACACTGAGCCTGGAGGGTTCTAATTTCCCGACTAGCTATAATAACTATATGTTGGATAAGGCCAGCACTGTTATTTACCAAGGTTCTACCGCACAGGGCATAAATGGAGTAACGTATGGCAATCTAAAAATCTCCAACGGCGGCACAAATGCCAAGCAGTTACTGGCGGCCACTATGGTAGGCGGCAATTTAACCATTGACAATGGAGCAAGCCTTAACGGAAACGGCCAAACCCTTACTTTACAGGGTGATTTCAACCAGAATGGCACATTTTCAGCAGGTACTGCTTATTCAGAAGGCACTTTGGTACTGGCAACCAATGGAGGCACACAGAAATCTTTGTTAGGCAACATCACCTTGAACAACTGGCTATTAGAGGAAGGCGCTTCCTATAAAATTGTCGATGGCGACATTACAATAAAGGGGGATTTCACCAACCAAGGGAGTGTTGATGCGCTTAACCGCAGCATCTTCTTTGAAGGAGACTTCCTGAACACGGGCATCCTTAAAAGCAGCGGCAATACCGTTTTTGCTGGCACCCGCCTGCAAAATATTCAGCTGCAAGCCCCTCTCCAAGGCTCTTTGCCACACCCTTCTATTCCTAATTTAGCAGTGCCTCCTACTGTAGAGTTTGCTGGCAATGTGGCTCCGTTGTTCAATTCTACAATGGTTCCTACTTTTGGCAAATTGACCATTAGTAATACTGATATTGCCGGCATACGCGCAAGTGTGGGCTGGACGGTAAACCTAGATTTTAACGTATCCGCCGGCGCAAAATTTATTGGAGGCCCCTACACCCACAATTTTTATACTTCTATTAACAATAACGGCACCATTCTAAGCACTGGCACTCTTATTTTCAGTCCAATAGCCCTGGCTGGGCTGCAGGCTTATCCATTAAACTTCGGGGCATCATCTACCTCTTTCCGGAGCACTGGAACCTTGCAAATTGGAGGGGCGCAGAAAGTGGCATTAATAGGCACCCTTCCTACTTCCTTTACCCGTTTGGTTTTGGAAAACACGCATGAAGATGGTGTTTCTATGGCAGCTTTAATAGGTTCAGAAGTCCGTGTAACAGATGACTTAATTATTGCTGCTAACGCTACGCTTCACGCTGCCACTAAAAAGTATGTATTAGATGGCAACTTGGTGAACAATGGAGTTTTAAACGCCCTTGGTGCTGACATAACATTCACCTCTAAGAAAGCTGAATTAGGCCAAACCACAGAACCCGCCATTTTCAGCGGCTCGGGCACTTCCACTGTTAACAACCTTACCGTTGCTACAGGTGCCCATTTAAGCATAACCCATGATATTGTAACCATCTTTGGAGACTTCACCCATAACGGCACTTCATTTGATGGCTCTACAGCAGAGTTTAAATTCAAAGGCACGGGAGCTTCCAGCATTATAGCAGCCAACAATGAACCTGTTAGCATACAGCATTTACATGTAGCCAAAACCGGGGCAGGAACTCTTACCTTAGAAACTCCACTTAACGCGGTGACAAGCCTGATGATTGAGTCAGGGACGCTAGATGCTAAAAGTCAACCCATAACCACAATTAGTGATACTGAATTTCCTACTTCTCCTTTATTCTCCATCAATGACGGAGGCACCTTCCGGATAGCAAGCGCAGCCATGCCTGTTTTTGCCTCCCATCTATTTGCTGCAAACAGTACGGTGGTTTATGAAGGCATTAACCAGACTATAAAAGGTGTGCAATATGGCAATTTAGAGTTATTGAAAGCCGGCACCAAAACCTTTGATGGTGAAAGCGCCCAGATAGCAGGCACTTTCACAATTGACCCAGCAGCTGTTCTTATTTTACCAACTGTAATGGAATACAATGGTGCTGTCTCTCAAGGCATAGCAGCACTTAATTACAAAACGTTAGTAATTAGTAATACTGGCGCTAAAACATTACAGGCAGGCACCACTGGCATAGCAGGGGCTTTTATCAGAGAAAACTCAACATCTATTGATGCGTCTGCGGTGAATGTGACAGTAGAGTATAATGGTGCAAATACCCAAGAGGTTTTGCCTATTAACTACTATAATTTAAAATTAAGCAACGGAAGCCTAAAAACGTTTTCGGGTACTACAGGCATTGCGGCAGACTTTACAATGACAGATGGCGCTTCAGCTGATCTTCTGACCCAAGAAAACACCATAGATTTTAACGGTGCCCGTGCTCAGAATATTCCGGGTTTAGCGTACAGTAACCTGACTTCTTCCGCAGAGGGCATCAAAACCTTGCAGGGCCCGATTACAGTAAAAAAGCAATTATTGGTGTCCAAAGGTGAGATAAGAACCGGCAACACTAAAATCACATTAGGCGAAGCCGAAGGATCCATCATTGAAAGCGAAACCGCCTTTGTCACCGGCACAGTAGAGACATCACGCACGCTCACCCAAAGCAGAGAAACTTTCGGGAATCTGGGAATTACCATTACCAATGCGGCAACCGGTCTTACCAAGGTGTCACGGTTAACGGGTACCGCCGTGGGCGTCAATGCTACCAGTATAAAACGAAGCTTTATAGTAACACCAACCGGGGTTAACTCTGGGCTAGCTGCCATAGTAGAGATAGACTACCTTACGCATGAACTAAACGGTGTTCCTGAAGAAAAACTGGCTTTCTATACGTCCTCCAATGGCATACAATGGTTAATGCAGCCTAGAAGCAAATCAACGTTTGAAACTACTGAAAACACAGCTACTCTTTCTGAAGTAACCAGCTTAAACCGGTTTGCGCTGGCCGACCTGGAAGTGCCATTACCGGTGAAACTGATCAGCTTTACTGGTAAGGTACAGAATAACGGCACGCTGCTGAACTGGAAAACAGCCTCAGAGAAAGACAATGACTTCTTTGAGGTGGAGCGCAGCACAGACGGCAAGAACTTCCAAATGATTGGCAAAGTGAAAGGCAACGGCACCACCACCGTTGAGATGGGCTACAGCTTCTTAGATGCTGCTTCGGTCAACGGTACGGTGTACTACAGATTGCGCCAGGTGGACTTTGACGGCAAGTTTGAGCACACCAAGATCATCTCTGTCAAGTCAAAAGCGGTAGCCATTCAAGTGGAAGCCAAAGTATATCCCAACCCCACCACAGACGGGGTGCAGCTGCAGTTTTCTGGCATTACTTCTGGCAAAGCAGTCATCAAGATGTACTCCGCCATGGGCACACTCGTCAGTACCCAACAGGTTATGATTGGCTCAGATGAAAAAATTGACCTGAGCACATTAGCCGCAGGCACGTACCTTCTCAGAATTTCGGGCGATGGTTTTACAACTATGGTACGCGTAGTGAAACACTAGTAGCTCAACAGGTATTCCTCTAAAAGTTAATGCAGCAGATGGTTGCAAAGAACTGAGAGACACTCCTGCAGTGCCGTAAAATTTCCACCTTTTCAGAAAATCCGTTTTGGGGCTCTATTTCGTAAATAGGCCCCAAAGCGGATTTTCTATTTTACCACCAAGCGCTCTAGCTACCTCCGCAGGCCGCTTACCAATGGAATTTTTTTTGATCATCAACTTATTGCCAGAAAGTCAACACCCTATACTAAGCAAACAATGGCTCTTCTAGTAAGTTAACCTCTTTCTGTTTTCAGGTTCCTTTCTAAAATGGAGGCCAAAAACGGAAAACAGGTGAACGTATATGCATTTAATAAGAACCTACTGCCCTATCTCAATCATGCTCACTACCATAGCTTTGAATACAGACTGATGCTTTTGCAAAACCGCTTGACACTACTAATAAGAGTAATTTTCAACGAGGATTTGGGCTTATTCACCTAGCACGCTTAATATTCAACGGGCAACCGTCCGTATTTACCGAATTTTGTGAAGTCAAATTGAACTAATCAAGCATTTTTGCACTAATAAAATGAGAAAGTGAATTAGCGACTATTCATTCCTTTTACTGCTTATAAATTTTATATTAACAGAGTCTTAGATCTGCTTTACCAATTATTCCAAGTATATGCCCCAAAACTTACGCGTTCTGTTTTTCGCTTTGCTCCTACTCCCGCTCACCGTTCTTGGTGAAGGGTCAAAGCAGCTTACCCCCAATACCACCGGTACTGCAAGCTATGCCTTGACAGACCCTCGCAACACCAGGGCGGGTTACTTGGCACATGATGCCAACTTCCCCACCGCTACTGGGGTGGCCATTACGTCTTTGAGCTTTCTGAAGCCATCTGGTTTTAGCCGGAATGGGGCTACGTACTCCAGAGACCACCGGCTGTATATTAGGGTGAAGGCGGGGGAACGCCTATTTTACGGGGTGCACCGGGCTATTCATGACCAGACGCAGGCTAACCAGGCCAACCTTATTCTTACGGTACGCCGCACAAACGCTGCTACGGGGGTAGATGACGGCACTTTTGTGCAGGCCAATACCTTGCTAGCTAACACTTCCTCCACCAGAGACATGCTTTTAGTGGCCAACCAGAACGGGGTCATCAACACCGCCGCTGAAGCAGAAGCTGGCCCTAACAGAAGCATCAACGGAAAATCGGTAAATACTGGTTACCGTCCGCTCAGCATTTACAATGACACCAACGTTGACTATGACTACTATGTGGAGTTCACGCAGGAAGGCGAAACCGGCTGGACAGATGATGGCCGGAGATTCTCTGTCTATGATTTCTGGGATTTCACGGTAATTGACGCTAATGGTGATGAAAGACAAGGCCGTATGCGCAGCAAGTTGTGGTCTTTCTCTTCTGGCGGAACCACCAACGTGTTTGCCAGCACCTTCAACATGTTCCCATTGGTGCCTAGCGATGATGAGACAGACCGTTATTTTGTAAAGAAATTTGAGTTGGCGGGTATTGCGCCGCAGAACTTCTTCCGGTTTGTGACCAACAGCGCTGGGTCTATACCTGCCACGGGCAGAACCACCCCAGAGCAACTTCGCAGAAGCCAGACCAGCCAGACAGACTACGCTGAGTTTTTCAACTTCGTGAACAACCCAGACCCCCTTATCTGGCCAAGTGCCACTGCCCCTACTTTTGCAGTAGGCATTACCTCCTCCTGTAATCCCGCTACCGGTGGTGGTGGAAAGGCTACCTTCTTTATTAATAGCAGCGTTAAGAGTACTTTTATTGTTTATATAGACCTAAACGGAGTTGCAGGCTACCAAGCTGGTACAAGAGACGTTTTGCTAGAGCAGTCAGGATTGGCTGGGGCACGCACCTTGGATTGGAATGGTAGAGACGGTTTGAATGCCGTAGTACCTTCAGGCACCAATATTTCTTACCAGTTTAAGAACGGTTCAAGCCCGGTGCATTTCCCGGTTTGGGATGCTGAGTGGAACGACGGCTTCCGGGTGGAAGATGTGCGCCCTTTGGCTGGTTCCAACTATAATGGTCTGCTCTTCTGGGATGATAGCAACATAGCTACCTCCTCTACCACTGACTTCCCTGTCCCTAGAGAGTTGTTTGGGGTAAACTCCTCTACAGGTGTCCATAAGTGGGGTTCCTCTACTTCAGCTGCCGGAGATACCAAAACAATGAATACCTGGACTTACGGTTACACGAATTCATTGACTGAGACTTCTACCTTCACTTATGGCAACTGTAGCAGCAGTGTGGATGTAGGCGTTACAAAAACTGCCTCAGGCCCCTTTGCTGTAGGTGTACCCTTTAACTTTACAATTACCGCCAAGAACAATAACGCAAATGTGGTAGCCAATGGCGTAAAAGTAATTGACCAGTTAGATACTGAGAAGTTTGAATTTGTAAGCGCTTCCAGTACTAATTTCAACGCTTCTACTGGTGTGTGGGATGTAGGTAACATTGCAGCCACTGGTAGTGCTACCTTAACCCTTACCGTAAAACCTTTGGCAGTAGGAAGTGCCTCAAACGTCATTAATAAAACGCAGTTCAGCCCAGACCCAACGGCTGCTAATAACACAGCCACGGCCACCGTCACTGTGGTAGCCGCTGCTGACATTGAGGTTAAAAATACCGTAGCGCAAACCACTTATAACAATGGGGACATTGTGACTTATACCGTCACTGCCACCAACTTAGGCCCTAATAATGCTACGGGTGTAACAGTAACTGACAAGTTACCAACCGGATTAACGTTGCAAGGCACTGCGCCTGCGGGTTACAACGCTACTTCCGGCCTTTGGACAGTTGGCGCCTTGGCTGTTGGGGAAACCAAAACCCTTACGTTGAATGCTAAAGTATCTACCACCGGAACCATTTCCACCATTGCTACCAAAACAGGCGGAACCCAGTTTGACAATGTTTCTGGTAATAACAGCCAGACTGCCACTATTACGGTAAACCCTACTGCTGATATAGCTGTCACCAACACGGTGGCTACCGGCCCATATTATGTTGGTCAACCGGTTACGTACACTGTCACGGCCCGTAACATTGGTCCTAATGACGCCACCAGTGCCACCATTACAGATCTTTTGCCGGCTGGCATGACGTTCGCAAGCGCTACTGCTTCTGCTGGCACATATAATGCTTCCACTGGTGCCTGGATCCTTCCTATTGCTAATGGCATTACCCAGACACTTACCATTGTAGCTGTTCCAACAGCCGTAGGCACGTACGCCACCACTGCTGCCAGAACAGCAGGCAATGAAAATGATGGGGTAAGCACGAATAACAGCGCTTCAAACTCTATTACTGTGGGTGCATCTGCAGACGTAGCAGTTACCAATGTTGTCTCTAGCGGCCCTTATGTGAATGGCCAGGATGTAACGTACACCGTTACAGCTACAAATAATGGCCCAAGTGATGCCACAGGTGTAGTAATCACAGACAGACTTCCTACAGGCTTAACGTTTGTAAGTGCTACCCCAACGGTAGGCACCTACGTTTCTAGCAATGGACTCTGGACTATTGGTGCTCTACCAGCGGGCACTACGCAAACGCTTACCTTAGTAGCTAAACCTACTACCACGGGGTCTATTACTACAACTGCTACCAAAACGGCCCAGACAGAGTTTGACCCGGTTACTGCCAACAACGCACGCCCAGCGGTCATTGAGGTAGAAGCGGCTGCTGACATTGCTATCACCAATGTAGTTTCAGCTGGCCCTTATTACAATGGCGTAAATGAGACCTATACCGTAACCATCAGAAACAACGGCCCTAACACCGCTACTGGCGTAGTAATTGGTGCTCAGATTCCTGCCAGTCTTACGGTAGTGAGTTTTACGGCTCCTGAAGGCACCACTGTTGACAACGTGGCTCGAACTTGGTCAATTCCTAACTTGGCGAGTGGGGCAACCGCTGTGATTACGGTAGTGGCAGCCCCCAATACCACAGGTGCCATCAGCACCACGGCTACTTTGGTTTCTATAAATGAGACGGACCTTGTTTCTTCTAACAACGTCTCTTCTACCAGTATCACAGTCTTACCACAATCTGATATTGCTGTGACCAATACTGTTGCAGCCGGACCTTACTTACAAGGGGAAGAAGTAACTTACACCGTAACTGCTTCCAATAATGGGCCAGATAATGCTACCAATGTTCTTATAAGAGATTTGCTATCTACTACTAACTTTACCTTCGTTAGCGCTACTACTTCTACCGGAACCTATACTTCTGCCACAGGTAATTGGGATATTGCTTCACTTCCCAAGGGTGCAACTGAAACTTTGACACTGGTTGTAAAGCCAAGGGTATCTGGTAGTGTTTCTACCACTGCTTCCAGAATTTCAGCGGATCAATTTGATGGTAATGGAGCTAACAATATCGCCTCTAATACTATAACGGTAGAAGCTACAGCTGACATTGCAGTGACTAATACTGTGTCTGCAGGACCATATTACAATGGTAAAACCTTAACATATACAGTTGTTGCCCGGAATAACGGTCCAGGTGCTACTTCTAATGTTTCTGTCCAAGATCAGTTACCGGCGGATTTGACTTTGGTAAGCGCTACACCCACCTTAGGTAGTTATGATGCAGCTACTGGATTATGGACGGTAGGCAACTTAGCCAGTGGAGCAGCTCAAACCTTGACTTTAGTAGTGATTCCTACAACCACAGGCTCTTTTACCACTACTGCCACTAAAATAAGCTCTTCTGAAATTGATAATAACGTAGCAAATAATACAGCAGCAAACACTATTACAGTAGGTGCAGCTTCTGATTTGGCTATTACGAATGTAGTTTCTGAAGGACCATACTTTAGTGGCACAAATGTAACCTATACCGTTACTGTCACCAACCTAGGCCCAGACGGAGCCACAGGGGTTTCTGTAACAGATAGATTACCATCTGGATTAACATTTGTTTCTGCTTCACCATCTGTTGGCTCTTATGTTGCTTCTACCGGTCTTTGGACCATTGGCAATCTTGATTCAGGTGATTCAGAAACTTTAACCCTAGTGGCAAGACCTACCAATACGAATGTATTAACCACCACTGCTACAGTACGGTTAGATCAGTATGACAAAAATACTTCTAATAACTCTGAGGCAAATGCTATTAGCGCGGGAGCACCCTTACAAGCTGATTTGTCTGTGACCAATACGGTCTCTGCGGGACCTTATTATGTAGGCAAAGATGTCACTTATACCGTAAGTATCAGAAACAATGGCCCTAATGCGTCATCTGGCGTAGTAGCAGTAGATGACTTGCCAGAAGGATTAACCTTTATCTCTGCCACTCCTTCTGTGGGCAATTTTGATGCTAGCACTGGCATTTGGGAGGTAGGAAGCATTGCCGTAAATGCCACTAGAACCCTTACCCTGGTAGCTAGACCAACTGAAGTTGGCACTTACACCACAACGGCCTCCAAAATTGCCAGCAATGAAATAGACAATGTCACCACCAATGATGCTGCTTCTAACAGCATAACAGTAAATGCTGCCGCTGATATAGCTGTAACAAAATCAATCTCCGCTGGCCCCTATAATGCAACAGACGAGGTTACATTTACAACAACTGTTACTAATAATGGCCCTAATGCAGCTACATCATTAGTAGTAAGGGATCTATATTCTTCATCAGCTGGATTTATTTATGTAAGTGCAAATCCGAGCCAAGGAACCTATGCAAATGCTTCTGGCGACTGGGCAATTGGTGAGTTAGCAGTTGGGGAGAGTGTCACCTTAACGGTAATTGCCAAACCAAACAGAGCAGGAACCCTCATTCAAAGCGCAAGTAGGTTGTCATCCGCTGAAGTGGATTTAATTGCCGGCAACAACACTGCCGGTGTTCTTCTGGAAGTAAACCCAACAGTTGACATTGCCGTGACCAATACTGTAACTACAGCGGCAAAGTACAATGGCGTCCCTTTTACTTATACTGTCAATGTAAGAAACTACGGCCCAAGCCCTGCAACAGAAGTAAGCATTGAAGACTTATTGCCAGCAGGTCTTACCTACGTAAGCTCAACCACTACGCAAGGAGAGTATAATCCAGTTACCGGCATTTGGTCAGTGGGAAGTCTTGCCGCCGGAACGAGCTCAAGCTTAATAAGAACCTTAACAATCACTGTTTTACCTACAATGGCTGGTGACATTATTACAACTGCTAGTAAGGTGGCGGGCGCAGAGTATGAAAGTGTTCTGGCAAATAATGACGCTATCAACACCGTAACTATATTACCATCAGTTGACATAGCAGTTTCCAATAGCTTTGCTGAAGGACCATATTATATTGGAAAGGATATAATTTACACGGTAACTGCCAAGAATGAAGGTCCAAACAATGCAACTGGTGTTAAGATTCTAGACAGGTTCATTTCTTCATCTGGATTCACTTTCGTGAGTGCTTCTGCTCCAGACGGCACTACCTATACCAGCAATGATGGTATTTGGACCATTGGTGACTTAGCTGCAAATGAGACGAAGGAATTGACTATGGTTGTAAGACCTAACAGAACAGGTAGTTTAACAAGCACGACAACTAGAAATGCTAGTAACGAGGTTGATCAAGTTACGTCCAATAATACTTTTACAACAAGTATAGAAGTTTCACCAAGCGTAGATATTGCCGTCACTAATACCATACCAGCAGGAACATACTATAACGGCGATAACGTCACATTTACGGTTAATGCCAGAAATAATGGTCCAGTTGGTGCAACAGACATTAATATTGAGACTGGCTTGCCTACAGGTTTCTCCCTTGTTAGTGCTACCCCTGGCATGGGAACATTTGATTCTGAAACAGGCATTTGGACGATCAATACCCTGGGCGTCAACACTACTACTGCCCTTACCTTAATTGGGAAAGCCACTGCAGCCGGAAATTACACCTTGACTTCTACCCGCACTACAACTACAGAAGTAGATGTAAATGCTGCTAATGATTCTGACACAGAGAATGTTCTCATAAATGGCAAGGCTGAGATAACTGTAGACATGACAGTTAAAAGCAATACTGGTACAGAATATTATCGTAATGCCTCCATCGCCACGTTCACGGTGACTGTTACCAACACAGGTCCAGATGCGGCTACTGATTTGACTTTCAAAGATAGCCGTACAGGATTTATCACCTTTACAGGAGTACAAGCGGACCCAGGCGTGCAGTATGACCATACTACCGGCGAAGGTTTTATTGCAAGACTGGAGCCTGGTGAATCTAAGCAACTGGTGGTGATGGGGTATCCCAATGTAACGGGTAGTATCACCCTAAGTGCCACGAAATTAACGCAAAAAGCAAGTACTGTTGACATCCTGACAGCAAACAACACGGCCTTTGCCACCATTTTCGTGTCGCCAAGTGCTGATTTGCAGGTAACCAATACGGTAGCAGATGGTCCCTATTATGCAGGCATCAACACTACCTTCACTGTTAGTGTTAAAAACAACAGTACAGTAGATGCTGCTACGGGTGTTCAGGTAGCCAACCTCTTACCTGAAGGCTTACAGTTAGTGACTGCTACTGCAGGGAATGGCATCTACAATGAAACAACAGGCATTTGGTCCTTGGCTTCTGATTTGGCTGCTGGCAGCACGCAAATATTGACTTTGGTGGTGAAACCAGTTACTACAGGAGTGCTCACTACTACCGCTAATATAGTAACGCCTGCTAATCAATACGACAACGTTACTGCCAATAACAGTGAATCAAGGTCTATTACGGTACTACCCATGGCAGACGTATCTATTGCCGCAGCTTTCGTGGGTGGCCCTCATTCCTTGAACCAAACGGTTTCCTTTGTGGTGACTGCCACCAATAATTCTGCTATTGCGGCAGAAGGAGTCTCAGTTATGGTGCCAGTTCCAAGTTCCCTGGAGTATCAAAACGCTACTCCATCTGTGGGCACCTATGATTTCAACACCGGAATCTGGACCATTGGTACCTTAGCAGGAAATCAAACCGCCGCCTTGGAGTTCTCATTGGTAGCTAAAGAAGTGGGCAATACTTTAGTAACCGCTTCTATCTCTACCATTACCTTTGATGCCTTTGAGGAAAATAATGCAGCTACTGCCTTTATCACTGTTATTGATAACCCTGCTTTCTATACAATAGCTGTGGCGCAGCACTTCTACAACTATAGGAATGCGGATGAGATGGCGACAGTTACGGACCCTGATGGCGCTATTGTCAGCGCAACTCTTACAGATGGCACTTTGCCTGCAGGAACACGTTTGACCGCACAAGGTACCATAGTAGTAGAAGACTTCAGATTATTGCGCCCAGGGGTGTATAACTTGACAATATCTACCACAGACATCAATGGAAATGTTACAGAGAATCAATTGGTAGCTCTAAACATCTTGGGGGATTGGGACGGCGACGGAATCAGCTACCTGGAAGACATTGATGACAACAACGACGGAATCACAGATGTTATTTCTGGTGCTGGTGTTGATCCGTTTGGCACCACAGATGGTAGTCCATTCTTAAACTACACCAATCCAAGTTTTGTGCATCCGGTGTATGGAGCCTTCAGAGACAAAAACGAAGATGGCATCAATGACTGGTTTGATTTAGACCTAGACGGTATCATCAACAGTTTAGACCTTGACATGGACGGTGATGGCATTGCCAACGTAACAGAGGCCAATGGTGGTGTAAGCCCTAGCAATGATATCTACAATGCCCTGACTGCAACCATGCGTGGCATTATCAACGCACAAGGTATGCCGCTCAGCGCCTTGTCAGTATCAGGTGAAGCTTCTATCTTCTCAATGCCAGACACAGACCAAGATGGCCGTAAAGACTTCTTAGACTTAGATGCCGACAATGACGGAATCAAGGACTTAATAGAGGCACAAACTGCTTCAGTGGGCAAAACAGGCTACAGGGCTCCTTCTGGTTTTGATGTTAACAGAAACGGAATAGATGATGCCTTTGATGCTACCCAAGGAGGCGGATTTACCTTGGAGCCAGTAAATAGAGATGCTGAGTTTGCCTTATCTGACGCTATTCCTGACTATCTGGATTTGGACACAGACAATGACTTTGGCCAAGATTATTTTGAAGGTCATGACTTTAACTTTAATGGAAGAGCCATTGATGACCTAATCTTAGCCGGATCTATTTACAATACCCAAGCCGGTAATGGGTTTAACCTTTATGGAAACACAGACGCTAACAGGAACGGTATACCAGACTGGCTGGACAATAGCAACAGAGGCATTCCTAACTTTCTGGATTCAAACACCACTTTCTACTTAGATACTGACCAAGATGGCCTGGTGAACTTGTTTGATGCTGATAACTTTGGAGTGGAAACTGTACCAGCTCAACCAGAGGGAGCACTGTTACCGCTCTTCAGAGACAACGCAGTAAGCACGCCGCTACCTGTAACCATGATCAGCTTTACCGGCAAGTTGCAAACCAATGGAGTATTGCTGAACTGGAAAACAGCCTCTGAGAAAGACAATGACTTCTTTGAGGTGGAACGCAGCACAGACGGCAAGAACTTCCAAATGATTGGCAAGGTGAAAGGAAACGGCACCACCACCATTGAGATGGACTACAGTTTCTTAGATGCAGCTTCGGTCAACGGCACGGTGTACTACAGATTGCGCCAGGTGGACTTTGATGGTAAGTTTGAGTACACCAAGATCATCTCTGTCAAGTCAAAAGCGGTGGCCATTCAAGTGGAAGCCAAAGTATACCCTAACCCAGCTACCGATGTGTTGAACCTAACCATTACTGGCACTACCGGTAAAGCAACTGTTCAAATCTATGGGGCAGACGGCAAGTTGGCTTCTACCCAAGAGGTTGAGATTTCAACCGGACAGGTGTTAGATATCAGCACGCTGCCAGTAGGGATGTATATCCTGAAGGTGAAAGGCGAGCAGTTTGAAAAGACCTTGCGCTTTATCAAACAATAACTACTAAAGTACATCTCATCAAAGAGGCACAGCACCTAACAAGGCGCTGTGCCTCTTTCTTTTACAAGAGCTTTCCGACCAGCCTAAAATATTTATTCAGATGAATCCAATTGCACTGGAATTACTTTTTATACCCTTATAACCGAGTTTTATAAATTCCTAATTATTAAAAAGCGACGCATTCATTGCGAAATATATTTTAGCTATTAAATCTTACGAAATCCTGTTTGAGAGGGAGGTAACCCACAGACGCCCCAAGCTTTATAAGCACAACTTGATTAATATATTTATATATATTTATTATATGAACTTAAGTAAGTATAAATACGTATTCCTGTCGAGTTGAACGGGCGCTTGCAAGAGGACTTCGCTTTTAGGTCAACCTTTACTTGCTTGCTGTTCCTCCCCAATATGATTCCACGGTTACTCTTATTGCTCTTAGCTTTCTTTTCTCTTTCTACCGCTAGTCAGGCAAACAAAAGCAGCTCTACCATGGCTCCTGAAAAGGGAGCACACTCCACTATACCTTTAGCTCCATCAGGTGTGTTTACAAAGGGTTCCCTATTCGGTGGAACGGATATCACCATTACCAACACAGCGACTGATCTGGCGCACTACAACAACACGAACACTACGTTTACCATTCTCATAACTAACCAGAATACAGGAAGCACGGCTATGGGGTTTGCTGTGGACATAGCAATTTCAGCTGGTCTCCAGTTTGTAAAAGCTACTCCTTCTAGCGGCACATATGATCCCTTGACTAACAGATGGTCACCTGACGATTTGGGTCCCCAAGCTACAGCAACCTTAATTTTAGAAGTAAAACCCATAGCCACCGGCGAGCAATTCACTACCTCAACCGTCATCAACACAGAATCTAACCCAGGGACAACAGGGAATTCAGCCACTGAGACAATTACAATAGAAGAAGCGGCTGATATTGAGCTTACCAGCCAAATATTGCCTAATGCTGGGCCATATTATTTAGGAGACGTTGTCTCCTTAACCGTAAATGCGGCTAACGTTGGTCCAAACAATGCCACTGATGTGGTGATACTGGAGTCTTTACCAGCTGGGGCAACGCTAATCAGCGCTACACCTTCATTGGGTACTACCTATGTCAACGGCATCTGGACCATTGGCGCGTTGGCCTCTAATACAAGCGCCTCTTTGGTGCTTACGGTGAGACTTACCTCATTTGGTGACCAAACCAATGTAGCCTCTAAAACTAATTCGGCTCCTTTTGACCCTAACGGTGCAAACACCGCAGGCGGCAACAACACCACTACCCTTACCTTCACTGTAGAAGACCGTGAGGCGGAGTATACCATTGAAATCCCCAGCCAACATTTCTATAAATTCAATAACAATGATATTATAGGCCAAGCCATAGACGGAGACGGCACCATTGTATCTGCATCTTTAGTCAACGGCGACGTTTTACCGGCGGGCACCAGTTTGCAAGCCAATGGTAACTTGGTGGTGAGCAATAAATTCCTGCTTCGCCCCGAGACGTATGCCATTGATATTCAAACCACTGACAATGCAGGTGGCACTACTACCTCCACATTAGAGTTCGCCATCACTAGAGACTGGGATAATGATGGGGTGGTAGATTATACAGATGAAAACGACCCTGAGGGTGCAATAGCTGACTTGGATGATAATAATGACGGCATCACAGATTTCATTGCTAATCTTGGAGCGGCAGATGCTTTCTCAACTCAACCCGGCAGTAGCAATTTCACTTATGCTGACCAAACTTATACCCATCCAAGCTACGGTGCCTTCAGAGATAATAACAATGACGGCATCAATGACTGGTATGATATTGACCTAGACGGCATTGTCAACAGCTTAGACGTAGACATGGACGGCGACGGCATTACCAATGTTACCGAAGCCAATGGCGGCAAAAATCCTGATGCTACGCTCTATACGCATGCTTCAGGCACCATGGTAGTCTCCAATGATTACCCTGTGACAGACGATGGAATCCCAACCAGTGCCCTGAAAGCAGGTGCTACCCCAGAAGATGACCTGATTTCTATCTTCGCCATTATTACAACATCTGGAACTGGTCCGACTCAAACCCAGACCCAGACCAGTGGCTTAGAATACGTCCATTATATAAACACAGACAAAGACAAGTTCGCTGATTTCCATGACCTAGACACCGACAATGACGGTCTGCTAGACTTAATTGAAGCGCAGGCACCTTCGGTAAATACCGCTGGGTACAGGCCTGTGCTATTAACGGAAGAGGGCGAGAATGTTGACGCCGACCAGAACGGGTTGAATGATGAATTTGACACCGAAGAAGGGGGCGGACTTCCTTTGATCCCGGTGAACACAGACGCGGCCTATCTGAACCCAGATGCCATTCCAGATTACCTGGAACTTGACTCAGACGGTGACCTGGCACCAGATTATTACGAAGGCTTTGACTACAACCACAACGGCACGGCCATAGCTGAACTGATTGCTTTAGGTCAGGCTTTCAATGACCGTACTGGCACCACTTATTATGGCAGCTCAGATTTAGGTGGCCAAGTGACTACGACTGACGGAGTGACTACAAACAACCCAAATACTATTCCTGACTGGTTAGATCAGAGCGCCAATGGCTTACCCAACTTCCTTGACCCTGTATTCGGGGGCCAATATTACCGTGACACTGACCAAGACGGCTTGGTGGACTTATATGACACTGATAACGGCGGTATTACACCTATTCCTGCACAGATAATAGACGCTCCTTTACCAGACTTCAGAGACCAGACCGTGAACAACGGAACAGGCCCAGGCGGAGTGACATTGCCGGTAACCCTGAAAAGCTTTACAGGCCAGGCACAACCCAACGGCGTATTGCTCACATGGGTAACCGCCTCAGAGAAAGACAATGACTTCTTTGAAGTGCAACGCAGCGTAGACGGCAAGACCTTCCAGGTGATTGGGAACGTGAAAGGCAGCGGCACTACTACTATTGAAGCTCGTTACAGTCTATTAGATGTAAACCAAGCCGCTGGCACGGTGTATTACCGCCTGCGCCAGGTAGACTTTGATGGCAAAGACGAACTCAGCAAGATAGTAGTGGTGAAAGGCACTCAACTGCCGGTGACGGCCAACGCCTACCCTAACCCCACCACCGGCTTGGTGCAGCTCACCTTTACCGGAACTTCCGGCAGTAAGGCTACGGCAACCATACAAGGCATCACTGGGAAAGTATACGCCGCCCAGGCAGTCACCCTTGGGTCAGGTCAGACACTGGATTTAAGCAATCTGCCTGCCGGAACGTATATCGTGAAAATCACTGGCGAAGGTTTCTCCACAGTTCTGAGAATCATTAAGCAGTAACTGATTTATTTACGGGCAAAAAGAAAGGCACCCAAATGGGTGCCTTTCTTTTTGCCAACTGCTCAAGCTTACATTCCATTTTGTAAAGAGACATTAAACTACCACACGGCAATTACCTTTAAAAAAAATTTCCGTTTTCGGGCTCATTTCTGGAAATGAGCCCGAAAACGGAAATTTTGGTTTTACCTTCCTCTATGGCATCCACCTTTTTGGCAATACCAGGAAGCACAAAGGTGAGATTGTTAAAGCTCGTCTTCCAGATAATAGTCACCCACGTGGCCTTCTGCTTTCTCATCACTGAAACGGGCAATGTCTTTCATGAAGTTGTCATGGATCTCCTTTACTTTGGGTGATGCGCTGACGTGCTTCTTAAGGACTTTGGCAATGAGGCTGGCTTCTTCCAGGTAGAAAATCTCATCTACCGCGCCCTGTTTGTCTGAGTCTATCTGCAGCAGCTCGGCCTGCAGGTCCATCAAGGTGGGGTCATCTTCGCCGTACATGATCAGGGTACCGTGCAGTTTGCTCAGCATCTCATTGAAGAGCTCGCCTTCATACGGCAGGTTCACTTCCTCGTCATCATCTGGCCCAAAACCTCCTTTCCCGCCACCTAGCAGGTCATCGTCATCATCGTCCAGAGAAAATTCGTCGTCTAGGTGGTTGCTGTTGAAGTCGTCTTCATCATAGCCATACTCATCATCATAATTGCTGCGTGGTGCCATGTCTGTTCTGTTTAATTCACGGTAGATAAATGCTTTCCTCCTTACCAAAAATAGTTTCCTTCTTACGCAAATGCCCTTAAGGGAGGTAGTCAAATCTGCGTAAACTTCGCGGTTTTTTTCAGGCTTCTGGTAGGTTCAGCAAAAATAGACTAAAAACAATTTGCTTCCCCGTTTGGGGCAAAAAAACAAAAAATGTCCCCTAACCCTTCTGCATAGTGATCTGCCTGGCTTTCGGCTGCGTACAGGATACTATCTTGCCTATCAACAATTATCCATTATGACAAATCAGGTTGATCTTACCACGCTGGTCATGCGGCAGAAGACCTTTTTTCGGCAGGGCTACACCCGTACCTACGCCTTCAGAAAAGAGATGCTACTGCGGCTGCAGCAGGCCATACAAACTGAAGAAAAGAACATCATCTCTGCCTTGGCGGAGGACTTCGGCAAGCCTGCCTTTGAAACTTACGCCACTGAGATTGCCATACTGCTGGCCGAAATCAAATTCACTCTTAAGCATCTCCATAAATGGATGAAGCCCAAACGAGTGCGCCCTAGCCTTCTCAATTTCCCTTCAAAAGATGCGGTCTACTCAGAACCTTTGGGCGTTTCCTTGATCATTGGTGCCTGGAACTACCCTTTTCAGCTTACCCTGGCCCCGGTGATAGGTGCTATTGCCGCCGGCTGCTGCTCAATTTTGAAACCATCAGAACTCACCCCTGCCACCAGCGCAGTGACCGCTGCCTTGCTGCAATCCCACTTTCCGGCAGAGTATATCACGGTGGTGGAAGGTGGGGCCGAAACAAGCCAAGCTTTATTGCAACTACCTTTTGACAAAATATTTTTCACCGGAAGCGTACCAGTAGGCAAGCTGGTGGCCCAGGCCGCAGCGCAACAGCTTATACCCGTAACGTTGGAACTGGGTGGCAAAAGCCCTTGCCTCATTGATGAAACCGCTGATTTGCAGGTGGCGGCCCGCCGCATTGTCTGGGGGAAATTCATCAATGCCGGTCAAACGTGCGTAGCCCCAGATTATCTGCTTGTGCAGGAAACCGTCATGCCCTCTTTTCTAGAACAGTTAAAAAAAACAATTGCTCAATTTTACGGGCAAGACCCGGCCCAAAGCCCAGATTATGCCCGTATTATCAATGACCGGCACTTTACCCGCCTTACTGAGATCCTGAAAACCTGCGTTGTTTTTACTGGGGGAGAAACAGATGCGGCCAAACGCTACATTGCCCCTACGGTGGTAACGGAGGTGACTTGGCAACACCCTATCATGCAGGAAGAAATCTTTGGTCCAATTCTGCCGGTAATGCCTTTCCAAAACCTGACAGAAGCCATTGCCCAGGTAAACGCTCAGCCTAAACCGCTGGCGCTGTATTTCTTCTCCAATTCTACACAGGCGCAGGAACAGGTGTTGGCGCAGACATCTTCTGGTGGAGCTTGCATCAATGAGACCGTGTCTCACCTGGCTAATCCACGCCTTCCCTTTGGCGGAGTTGGTACCAGCGGGCAGGGCAGCTACCATGGCAAATACAGTTTTGATGCGTTTTCGCACCAGAAAAGTGTGCTCCACAAAACATTCTGGCCAGACGTACCTTTGCGTTACCCGCCCTACCTTAACAAAATGAATTGGATGAAAAAGGTGTTCAGGTGGCTCTAAGCTGTTTGCCCATCCTAGTATTAGGCTGTCCCTTTTTTTTTATGCTGAATGAGTAGCTTTCTTCTCTGACGGTGGTGCCACCAATTTTGCCAGGGTTTCATCATACCTGGCATGAGTGGTTCCCAGCCATTCATCCCAGCACCTGAAATATAGCCCGTAATTCCCTTTGAAGAATTTGTGGTGCATGTTGTGGTTGGTAGACGTGTTAAACCAGCGGCCCAAGCGGCTATTCACCAGCCAGGCCGGATAAATTTCATAGCCCAAGTGCCCATACACATTATACACCGTCATAAAAAACAGGAATGCCACAATGGCCAGCGGGTGCATGGGAATCAGGAACGCGACCACAAAGATAATCCCGCCCTCCACCACGGCTTCCAGCGGGCTGAAAGAAAACGCCGCCCACGGCGAAGGGTTCACTGATTGGTGGTGCGTGAGATGAAAGGCCCTGAACAGTTTAGGGTGGTGCATCAGCCGGTGTGTCCAATAAAAATAGGTGTCATGGATCACCAAGGCCAACACCACACTCAGCCCAAAATAAGCCCACCCGTATTTGGAAACCTCTGTATAGATCTGGGTGTAGGGCTGCACAGCCTCAGAGGACAGTACCACGCCATAGAAGGCAAAGACCAAAAACGTGAAGAGGGAGTGTCCCACCTCGCGCAAATAGTCTTTCTGTTTAGGGAGTAAAGGCTGAATTTTACGCCGGGCCAGTTTCTTGTGAAGGCAAACATACACTAGCAGGAACGCCCCACCTGCAATAACCAGGTATCTGATTGCCAGAACCGCATAGAAAAGCCAGAACTGCGCCTGCATGCTTTAAACTTTTAGAGTTAAATAGTACCTTCTTACCTGGCAACAGGGTCCAGATAGGGCTTGGCCAGCCATGCCTGGGCGGCCTGCAAATCTTGGAAGACTTCGGCTTTGAACGACACCAGTTTTTTGCTGAAGTCCCCTGCGGTGGTATCTGCTAAGCTTTCTGGGGCGGCCACCATGGCAAAATACCTGAGGCCCGCCTGCGCCGCTTTAGGTGCCCACTCGTTCAACACCCAGTCAATGGAATGGTCCCAAGACCCGATCACCGCTCTGGTGTCATTGAGTACCCGGTTGAAATTGGCCTGCTGCAACACCTCTACGTACGCCTTGGCGCCGGTGCGCAAATTTTCTGGGGTAAGATACCCTTTCCAACTCACCTGCACCCATTTGTTTACTGCGTCTGTTTTAATGGTTAAATATACTTTCCCAAACGAGTTGGTGAGTTCCTGAATCATAAAATGAATGCTGCTTGTGATTGTTAAATCTAAAAAATTGGAAAGCCTTTTTTGCAAGCCGATAACACAGAATTTTCGCCAGAAATTTCATCATTTGCAGATTTCCACTGGATTTTTTTCACCCATCATTGGCAATATAAACGGTCAACAAACATTAGGCAAAACAAGATCGCTAAACCATTCTGCTCGTAAGCCAAGGCCCCTCCCCAACGCCCTTTCTGGTGACACTAGCTAGAAGAAAATTCCAGAAGAAGCCTTTAGTTTTCGTTTCACTTGCTATATTTGTCATTATTTTGAATTAGTCTAAATAATCAAAGCGCCTAAGCGTTACCTTGGTAGCCCTTGGCCATGACCACAACTTCTACTACCATTATGAAAAAATTTCTGCTGCTCACGTTTCTGCTGGCCACGTTTGGGGTGAAGGCCCAACAGGCGAATACGCTGCTTGACCAGGCTTTCTGGAAAGCGAAACCAGACGTAGCCGCCGTACAGGCAGAGATAGCCAGAGGCAACAGCGCCTCCGCTTTCAACCCGGGCCTGTTTGACGCCACCGTGCTGGCCATCAACAATGACGCCCCCAACGCCACCATTAAATTCCTGCTGGCGCAACCGGGCAACCCTGTCAAGAAACTCACCCATGACGGCCGCATCTACCTGCACTGGGCCGCCAACAGAGGAAACGTGGAAATAGTGGAGCACCTGCTCTCCAAAGGCGCCGACATAAACCTGGGAGATAGTAACGGCAACACGCCCCTGGCTTTCGCGGCTAACGGGGGGCAAAGCAACCCAGCTATCTATGAAGCCTTTTTCAAGGCCGGGCTAGACGTTAAAAAGAAGTACAAAGACGGCGCTAACCTGTTACTCTTAGGCATTGCCAATGACAGTGACTTCAAACTCACCAATTACCTTGTCTCCAAAGGCTTGTCTTTAACAGATGTAGACGATGACGGCAACACCGCTTTCAACTACGCAGCCAGAACCGCTAATGTAACTTTCTTGAAGAACCTGGTGCAAAAAGGCGTAAAATATACTGATAACGCTGTAGTGATGGCGGCTCAGGGTAGTCGGCGTGGCGCTAACACGTTGCCTGTTTTCAAGTACTTGGTAGAGGACCTGAAACTGAAACCTACGTTTGCGGACAAAGACGGCGAAACTGCTTTACATGCTCTGGCGCGCAGACCCAACCAAACCGAGTTAGTCTCTTATTTTCTGACCAGGGGCGCAGATGTGAACAAACCTAACAAAGCTGGAATTACTCCATTTATGAACGCCGCGGCGGGTAAAGACTTAGCGTTAGTAGAACTTCTATTGCCCAAAGTGCAGAACATCAACGCCGTGAACGCCAAAAATGAATCTGCCTTGACCATGGCCGTAAAAAGCAGCTCACCCGAGGTTGTTTCTTTTCTGCTCAGCAAAGGCGCAGACTCCAAAGTGCAGGACAAAGACGGAAACAACCTGGCCTACTATTTGATACAGTCATACGCAGTGCCTAGAGGCGGAGCCCCGGCAGGCGCACCAGATGAATTTGGAGCCAAGATGCAGGCCCTGCAAGAGAAAGGCGTCAATTTGGTGGCCCCTCAGAAAGACGGCAGCACCTTGTACCATGCGGCCATCATTAAAAATGACCTGGCCTTGCTCAAGCGCCTGGCTCCTTTGAACATTGATGTGAACGCCAAAAACAAAGAAGGTATTACGGTGCTGCACAAAGCGGCCATGCTATCCAAAGACGACACCATTTTGAAATACCTGGTATCTATTGGCGCCAAGAAAGACATTGCCACAGAGTTTGATGAAACGGCTTATTCCCTGGCCAAGGAAAACGAGCTCCTGAGCAAAAACAACGTATCTATTGATTTTTTAAAATAACAGAATGACTTCATTTCTTAGATTTGGCTTAGTAGTGTTGCTGGCAGGCCTTTTTTCATTCCAAGCTTCGGCACAAACGTCTAAGTACAAGTGTCTGCTGCAGATGTCTAACTACGTGGGCGAAGAAGCCTATATAGTAGTGTCGCTCATCAACCCGAAGGGTCAATATGAAAAGACACTGTACGTGATGGGCCCAGACAAGCGCTGGTACAACAGCCTGAAAGAGTGGCACAAGTTCCAGACCAGGAAAAAAGCCAACATCAGTGCCATTACGGGGGCTTCCGTGGCTGGCGGTGACCGCAGCGTAACCGTGTTTGAGATTGAGACGGCCAAAATCAACAAGAATTACAAACTGCGCTTTGAGACCTCTGTGGAAGACAAGGAATACTACGTGAAAGACCTGGAGATTCCCTTGACCACTGAAGCACTTTCTGGCAAGAACGACGGCACTGGTTTTATCCGCTACGTGCGTTTCAGCGCTAATTGACCTGACCCACCCGCATGACCATTTCCATCTGGAGATACAGCCACTTAGCCCTGGCTGTATCTTCTTTTCTTTTTCTAGCCCTGGCAGCCATCACCGGCACTATTCTGGCCCTGGAGCCCGTAGCCGAGAAACTGCAGCCCTACAAGGTAGACGGCACGGAGCAACGCACCTTGGCCCAGACCCTACCGCTTCTCAAGGAAAAACACCCTGGCATTTCTAACCTGTTGGTGAACGTGCACGGATTTGTGCAGGTAAAGGGCAGCAATGAAGAGGGAGAGAACATTGAAGTCTATGTAAACCCAAGTACCGGGGCGATTTTAGGCACGCCTGAAAAACAGAGCGAGTTCTTCCAGTGGACCACCAACCTGCACCGCTCTCTGTTCTTTAAAGAGACCGGCCGGTTTATCATCGGGCTTACTTCTTTTTTGTTGTTGCTGATTACTGTATCGGGCACCATGCTCATTCTTCAGCGGCAGCGGGGCTTCAAGTGCTTTTTTACCAGAATAGTCAAAGACAGCTTCGCGCAGTACTACCACGTGGTGCTGGGCCGGTTGTCATTGATTCCCATCTTTATCATCGCGCTGAGCGGCACCTATCTTTCCCTGGCTCGGTTTGAGCTAATTCCTGCCGAGAAAACTTCTATGCAGGTGGACTATGATGCCATTAAAACCCAGCCTGCTAAATCATATTCAGACTTTCCTATCTTCCAGGAAACATCTTTGAGCGAGGTTCTGGAAGTTGAATTCCCGTTCTCTGAGGACCCGGAAGATTATTTTACGCTCAAGCTAAAAGACCGCGAAGTGGCGGTTAACCAAATCACCGGCGACATTCTCAGCGAAGCCAAGTACCCCACCGCCCAACTGCTCACCACCCTGAGCCTGGACTGGCACACCGGCCGAACCAGCATAGTATGGGCCCTTATTTTGGCGGTGGCCTGCGGCAATATACTGTTCTTTATTTACTCTGGGTTTGCCATCACGTTAAAACGAAGAGGCAACCGCGTTAAGAACAACTACACGGCAGAGGAAAGTCATTTTGTTATTTTAGTGGGCTCAGAGAACGGCAGCACCTTCCGGTTTGCGCAGGCCATTCACCAGCAATTGCTCAAACAGAGAAAGAAATCATTTATCACTGAACTGAACCAATACCAGGTATTTCCAGCCGCCCAACATTTGCTGGTGCTTACGGCCACCTATGGCCTGGGCGATGCCCCTACCAATGCGCAGAAGTTCGGGGCGCTGCTCCAGAAGTTCCCGCAGGCCAAGCCGGTCCAGTTCTCTGTGCTGGGGTTTGGGTCGCACGCATACCCAGATTTCTGCCAGTATGCTTTTGAAGTGCACCAAGCGTTGACCCAGCAAGAATGGGCCACACCGGCAGTGGACATCCATACCGTGAATGATAGGTCTCCGGAGGAATTCAAGTTGTGGGCCGAGGCCTGGTCCCAGCAGAGCGGGATTCAGCTGACCGTTCTGCCGGAGCTGCTTCAGCCGCATACCAAACGCCTGGAAACGCTTACCGTCACCAGCAACACCGGCACGCCCCAATCTGAGGGCACTTTCTTGCTCAGGCTGAAGCCAACCAGAAAACTGAAAATTACTTCCGGCGATTTGCTGGCTATTTATCCGGCCAATGACCACCGTGAGCGGCTTTACTCGCTGGGCGTGGTGGACCAGGAATTACAGATAAGCGTCAGGTTACACCCCAACGGCATCGGCTCTGAGCTCCTGCACCGTCTAAAGACCGGCGACACGCTACAGGCGCGCATTGTCCAAAACCCCCATTTCCATTTCCCTGAAAAGGCGCCACAGGTGGTCATGATTGCCAACGGCACCGGTATTGGCCCGTTTTTGGGCATGCTTCATCAGAACCGCCAGAAAACCCCAATCCATCTCTACTGCGGTTTCAGGAACAGCGCCTCCTTTGCCCTTTACCAGCCGTTCCTGCAACAATACCAGGCTAGTCAACACTTGACTACCCTACAAGTGGCCCTCTCCCGCGAAGCGGAAAAGCACTACGTGAATGATGTCTTACAGCGAGACGCCGAGAAACTTTCCCAAACCTTGGTAACGGGTGGCATAATTATGATTTGCGGTTCTTTGGCCATGCAGAAAGACGTGTTGGCTCTGCTAGAAACCATTTGCCAGGCGCAGTCCGGCGAAAGCATCAGCCACTACCAAGCCCACGGCCAAATCCTGACGGACTGCTATTAAAGCCCAATTCCCGTTTTCGGCCTCATTTCTCAAAACGAAGCCAAATACAGGAATGGAGCAAGTCAGAAGATGACATGAACGGAAAGGCATTTCTAAGGCCTTGATAAACAACCTTATGAAATCAATTTGACCTGATTGAAGCTTGTGCCGTTTTCGGGCTCATTTCTGGAAATGAAGCCGAAAACGGAAGTCCCATTTCCGCTCTTTCCGTTTTCCCCGAGATTACTACAGAAAGGTTCTCGCTGCTTTCAGTCTGTCAGCGCTCGCTTTTACCGGATAAGTTCATCGAACTTTATTCTGAATTAGATATCGCCCAGCGACTTAAACCCAACCTTTGCTTACAATTTGAACTGACTTAAATCTAGGTTTGGGGAGGTAATGACTTCTCCTTTGTCTGTTATAAGGAGGCAGCGGTAATTGGGGTATTTCTTCAGAAGTTTCAGGCCCTTCTTCTGTCCCAAGACCATGATGGACGTACTGAACCCATTGGCAATCTCGGCGCTGGGCCCAAACACCGTGACGCTGGTGAGCCCTGTCACCGGGTAACCCGTGGCCGGATTGATGATGTGGGAATAGCGCTTTCCGTTGAACTCCACAAACTTTTCGTAGCTGCCCGAGGTCACCACCGCGCCTTCCTTGAGCGGTACCACGGCCAACAGCGTGTCTCTGTCCAGGGGGTTGGTGATACCGATCATCCAGTCGGTGCCGTCTGGCTGTGTGCCCCAGGTGGTCATGTCCCCGGAGCCGTTCACAATACCTGCTTTGATGCCTTTGGCCAGCATCAGGTCACGGCAACGGTCAGTGGCATAGCCTTCGCCCAGCGCCCCGAAGCCAATTTTCATGCCCTTCTTCTTCAGGAAAATAGTAGAGTTCTTCTTGTCTAGGATGATGTTCTTGTAGCCTACTTTCTCCACTGATTTCTTCACCGCTTCTGGGCTGGGCATCGCCTCCATAGATCCATCAAACTTCCAGATAAGGTCCATGGCCGCAAAACTGATGTCAAAGCCACCCTTCGTTATTTTGGAGAGACAAAGCGCCCGTTCCGTCAAAGCGAACACTTCTGCGTCTACCTGCACCGGTGCAATGCCCGCCATTCTGTTCACTTCAGAAATCTGCGTCTCTGGAATCCAGTCAGAAATCAAGTGCTCGATTCTGGTCACCTCGGCCACCACTTCGTCAATGCTCTTTTCTGCGGTAGCCTTGTCAGCGGCCACAATGGAAATATCAAACCGGCTCCCCATGAGTTTTACCGTGCGCTTACGGAGGACTTGGGCTTGGGTGGTGAAGGTTAGGAGAAGGAAAAGCAGGAGGAGATGGGAATGTTTTGCGCGCATTACTATTAAAATTTTCTGTAAGCTTCAGAAAAATAGCTTCAACTTTACTAACGGCGCCAATTTAAAGATATTCCTCAGTTTAACTTCTTAATTGGCAAAAACAAAAGAGCCACTTCTATACTAGAAGCGGCTCTTTTGTTTTGTACCAGGAGCGGGAATCGAACCCGCACTTCCTAATGGAAACAAGATTTTAAGTCTTGCGTGTCTACCAGTTCCACCATCCCGGCGACCTCGTCTTTCTGGCGAAAAACGAAATAGGCAGATAAAGAAAAGACGTCACCGAGGCAACGTCTTTTTTCTTTGAGCGAAAGACGGGGTTCGAACCCGCGACCTCGACCTTGGCAAGGTCGCGCTCTACCAACTGAGCTACTTTCGCGTTTTACTAATCCGCTGTTTGAATTAGTGATACAAAGGTAAACACAAAATCCCTTTTGTCAAGAGCCCAGCCCAAAAAAATCTTCTAAAACCGCTAATCCCGCTGAAAATCAGGCAGAAATTTTTCTGTTCAGCCCTTGTCCGGAGAGTTTTTAGCTCCGTTTCCAGAAATGAGCCCGAAAACGCAGGAGCCCAGTTCCTTCTCCCTTTGGGAGAAGGTTAGGATGAGGGTGCAACTTTCAGGTTGGCCTGATCATGAGCCATTGCTCTTTGAAATCTCCCTCACCCTAGCCCTCTCCCAGAGGGAGAAGAGATTTCTCGGTTCCCGTTTTTGGCCTCGTTCTTAAAAATGAGCACCAAAACAGAAACCCAAAGTCACCACCTACCTTATTTACTACTCAGGACTCATTTTTTGTCCACCAGCATCTTCAGCTCATTCAGCTTCAAGAGCGCTTCCACGGGGGTGATGGTGTTGATGTCCAGCTTTTCAAACATTTCTTTAATACGGACCAACTGCGGGTCGTTGAGTTCAAACATACTGAGTTGGTACGGCTGCTTGGGAAGGCTCTTCATGACCTCCTGCGGGTCTTGGTGCGGATGGCTTATCTTCTCCTGTTCCAGGTGGTGCATGATCTCGCTGGCGCGAATGACCACGGTGTTAGGCATGCCTGCCATCTGGGCCACCTGAATCCCGAAGCTGTGCGCGCTCCCGCCTTCCACCAGCTTGCGCATGAACAGAATCTTGCCGTTGCTCTCCTTCACGCTCACGTTGAAGTTGCGTACGCGCGGGAAATCTTCGGTGAGTTGGTTCAGTTCATGGTAATGCGTAGCGAACAACGTTTTAGCTCGTCCTTTGGGTGCGTTGTGCAAGTGCTCTACAATGGCCCAGGCAATGGAAATACCGTCATAGGTGCTGGTGCCGCGGCCAATCTCGTCCATCAAGACCAGACTTCTATCTGAGATATTATTGAGAATACTGGCCGTTTCGGTCATCTCCACCATAAAGGTACTTTCGCCCCGGCTAAGGTTATCTGAAGCACCCACGCGGGTGAAAATCTTGTCAATCACGCCAATATGGGCACTCTGCGCCGGCACGAAAGAGCCAATCTGCGCCATCAAGACAATCAAGGCCGTCTGCCGAAGCAAGGCACTTTTACCCGCCATGTTGGGGCCCGTGATGATGATGATTTGCTGCTCCTCGTTGTCCAGTGAGATATCATTGGGCACATACTGCTCGCCCGGCGGCAGCTGCTTTTCTATGACCGGATGCCGACCCTGTTTGATGTTGAGCACCGTGCTTTCGTCCACTTCGGGCTTTACGTAACCATTCTGTCGGGCCAGTTGCGCGAAGTTCGCCAGGCAGTCCAGCACGGCCAGGGCGCGGGCGTTCTGCAGAATTTGAGGCACAAACTCGGCGGCGCTCAGCATTAATTCATTGAAGATGCGCTGCTCAATCACAAACAAACGGTCCTCGGCGTGCAGGATTTTCTCTTCGTAGGTTTTAAGCTCTTCGGTAATGTAGCGCTCAGCATTTACTAGGGTTTGCTTTCTAATCCAGGAACTCGGCACTTTGTCTTTGTGTGCATGCGTGACCTCCAGAAAATACCCGAACACTTTGTTATAAGCAATCTTCAGGCTGGAAATACCGGTATTCTGCACTTCGCGCTGCTGAATCTGCAATAAGTAATCTTTCCCCGAGAACGCGATGGCGCGCAGTTCATCCAGTTCGGCGTCAATGCCGTCGTTGACCATGTTTCCCTGGTGCGTGAGCACAGGCGCGTCTGGCTTCAGGATCTTTTTGATTTCCTCGCGTATGCTTTCGCAGGGCAAGAGTTGGTCGGCTAGTTTCTGCAGGGCGGGTACGCCGCTCACGGCCAGAAGTTCCTTAATGGGCAACGTGGCCTCTAGCGCGCGCGACAATTGCAGCAACTCCCTCGGATTCACCCGGCGCACCGCCACCTTGGAGATTAAGCGCTCCAGGTCATGGATTTGTTTTAAATAATGGTTGATGTCCTGCAACAACTCAGGACGGTCCTGCAGCGCCTCCACGGTATCTAACCGTCGTCTTATTTGCGCGGCATCTTTGAGCGGCAACACCAGCCATTTACGGAGTTGCCGTGCGCCCATAGGCGTGATGGTGCGGTCCAGAATGTCAATCAGCGGCACGCCCTCGGGGTGCTGCGGAAAGATCAGCTCCAAGTTGCGCACCGTGAACCGGTCCAGCCACACGTATTTGTCTTCCTCCAGGCGGCTCAGCGCCGAAATGTGCCGAAGGTCATGGTGCTGCGTCTCGGCCATGTAATGCAGAATGGCACCGGCGGCGGTAATGCCTTCGGTCAAGCCTTCCACCCCAAAACCTTTCAAAGATTTTGTGTTCAGCTGTTTGGTGAGCAGGTCATGGCCGAAATCATAGCTGTACACCCATTCATCCAGCGCAAACTGACAAAAATCCGGCCCGAAGTTTTGCGCAAACGCTTCTTTCTGACCCTTGCAAAACAAGACCTCGGCGGGGCCGAAATTCTGGAGTAGTTTGCCCACATACCCAGCATCGCCTTGCGCCAACAGAAACTCGCCCGTAGAGGCATCCAAGAACGCAATGCCCACTTCGGCCTTCCCAAAATGCACCGAGGCCAAATAGTTGTTCCGTTTCTGGTCCAGCACCTGGTCATTAAATGACACGCCAGGCGTCACCAGCTCGGTCACGCCGCGCTTCACAATGCCTTTCACGGTTTTGGGGTCCTCCAACTGGTCGCAGATGGCCACCCTTTCACCGGCCCGCACCAACTTAGGCAGATACGTGTCTAAGCTGTGGTGCGGAAAGCCCGCCAGCGCCGTTTCAGACGCACTGCCGTTGCCTCGCTTGGTGAGCATGATGCCCAGAATTTTGCTGGCCTTGATGGCATCTTCCCCGAAGGTCTCGTAAAAGTCCCCCACCCTAAACAGCAGCAGCGCGCCCGGGTGCTTGGCTTTGATGGCATTGTACTGTTTCATCAGCGGCGTGGCGCTGAACTCGGCGGCTTTACTCAAAATTTAATGTGCTAATATGGTAATGTGCTGATGTGCTACTTTTTGGAAGAAGTCGCTTCAGCAGCTAATTTCTATCTTGGTTTCTGTTTTTGGCCTCAATTCTGAAAATGGAGCCAAAAACGAAACTTCACTTTTATTCTCAAGCCTTCTATGGCGCGGAAGTTTCTTCCGTGACTAATGATATACTAAAGTCACGGAAGAAACTTCCGCGCCATAGAAGGCTTTCTGCCTGCCGCAAGTTTAGCGCAAGCGTAACTTTTGGCTAAACACGTTGTAAGTTTATAACCACAAGTTACGCTTGCGCTAAACTTGCGGCAGTTCCAGGTTATTCAACCGCCGTAGCATTCCCCTACCCCTTCAAAGGGGGACGGAATGCGTGCAGTCAAATTCTGTTTTCGGCTTCATTTTCAGAAACGAGGCCAAAAACGCTGGACTAGCTTGCTTTGTCCTATCTTTGCAGTTGATTCGGCTTCGCCGATTACTCTTTTATTCGCCGATTATTCTTTTATATATGCGCAAGTTAAGCATGGATGACCTTCAACGCGACTCGGTGGAGGACTTCAAAAATAAGCAAAAAAATCCGTTGGTGTTGGTACTGGACAATGTGCGAAGCCTGCACAATGTGGGCTCAGCGTTCAGGACCGCTGATGCGTTTGCCGTGGCCAAAATCTTCCTCTGCGGCATCACGGGCACGCCGCCCAACAAAGAGATCCACAAGACCGCGTTGGGCGCCACGGAGTCGGTGGAGTGGGAACACGTGGGCACAACCTTAGAAGCAGTAGAATGTCTTAAAACCGAAGGCTACACTGTGTGGGCCATTGAACAGACGGAGGGCAGCACCTCGTTGGCTGACTTTCAGCCGGAAGCTGGGCAAAAGCATGCGTTTGTGTTCGGGAATGAGGTGTTTGGCGTGGAGGAAGACGTGATTCAAGCCGCCGATGGCGTACTGGAGATTCCGCAGTTTGGCACCAAGCACAGCCTGAACGTGTCAGTGACGGTAGGCGTGGTGGTCTGGGATGCTTTGAGTAAAATTTTAGTGAAACAGTAAAAGATTCTCTCTGACCGGGCAAAACTGAACGTGCCGCTAAATTTCCTGTGAGGCTTAAGAAGTAATCAGTAACAATTTCCGCTTTTGGGCTCAATTCTATAATTGAGCCCAAAAACGGAAACGGGAGATTTTTCGAAATATAGAATTTGACTTCCTAAACACATATAAAGCAGAAGGGCCAGATGAAAACATCTGGCCCTTCTGCTTTATAGAGTAAGTAGTGTTGCTTAACGCTTGGCTACTTTTTTAGCTAATTGGGTTTTGGCTAACTCCAGGGTGAACAAAGCTTGCTCGTGGTTGGGGTTGCTTGCTAAGAAGGTAGTTAAGTCAGCAATGGCACCTTCGGTTTGTTGCATGTCTAACTTTACCACGGCGCGGTTGAACAGCGCTTTAGAATGGCTGGGAGCAGCGGCCAATACCTGGTTTAAGTCGGCTAGGGCACCTTCATAGTCATCTAGGTGGAACTTGGCCACGGCGCGGTCATAAATCAACTCCAAAGAAGTAGAGTTTAAAAGCGCGGTATTGAAATCAGTTAAGGCTTCTTTGAAGGCCTCTACCATTACAAAGGCATTGCCACGGGCTTGCAAAAACTCAGTGTTGCTTGGAGCAATCTCCACCGCGTTGTTGTAGTCTTTGATGGCGCCAAAGGCATCACCCAATTCCAGCTTGGCGGCCGCGCGCTCTGCGAAGGCTTGTGCGTTCTGTGGGTTTTGCTTAATCACCAAGGAAATTTCTTTGATGCGTACTTTAGACGCAGCCGCTGACTTGGCTACATCTCCTCCACCACCACCGGCCATTACATTCAATGACATAGCTACAAAAAAGAGCAGAGCCAGAACATTCTTTAGATTTTGCATCGCGTTGATATAAAACTTGATTTTTTAAGCAATTCGTCAGTGGGGGAGGTATTCCGCAGGTCCGTTGTCTTTTATGTTTACTTATAAAGAATACAACTTGTTACAAGAATGACACAAATATACGCTCGTAATGATAACAAAAACAAGACTTTGTATAAAAAAAGCATCCTTCTACGGAACTCTTAGGTGAATAGCCTTCCCTGACCGTCAAACAAGCTGTTTCAGACGCTGAATTTCTTCAGAAACACGATGAAATTTCCCAGAAAACCGTGGCAAACCTCAAAGCAGCTCGCAAATCCAGCCTGTTCAATCCAAAAATAAAAAGAAATATTTCTACGATTCTCCAGATGTGACAAATTTATATTTGAAATAGCGCATAATGGAAGTCGTTTTCTACCTGAAGCTACACATCCAAAACCAACTCATTGATAATCAAATGTCTACAATTTAACTTTCCGGACAAAAATTTGGACTACCCTTCCACAGTTACTCAAGCACAAGTTAACTCAGTAAGTTAAAAAAAGAAGGCCCAGCAAATTGCCGGGCCTTCTTTTTGCATTGGTTATGCGAGTTATGACTTCACGGTCACGTCTTTCATGTTGTCCTCGGGATTGCGGTCAATGAGTTTTTGGTATGGGTCCACGCCGGCTTTCAAGGGCTTCTCTTTGACGGTGACTTCCAGCTTGTTCTGCCCGGCTTTAATGAGTTGCTTCTGCAGGTACAGCGGCACGTCTTGCCAGTGGCCGTCTACTTTCTTGCGGGTCATCACGGCCACGTCTACGTAGTCCTGGAGCTTAGCCAGGCTCTCGTTGCCCAGGCTGTCGGCCCTGAATTTCTTGGCATCTACCGTGAACGTCACTTTGTAGGTACCGTCTTTCTGTCTCTGGGCGGTGGCTTCAGTGGCTTTGTTCTCATAGAGCGTGATATGCTCAAACATATCCTCTACCAAATACTGCAGTGAGTCTGGCGTAACTTGCTTGATGTAGGTCATGAACTCCAGGCTGTTGGTGAACGGCGCTTCCTGGAACGCCACTTTCTGTACGTAGGCCTTAAGCGCCGCGTTGAGTTTGTCTTCGCCAATGTAATCTGCCAGCGCGTACATCACCACAGAGCCTTTGCGGTAATGAATGTACTGCTGGTTTTCCACCAAATACAAGGGCAGTTCCTTTTTGCGTTCGCCGGCGCGGCCGGTGAGGTAATTGCGCATCTCATACTGCAGGAACTTCTTCATGCGCTCTGCGCCGTACTCTTTCTTCATCACCATTAAGGCCGAATACTGGCTCATGGTTTCTGACATCAGCGTGGAGCCTTGCACATCGCCACCGATGACTTGGTGCGCCCACCACTGGTGCGCCACCTCATGGGCAGTCACGTAGAACGGATAGTCAATGTCCTCGGGGTCTTTGTCATCTACATCGGCAATAAACCCAATGGACTCTGAGAACGGAATGGTGTTGGGAAACGCCTGCGCAAACGCCGCATACCCCGGAAACTCCAGAATGCGCACCTGCCGGTGCTGGTACGGGCTGAAATTGGCGGTGTAATAGTCCAGTGATTTCTTCACGCCCTTGATCATGCGGTCTATATTGTACTCATGGCCTTTCTGGTAATAGACCTCAATGGCCACATCGTTCCATTTGTCTTTCCTCACCTCATAATCCGCTGACAGAAAGGCATAGAAATTCAGGATTTTGGAATCCATCTTGTAATGGAAATAGCGGCGGCCGTCTTTGATCCATTCTTTCTGCAAATAGCCGGGCGCCAGGGCAATCTGGCCCGGCACGGTGCTCACCACGGTTTCAAAAGTGATCCAGTCGGCGTCATTGCCAATGTAGGTGGTCTGGCGCGCCTTAAGGTCGTCTACCTTGGCCATGCGCTCTTTGGGCTTGAGGCCATGTTCTTTGCGTGTATCATCGTCACCTAGTTCAAAGCCTTCCTGGTACCCAATGTGCGGCAGGTATTGGCTGTTGATGAAGGAGCCGTTGTAGACAATGCCGGTGTTGTAGCTTCGGTCTTTGAAACCTTTGGTCTGGTAGCGCAGGTCCAGGTTCAGTTTGATGGAGTCACCAGGCACCAGTGGCTGGGCCAGCCGGAAGATGTGGTAGCCCATTTTTTTGTCAAACAACACTTCTTTGGCCGGCCGCGCGAAGGCCAGTTGCTTGATTACGGCGTCTTCATCCAGCATGATATGTATGGAGTCAAGGGCCACGTTGGTTTTGTTTTTAAGCCAGAAATAACCTTTGAAATGGAATTCGCGCTCCTGCGGGTACAGGTCGGTTTCCAGGTACACATCCACTACTTTGGGTTGCGGCAGGCCCTGGTATTTCTTGTAGGTTTTCTCAAAGGCGGCCTGCAGTTTCTCGTTGTCATCTGAGTCACGGTACTCATGCAGCATGTTGGTGTTGTAAAAGATGAACCCACCGGAAATCAAGAACACCAATGCCGCCGAACCCAGCACCAGCAAGGTGGATTTTCTCAGCTGCAAACTCGCCAGCTTGAACCGGCCTTTGATACTGGCTTCGGTGCCCCGCACCCACAGCAAATTGGAAAGCAAGGCCAAGATCACCGCAAACGCGCCCCAGTACAGCTTGAACAGCAGAAACGGCTTTACAAAATGCCCGTAGCCGTTCATGGCCGAATACCGCATGCCCGGGTCTGAGCTAAATGAATACAGCAAATGCTCAAAACCCAATTGCCCTTTGAAAATGTTTGCCAGATAATAAATGACCATGATAAAATGGCCCAGGAATTTGTTGTTCACCAGCACCTGCACCAGCATGGCCAGCACGCTCATCAGCAGAAAATCTATCAACTGCACACCAAACAAGCCCTTTACATACAACCCCAGCTCAAAATTATAGTAGCCCTTGGCCACCTGAATAATAATGCCACAGAGCAAAACTACCGCCATCAAGACTACCTGTATGCTCATCAAGGCCACTACTTTAGACGTGAACGGCACCCAGTTGGGAATTGGCAGCGCATCATAGAGTTGGTTCATGCGGGCATCGCGCTCTCGCCAGACCAGTTCGCCGGAGTAAAACGTGATGATGATGAGCATGAACAACGAAAACGTGCCGCCTAACAAAGAGATAACTTCAGACGTGACCGGGAACGTAGTGGTACCGTACAGCTTGCCAATCTGACTTCCGGTGGAAAGCAGAAACACAATGCCCGCCACCACAATAGCAATGAAATACACGCTGCGCACAATGCCCTTGAACTCCAACTTGGCCAGTTTCCAGAATTGCCCGAAGCTGCGGCTAAAGGAGAACTCCTGATGTACTTTGGGTAAGATTAGTTTGTTTGGCACTGCAACACCAAGGTTTTCCTCTTTTCTGACCTTGCGGGCCTTGCCTTCAGAGGCGAAGAACGAAAAACTGAATTTCCAGAAGCAGAAAATCAGCAAAACTAACCCCACACCCATCCAAAGCAGACGGTTCCAGAGTATGTGCTCGTTCAGGGGCAAAAGCAAGGTGTTCTGCTCGGCGGCGGTCCAGTAACGCGTGGTCAAGTTCACGGCCGTGGCTCCGAAGGGATCTAATAAATTCGACAGAAATTCATTGTCCAAATCTGCGGTGAGTGCGCTGGACACGCCGTAGAGCACCAGCACTAGCACGCTGCCAATGTACACGGCCAGCATGTTGCGCGTGAGCGTGCCCAGCGCAAAGAAAATAGCGCCGGTGAACAGCAGATTCGGGATGACGATTAACAAGTAGGGCTGCACGTAATGCATCAAGACAAACGGTCCGAACTTGCTGGCTTCCACTCCTGGGAACAGCGGCGCAATGGCTGAGGCGAAAATATACCCGAACGCCATGCCCGAGAACACGAACAAAGTCACCAGAAAAGAGCCCCAGAACCGGCCGCCCAGGTAACCCCATTTGGAGATAGGCGACGTAAAGAACAGCGCGTGGGTCTTGTGCTCAAAATCGCGGTAAATGGAATTGCCCATCATGGCCGAGGTCACCAGCACGCCAAACCAACTCAGCAGCGTAATGACCCAGTTGATTTGGTAGGGCGCGTTGGCTTTGAGGCTGGCACTGCTTCCGCCGCCAATAATAATGGTGCCGCCAAACACGCCGCTCACGCCAAACACGGCCAGCAGCGCCATCAAAAAGAAAATCAGGAAATAGATATAGGTGGCTGGCCGCTGGAGGCGGTACTTCAGCTCAAAGAGAAAGATTTGCAGGAACATACAGCGTCAGTTTTGGTCTTATTTGAGATTTAGAGCCCGAAAACGGACTAGGCTATCACTTCTTCTGAGGCCTGCATCTGCGCTTTTCCGGTCACGCCGCCAATGGTGGCAAAGTACACGTCTTCCAGGTCTGGCTGCACTTGCTCAAAGTCAATGCTAGGTCTGCCATCGGCGTACACGTGAATCATGGTTCTGCCGGCGAACAATCTGCTGGAGATCACCGCGTATTCCGCCTGGTATTTCGGCAGCTCTTCTTTCTTGATGAATTTACGGAAGATCAAGCCCTGCATCTGCTCAATGGCCTGCAGCGGCTCGCCGGTCACCAGCACTTCGCCTTTGTTAATGATGGCCATGTTGCGGCACAAATCACTCACGTCATCTACAATGTGGGTGGAGAGAATCACAATGATGTTCTCCCCTATCTCGCTCAGTAAATTATGGAAACGGTTGCGCTCCGCGGGGTCCAGTCCGGCGGTGGGTTCGTCTACAATAATAATCCTGGGGTTGCCCAACAAAGCCTGCGCAATGCCAAACCGTTGTTTCATGCCACCCGAGTAGCCACCCAGGTTTTTCTTGCGCACGTCATACAAATTGGTCTGTTGCAGCAGCGCGGCCACGGTTTCTTTGCGCTCTTTGTTGTTATGAATGCCCTTGAGCACCGCAAAATGGTCCAGCAGTTCCTCGGCGCTCACCTTGGGATAAACCCCGAATTCCTGCGGAAGATAACCCAGCACTTTGCGCATCTCGTCCTTCTCCTGAAACACATCCAACTCGCCCAGCCTTATGCTACCGCTGTCGGCTTCCTGCAGGGTGGCAATGGTGCGCATAAGCGACGACTTGCCCGCGCCGTTGGGCCCCAGAAGCCCGAACATGCCCGTGGGAATGGTGAGGTTCACGTTCTTGAGCGCCTGCACACCGTTGGCGTAGGTTTTGGAAAGGTTCTGGATGACGAGTTCCATGTTTGGTAGGGTTTGGGGTGAAAAGGATTGGTTTTTAAGCGATTAGTAGAGAGAAGGTAAGAAAACTTACAACAAGAAAAACCAAGGGGCCTTCAGAATTTTGCCGCCCAAGCCGTTTTCGGGCTCATTTCTGGAAATGAGCCCGAAAACGGCTTGGATGTTCATCAGCAAATTTAGACTTCTGAGATTGCTTCTCACCTTACCTTTACCCAACAAACCTACCTAACCACTGAATATGAGCACGTTACAATTTTGGCAATTATTCAATTTATTCTTACAAGAGTACAAAACGCCAAAATTTAACAATGAATTAATACTGAATTTAACATAAAGTACCTTTCGGCTTTGGTCAAGCGTAGGGAAAATCCTATATTTAAACCACGTCCCCCGTAATTTAACCTTACTTTCCCCTACGTAGAAGTACTAATGAAAAAACAGCGGAGTCCACAACTACAGAGAAGAGTTGACGAGACCATTGCCGGCATTGCCGCCGTAGCCGACCAGATGCCGGGCGTCATCATTATTCATGACATCACGCGTAATTTTGCGGTGGAATACATGTCGCCGCGGGGGCTTAAACTGCTGGGCGTGACCCTGGAAGAGTTAAAATCAGTAGGCCCGGAGTATTACCTGCACTATTTCAACCCAGAGGAAGCGGTGGAATATTTTGGACAGCTGGCCCGCACCCTGTTTGAGCAGAACGACCCCGATGAAGTGATTTCGTTTTTTGAGCAGGTCAAGTTCAGGGGCAACCTGGACTACCACTGGCACCTGACCACCCTTAAAATTCTGCTGCAAGATGATGAGGGTCTGCCTCTGCTCACCATTTCCATTGCCATCTCCGTGGACCCCGTAAAGCACCTCACGCCCAAAGTGGACCGCCTGCTCAAGGAAACCGTTTTTTACCGTGAGAACTATGCCTTGTTTGCACAGCTGGGCAAACGCGAGCAGGAAATCCTGAAAATGGTGGTGCTGGGCAAAAGCTCCCAGGAAATTAGCGATGAGCTCTGCATCTCAGAGAAAACCGTGAACACCCACCGCCGCAACATCAAAGCCAAACTGCACGCCGCCTCCACGTTTGAGCTGTCGCAGTACGCCATGGCTTTTGATCTGGTGTAAAACGCATTGCCGTTTTCGGCTTCATTTCTGAAAACGAGCCCGAAAACAGAAAACCGCCCCAGCAAAACGCCAGGGCGGTTTTTTTATGCCTTTGAATTTAGAAGGACTTAGCCGGCGCGGCGTTTCTCGTCTTCGGCGCCGCCGGTGCGTCTGCGGCTGGGGGCTACCTGCGCGCCGCCAAAACGGTACGTGAAGCTGAGGGTGCCCACGCGGGTGTCGCGGCGTTGGTAGAAGCGCTCTGCGTAATCTGCCAGTTCTGTAACGGCCCGGGTTTTGTTGGAGTAGAACACATCACTCACGCTCAGTTTCAGGTTGGCTTTTTTGTCCAGGAACTGTTTCTGCACCCCCACGGTCAGGAACCGAACGGGCTCCACATCCAAAGGCCCGTATACCTGGCGGGCGCGGTACACGCCAATCACTTCGGCTGACCAGTCACGGGGTAATTTGATGTTGTTGTTGGAGTTGAGGCTGAAGGTTGGTCTTCCGGCCCGCAGGGCGGTCACGCCCAGATTTCCTTTGTACAACCCGTAATACATCTCCAGGTTGTTGGTGCTGGTGAACCAGCGGGCTACTTGCACCGGCACAGAGAAACTGGCGCCGTAATAATGGAACTCGGCCAGGTTCTGGTCTTTCTGCACCACTACCGGTATGGCATCTGGGTTGGGATCTGGCACCGGTCTTGGCTTAGGCGACAGCACGGAGATAATCACGTCTGTGGTGCGGCTGTAGCTGAGCTTGGTCACGTATTTCTGCAGGAAGGTGTGCGTAAACTCAAAGGAATACGTCATCTGGGGCAACAGGTAAGGATTTCCAGCCGACTCAGTGCTGTTGTCAATTAAGAACACAAACGGGTTCAACTGGTTGTAGGTGGGGCGGTCAATGCGGCGGCTCACCGAAAGACCTACATCATGCGTCTTGTTCACCGTGTAGCCCACAAACGCGCTGGGGAAAAACTGGGTGTAGTTGCGGTCAAACGAGCGGTCTCCTTCTACCTTGGCGTACTCAGCCACCTGGTTTCCTTTGGCAATGGTGTTTTCCAGGCGCAGACCCAGCTGCAGACTTACCTTCGCCCATTTCTTGTTCAGGTTCAAATACGCCGCGTTGATGTTCTCTGAATACAGGAAATGGTTGCTGCGGTTGGTGTCAAAGTCATTTCTTCCGCCGGTGCGGTTGTAGAAGCCCAGGCTGTTGTCAGCGTCTACCAAGCTTGATTTCAGGCCGGCTTCCAAGTTCGCTTCCAGGCTTTTTAAACGCTGCGAGTAGTCCACCTTGGCCGATTTAATGGTGAGTTTCCCGTTCAAATCGCCGTAGAGCAGAAAATTGTCTTGGGCGGGTGTCCGGTCAAGGTAGGTGGTATTGAAATTCTGGATGTCACCAGACTGGAAGGCGGCGTAGTCCACATCAGCGCTCAATTCTTTGCCGGTGCTGTCCAGGGTGTGTTTTATGTTGAAGTTCACCGCCTGTGAGTTTCGGTTGGTGCCGCTCAGGGCGTTGGTGGTGGTAGATTCTACGTATTGCCGCTGCGCATTGAAAAACTCTGACACGTTGCTAGTGGTGCGGTTAATGTCCACAAAATTGCCGGTGGCTACCAAGCCCACAATGGTCCTGGGGCTCAGGTTGTAGTCAAAACCCACGCGGCCGTTGTGCCCGTTGATCTGGTGGTGGAACACGTTTTTCTGGTTGTTCACATTGGTGAGGGTGCGGCCTTCGCGGGTAAAGAAATCACGGTACAGGTCCAGTTTATTGAAGTCTTTGCGGTGATTATAGTTGTAGGACCCGAACACATTGAGTTTGTTGGCGCGGTGGTTCAGTTGCAGGCCCTGGCTCAGTTTAGGCAATTCACCGTACCCCAGAGAAGACGTAACGCTGCCGTTGGTGCCCTGGCGGCTGTCTTTCTTGAGCTTGATGTCAATAATACCCGCGTTGCCTGCTGCGTCATATTTAGACGATGGGTTGGTGATCAAATCAATCTTGGCCACGTCATTGGCATTGAGGCTGCGCAGCATGGTGGCCAGTTCTGAGCCCGACATAGGCACGCGCTTGCCGTTGATCATGACCATCACGCCGGTCCGGCCGCGCATACTGATGTTGTCGTTCTGGTCCACGGCCAGGCCGGGCGCTTTCTCCAGCACTTCCAGCACTGTGCTGCCCGCCGCCGAAATGCTGTTTTCCACGTTGAGTACCGTTTTGTCAAAATGCTGCTCTACAAACGGCTTCTGGGCTTCAATCTTTACTTCCTTGAGAGCCACGGCGCGTTCCGGTAACACAATTTCGCCCAGGTTCAGGTTCTGGTTCAACTGTATGGTTTGCGATGTGTACTGCGCATAGTCATAGTGCATGGCCATCAGCTTATACTTTCCGGCCGGAATATTACTGAACACGAAGTCGCCTTTCTCGCCGGTCACTTCCACTTTCACCAGTGTCTGGCTGGAGTCTTTGACCAATTGCAGGTTCGCGGCCAGCAGCGGCTCACCTTTGGCGCCTTTGGCAATGCCTTTGATTTCGAACCGGTCGGTTTGCTGGGCAAAGGCGGCCATCTGCCACAAGAGCAGGAATAAAAGAAGGGTTAGTTTGTGTGGGTGTATCATGGTTTAAAAGGGTTTCTGCGGTAAAGACGAAAGATTTCGTAGATGGCTGCTTGTGAAAAAGAAATTCTCTAAAAAAATTCAAGCGAGTCCCCTGGTACTTTTACAAGTGGCATGCCAACCTTATAAAAGACTGTTTTTCAAAGGATTATGAAAAATTATTCTGAAATAGTTGTTCAAAACCGGACAATCTTGTCTCAAGACTGGACATTAACCGGGCTGATTTTTCAGTTTCCGGACAGATAATTCTGGTTCCTTTTTCGGCTTCATTTCTGGATATGAGCCCGAAAACGCACCGCCGCATCTATTGAAACAATCCTTACCTTTGCAGCTTATTTTCTAAAGAAGAGAGACAATGCTTCGTTCACACACCTGCGGCGACTTGCGCCTGGAACATGTTGGTCAGGAAGTGACCTTGACCGGTTGGGTACAAAAATCACGTGACAAAGGCGGCATGCTGTGGGTTGACCTCAGAGACCGCTACGGCATCACGCAGCTGAGCCTGGAGGAAGGCGTTTCTGCCCCAGAGGCCTTAACCTTGGCACGTACCCTGGGCCGCGAATTCGTGATCAAGGCCACCGGCACCGTGATTGAGCGCGAGTCTAAGAATGACAAAATCGCCACAGGCGACATTGAGATAAAAGTGACCGCGCTGGAAATCCTGAACCCCGCCAAACTTCCTCCTTTCTTAATTGAGGACGACACCGACGGCGGCGACGACCTACGCATGAAATACCGCTACCTGGATCTTCGCCGCTCGCCGGTACGCAAAAGCCTGGAACTGCGCCACCGCATCGGCCAGCAGACCCGCGCGTATTTAGACGGTCAGGGCTTTATTGAGGTAGAGACGCCGGTTCTGATTAAATCTACGCCTGAAGGTGCCCGCGATTTCGTGGTACCCAGCCGCATGAATCCCGGTGAATTCTACGCTCTTCCGCAGTCCCCGCAGACGTTCAAGCAGTTGCTGATGGTGTCGGGTTTTGACAAGTATTTTCAGATTGTGAAGTGCTTTAGAGACGAAGACCTGCGCGCCGACCGCCAACCCGAGTTTACCCAGATTGACTGTGAAATGTCGTTCGTGACGCAGGAAGATATTCTGAACACCTTTGAAGGCCTGGTGAAGCATTTATTTAAAGCCGTGAAAGGCATTGACCTGCCCGACTTTCCGCGCATGGATTACGCCGATGCCATGCGCTTGTACGGGTCAGACAAACCAGACACCCGCTTCGGGATGCAGTTTGTGGAGCTGAATGACGTGGTGAAAAACAAAGGCTTCAAAGTATTTGACGATGCTGAGTTGGTGGTAGGCATCAACGCCAGCGGCAGCGCCCATTTCACCCGCAAGCAACTAGATGAACTGACTGACTTTGTGAAGCGGCCACAGGTTGGTGCTACCGGTCTGGTCTACGCCCGCGTGCAGGAAGACGGCAGCGTGAAGTCCTCTGTTGACAAGTTCTACTCCCCAGAAGATTTACAAGCTTGGGTGCAAGCCTTCAACGCCCAGCCTGGCGACTTGCTGTTGGTACTAGCCGGTGGCACCGATAAAACCCGCAAAGCCTTAAGCGAACTCCGCCTGGAAATGGGCACCCGCTTAGGCATGCGCGACAAAGACACCTTCTCCACGCTGTGGGTGCTGGATTTCCCACTCCTGGAATTTGACGAAGAAGCCGGCCGCTACCACGCCATGCACCACCCGTTCACCTCGCCCAAACCCGAGGACATGGCCCTGATTGACACCAACCCCGGCGCCGTTCGCGCCAACGCCTATGACATGGTGATCAACGGCGTGGAAGTAGGCGGCGGCTCCATCAGAATCCATGACCGTGCCGTGCAGTCTCGCATGTTTGATTTGTTGGGCTTCACGGCCGAGGAAGCGCAAGCGCAGTTCGGGTTTCTGCTGGATGCATTTGAGTACGGTGCGCCGCCACACGGTGGCATCGCCTTCGGGTTTGACCGTCTGTGCTCTTTGTTCGGTGGGGCTGATTCTATCAGAGACTTCATTGCGTTCCCTAAAAACAACTCCGGCCGTGATGTGATGATTGACGCACCTTCGCCCATTGCGCAAGCGCAGTTAGATGAGTTGCAGATTGACACGCGCCTGCGCGGATAGTTGTTCGTTATAAGTAATTAGTTGTTAGAACGGGTGAGGTCTTAAATGACTTCACCCGTTCTGCGTTTCAGGGGCCGTTTTCAGAAAACGAAGCCAGAAACGGGGAAGTAGGGAGTTCCTTCTCCCTCGGGGAGAGGGCTAGGGTGAGGGCGTCATTTTTAAATTCAAAGCTTTTTAGTTTAGAAAGAATCCCCTCATCCTACCCTTCTCCCCGAGGGAGAAGGAACTGCGCTTTTTTATCTTTGAGGCTGTTTTGCATTGAATAAGCTCTTTTACCAGTTAAATCACCTCAGGTGGGCCATGGGTAGTTAAAAGATATTGCCCTAGGCAAAACCCGTGCGCAGCACGAGTGACTCTAGCCCAACAACAGCTGATGTAATGACCAATTCCCACTCCCAGCCATGGCAGCCGACAGAAAGGAACCTTTTCCAGTCCTTCAGCTGAGCGCCTCTAGTTTTCTGGTGCCGCGTCAGCGGCAGGGCCCCACAGGCCCAGGAAAAGTAGCAGTGCGAAGCTGGAGGACGAGGCCTCGCGGCCTTGAGCGCATATCCTACCCATGCAACCAATCAGTTCATTCGCTCCGCGAAAACCGGAAATCCTACAGGAACCACCCTCCTGTTTTCGGCTCCGTTTCCAGAAACGAAGCCAAAAACGCATTCTTGCAAATTCTAAAACCCATCCTTGCCGCCGTTCACCATTTCCAGAAACCGTTCATCATATTTCGCTTCGCAAACGGTCTTTCATGCTGCACCTTTGGAACATCAATCGCATAAAAAACTATTTAAAACCCAAAGAAACCATGAAAGCAAAACTAACCTCCCTCTTCGCGCTGCTGTTGTTCATTACATTAACAGTGCAAGCCAAAGCGCCTTCGTTTAAAGTAGTAAAAACCGGCAAGGGCCCGGCCATGATTCTAATTCCTGGCCTCAACTCAGCCGGCGAGGTGTGGGACGAGACGGTGAAACATTACCAGAAAAACTTCACGTGTTATGTTTTGACCTTGCCGGGCTTCGCTGGTCAGCCTGCGGTAAAAACAGACCATTTCTTAAATTCCGTTCGGGACGAAATCATTACCTACGTGCAGGAAAACAAATTGAAGAAGCCAGTGTTGGTAGGCCACAGCCTGGGCGGTTACCTGGTCTTGGCCTTGAATGTGAAAGCGCCGGAATTGTTCGGGAAGACGGTGGTGGTAGACGGTTTGCCTTTTATCGGCGCAGCCCAGAACCCCACGGCTACGCTTGAGAGCATCAAACCAATGGCAGACCAGATGAAAAAGCAAATGGCTACGCCCAACCCAATCGCGCAGAAGCAGCAGGAAGCCAGCATGGGCACCATGGCCAAAGACTCGATACACATCAAGAAAATCATTGAATGGGGCCGTAAATCTGACTACGCCACCACGGGACAGGCTATGTATGAAATGTACACCTCAGACTTGCGCAAAGACATTGTTGCCATTAAGAGTCCGGTATTGGTACTGGGCGCGTGGTACGGGTACAAAGATTATGGCGTAACGAGGGAGATGACCACCAACACCTTTAAGATGCAATTCGCTAACTTGCCTTCGGCTGACATAAAAGTAGCGGACACCGCCAAGCACTTCATCATGTATGACGAGCCAATCTGGATGTTCGCGCAGATGGATGCATTCCTGAAGAAATAATCACGCTACTCTCCTACATGACCGTTCAACGTCAACAGAAATGGTATTGGGTCTGCCAAGCACTTGGCTGGACCTTTTACCTTTGCATTGGCCTCCTGATGAGTTTCCTGTTCTTTAATAAACAGCCGGGCATGTTTGCCGTGCAGTTTGTGGGCACGGGCATTTTCCTGGGCCTTACGCACTTGCAACGCCACCTGAACCATAAATATAATTGGATTCACTTGCCCGTGGGCAAATTGGCGGTCCTGATTTTAGCCTATAATACCGTGGCATCCATCATCTGCCAGTTATTGGTGTGCCTTTTCATGTTGGCCATGGGCATGTTCACGCTGGGGGAATTCAGCTTCGGTATGTTGATGATGTACTCTGCCAACGGTTTGGTCATGCTCACGTTCTGGTCCACCATTTACTTCGCCTTCCAGGCCATAAAACGCTGGAAAGAAAAGGAAGTGGAAGCCTGGAAACTGCAGTTATCGTTGAAAGAATCTGAATTGCAGGCTATTCGGTCTCAGCTGAATCCGCACTTTCTGTTCAACAGTTTGAACAACATCCGTTCCTTGGTGTTGGAAGACCAGACGAAGGCCCGCGAGATGATTACGCGCCTCTCTGCCATGATGCGGTACGTGATTGGCTACAACCAAAACAATTTAGTGCCGGTAAGCGAGGAACTGGCCTTTCTGGAGAATTACGTGGCGCTGGAGAAAATCCATTTCGAGGACAAACTTACGTTTACCGCCAACGTGGCGCCTGACGTGCAAACCGCCGCTATTCCGCCGCTGGGCATTCAACTGTTGGTGGAGAACGCCATCAAGCACGGCATTGGAACGCAGGCCAAAGGCGGGCAGATTCAGCTCTCTTTGCACCGCCTGAACGGTCATTTACAGATACAGGTGGAGAACACGGGCACCTTGAAACCCTCTTCCGCCCCGGCAGGCATTGGGCTGGAGCGGCTGCTGGAGCGTGTGGCGCATTCCATGGAAAAACCCGGCTCGTTCATGCTTACCCAAACTTCAGAAAACGGCGTGACCGCCACGCTCACGCTTCCTTACAAAGAATATGAAAATCTGCATCGTTGAAGATTCGCGCCTGGCCCGCCTGGAACTGAAGCACCTGTTGACCAAATTCCCGGAGCTGGAACTGGTGGGCGAGGCCGAAAATGCCGAAGAAGGCATTGCCCTGATTGAAGCCCAGCGCCCCGACCTGCTGTTCCTGGACATCCACCTGCCCCAGAAAAACGGGTTTGAGCTGCTGGAAGCCCTGGAATACACGCCGCAGGTCATCTTCACCACCGCCTATGACCAGTATGCGCTGCAGGCCTTCGAACGGAACGCGCTGGATTACTTGATGAAGCCTATTGAGGAAAGTCGGTTGAGACAGGCTGTGGAGAAAGCCCTGGCCAAGCAGGAAACCGCCAAGCCCACCGCTGCGCCTCCCGCCCAGTTGCGCGAGGAAGACCGCGTGTTTGTGAAAGACGGCGAGCGCTGCTGGTTTGTGGCCCTCAAACAAGTGCGCCTGATTGAATCCAATGGCAACTACGCATTCCTGTACTTCGACCAAGAACGGCCCTGCATCTTAAAATCCCTGAACTACCTGGAGAACCGCCTTGACCCGAAAGTCTTTTTCAGGGCCAACCGCCAGCAGATTATCAACGTGCACTACATTGAGCAAATCAACCCCTGGTTCAGCGGCAGCATCAAGCTCCTCCTCAAAGGCGGCGAGGAGGTGGAAGTAAGCCGAAGACAAACCCAGGTGTTCAAAGACCTGATGAGCCTGTAGTTTCCGTTTTTGACCTCGTTTCGGGAAATGAAGCCGAAAACGGAAATTCTGTATCTTACGCCATGAAATACTTTCTCCCGCTCCTCCTTTTTATGTTCGCTTTCTATGCTCAAGGCCAAGCCATTAAAAAACGCACCTTGGCAGAATTGGTTAATACGCAGGAACCCGGTTGGGAGCTAGTGAAAGACTGGATGAAGGTGGCCAAAAATAAAGTCGAAATCCTCCCTAAAACCCAAGCCAATGCCGAAGCAGCTTTACTGCAAGCCCAGGTAACCACGCGCTCTGCTATGGGAGCCATTGTCTATGAAACCGGCGGCATATTGGTAGACCATGGCTGGCTTCGGATTTTAGGTTCTGGGTCAGACCGTATGCCCCGTAGCCTGATGGCCTGGAACAAAGGGAAATCATTTTTGCAAGAGGGCCAGCAGCCCACGTTTCTTTTGATAGCCGATGATGTATTAGGCGGGTTCTTTGCCGTCAATGCGGGCGGACTAGGAAAAGAAGGCATTGGCAAAGTCTTCTACTTCTCACCAGACCGCTTAGAATGGGAATACACTGAGTTAGGCTATTCAGAGTTTCTTCAATTCTGTTTCTCCGGCAATCTTGAATCCTTTTATGAAGGCATGCGCTGGAACGGCTGGCAAAACGAAATCAAAGATTTAGCAGGAGACAAAGGAATTCATTGTTTTCCATATCTCTGGACCTCTGGTGGAAAAGACATCAACAAAGTCAGCAGAAAACCAGTGCCCATGGAAGAGTTATGGTTGTTATACAATGAAACTCAGGAGTAACTTCCCCTATTTTCCGTTTTTGGCTCCATTTTCCAAAACGAGGCCGAAAACGCTATAAACCAGAAGAGGCACCCATGGGCGCCTCTTCTGGTTTATCAAAAAAGTAAAATCTTACAGCAAGTTACTGAACAAGCCAGGCACTACGCCCATAATCACGGTCAAGAACACCAACGCAATCAAGGTGAATGTCGCAAAAGAATCTACTGCCACGCGCTCGCCGGCCGGCTCTTTCATGTACATGGCGATGATAACCCGGAAGTAGTAGTAAATACCAACAGCAGACATCAAGATAGCCACCACAATCAGCCAGAGCATGTCTTTCTCCAAGGCGGCGGAGAACAGGAACAGCTTCCCGAAGAAACCGCCAGTCAACGGAATCCCCGCCAGAGACAGCATGGAAACGGTCATCACAAACGCCAGTAGCGGGTTGGTCTTGCCCAAGCCGTTGAATGCCGAATAATCATCAGACCCACGTTCATCGGCTACGTATTTCAACACCCCGAAGGCGGCGATGGTGGCTACCGAGTAGGCCAGGGAATAGAACAGAATGGCATTTTCAGAGCGGTCATTGAAGGCAGCCAAGGCCATTAGCAGGTAACCGGCGTGCGAGATACTGGAGTAAGCCAGCATCCGTTTCATGCTGGTCTGGGCCACCGCACCAATGTTGCCCACCAGCAAGGTGAGCACGGTAATGGCCACCACGGTCGGGAACCACTCGTCATACACGGCCGGAAACGCCACGTTCATCAGTTTGTAGAAAGCGGCAATACCAGCCGTTTTCACTACCGTAGACATGTAGCCGGTAAACAGCGTAGGTGTGCCCTCGTACACGTCTGGAGTCCAGAAATGGAACGGCGCGGCACCAATCTTAAAAGTAATGCCAATCAGAATCAGGAGAATGCCCATCAAAAGCAATGGTACCATGTTCGGGTCTAGGGTGTTGGCCACGTTGGCGATGTCTACCAAATCAAAGTGCCCGGTGGCGCCGTAAATCAGGGCCATGCCAAACAGAATGATGCCGGTGAAGAACGAGCCCATCAAAAAGTACTTCATGGCCGCCTCGTTAGACAGAATGTTGCGCTTGTCAGAACCGGCCAGCACGTACATGGGAATCGACATGATTTCAATGCCCAGGAACAGCATCAGCAGGTTTTCATAGCCCACCATCATAATGCCACCCACCAGAGAAAACATCATCAAGGTGTAATATTCGGCCAGGTTGGGCTCTTCGTTCACCACGTAGCGGCGCGAGAAGGGCAGAATGAAAATGGTAGACAGAACCATGACCGCCGTAAAGCCCACGGTGAAATTGTCAACGGTGAGCATGTTCTGGAAGAACGATTGGTTCAGGCCCCAGTCATACACCGTCGCGCCCAGCACCACCAGCAGGAACACCAGCACAATGGGCAGCAACGCTTTTTTAGATTTCATGAACCCCAGAAAGAGGTTCACTATCCCGAAAATAGAAAGTAGTATTATAGATGTCATGTGCAGGTGATTTCTCCTGTGTATCTTAAAATCTTAGCGCTTGATTACCTCCAGCAGGTTCAGAACCGCGGGCTCAGAAAGCTTCAGGAACGTGTTGGGGGCCAATCCAATCCAGAACACCATCACCACCAACGGTACCAGCACGGCTTTCTCGGTGAAGGTCAAGTCAGTAAAGCCCTGGGTGATTTCGTTTTTCTCCCCGAACATCACGCGCTGGAACATGCGCAGCATATAGACGGCTCCTAAAATGATGGTGATACCGGCCACCGCGCCCATCCAGGCCTCGTACCGGAACACGCCCATCAAGAGCAGGAACTCACCCACAAACCCGTTGGTCAGCGGCAAGGCCACGGCGCCCAAGAGCAGCACCATAAAGCAAACCGTTAAGAACGGTGCGTTTTGCGTGATTCCACCCAAGGCGGCAATCTCACGGGTGCCGGTGCGTCGCTGAATAATGTCTATGATGAAGAACAAGCCCACCACGTTCACGCCGTGGCTCAACATCTGAATCATGACACCTTGCAAACCCTGCTCGTTCAAGGTAAACAAACCGGCGGCAATCAAACCTACGTGCGAGATGGACGAAAACGCCACCAACCGCTTCATGTCCTGCTGCCGAATGGCGATGATAGCGCCGTAGATAATACCGATAATGGACAGCACCAAGGCCACATCGGCCCATTGGCTCACGCCCAGCGGCACCACCGGCAGTAACCAGCGCAGCACGCCGTACACACCCATCTTCAGCATGATACCAGACAAGAGCATGGTACCAGCGGCCGGAGCCTCGGCATACGTATCAGGTTGCCAGGTATGGAACGGGAACACCGGCATTTTAATAGCGAAGGCAATGAACAGAAACCAGAACAGCCAGCTCTGCGTGCCAGAATCCAGCACCAGCTGGTAGAAGGCCACTTCCTCTGAACTGTGCGTGCCCGGCGTCTGGAAATACAGATACACAAACGCCGCCAGCATGAACAAAGACCCGAAAACCGTATAGATAAAGAACTTGAACGTGACTTTGATTCTGTTGGCCCCGCCCCACAGCGCGGCGATGAAATAAATCGGAATCAAGGCCACTTCCCAGAAGAAATAGAACAGGAACGCGTCTAAAGACGTGAATACGCCAATCAAACCGGTCTGCATGAACAGAATCAGGGCGAAGAATGAAGACGGTTTCTCGTAGTCATTCTTGAACGATGCCAGGATAATCAAGGGCATCAGGAACACGGTCAAAAGAACCATCAACAGACTGATGCCGTCCATGCCCACTTTGAAGGCAATGCCCGCCGATTCTACCCACGGCAGATGCAACAGAAACTGCGGACTGGTTTGGTTGGGGTCAAAATTCACCCAGGCCCAGATGCCGGCCACCAGTTCCACCAACGCCGCCGCAAATGCGACTTTCTTGGCACCCTGTCCTTTTACCAACAGTACCAGCAACGCCGCCAGGGCAGGCCATAAGATTAAAAATGCGGTTAACATGTTTGGCCTATAGTATAATAAAGTTCAGCAATAAGATTAACGCGATGCCCAGCACCATAATCAGGATATAAGAGCCAATGGCTCCGCTCTGCACAAGACGCAACGACCGTCCGCCGCCCAGCACGCCTTTGCCCAGACCGTTTACAATCGGGTCAATAATGCCTTTTTCCACGAAGCGGTACAAGCCCGTTGACAAACCCATAATCGGTTTCACGATGATGGTGTCATACAGTTCATCCACGTAGTATTTGTTGTACACCAGCTTGTGCAGCCCAGAGGTAGTGCCTTCTTCAGCGGGAACAGATTTTTTCTTTCCGTAGATGATGTACGCCAGGATAATGGCCACCAACGCCACCGCCACCGAAACACCCATCAAGATGTACTCCATTTCATGCGAGAGGTGCTCTACCTGGAACGCGCTCGGCACGGCTCTTCTGGCCAGTTCATAGATAGGCGACAGGAAGTTGGCCAGCATGTGGTTTTCGCTGAAGACCGGCGGCAAGCCCATGAACCCACCAACGGTGGAAAGAATGGCCAAAATAATCAACGGAATGGTCATGACCGCCGGAGATTCGTGCAGGTGATGGCGTTGCGCCTCGGTGCCCCTGAAATTTCCGAAGAAGGCCAGATACAGCAACCGGAACATGTAAAAAGCCGTCATGAACGACGTCAACAGACCGAACGCCCACATCACTTTGCTGTGCTGGTACACGTGCGCCAACAGTTCGTCTTTAGAGAAGAAACCAGCAAACGGCGGAATACCGGAGATTGCTAGCGTCCCTATTAAAAAGGTGATGAACGTGATAGGCAAGGCTTTCCGTAAACCACCCATTCGGCGCAAATCCTGCTCACCAGACATGGCGTGAATCACGCTACCGGCACCCAAGAACAGAAGAGCTTTGAAGAATGCGTGCGTCAATACATGGAACAGAGACGAAGAATAAGCCATCACACCCAATGCCAGGAACATATACCCCAACTGGCTCACGGTAGAGTACGCCAATACTTTTTTGATGTCGTTCTGGAAAAGCCCGATGGTAGCAGCGAATAAAGCCGTAGCCAAACCAATCACCGCGACAATTTCCAGAGTATCTGGGGCCAGCGTGTACAATACGTTTGACCTGATGACCATGTAAATACCGGCGGTTACCATGGTAGCGGCGTGAATCAAGGCAGAAACCGGCGTAGGGCCCGCCATCGCGTCTGGTAACCACGTGTAGAGCGGCAGCTGCGCTGATTTACCCATGGCACCTACAAACAGCAACAGCGTGATAGCAACCACTACGCCATCGTTTACTTCGTTCAGCTGTGAGGCTTGGTTGAACACCTCGCCATAGCTCACGCTGCCGTAGGTGATGAAGATTAAGAAGATACCCAGCAAGAAGCCTAGGTCACCAATACGGTTGATGATGAAAGCTTTCTTGGCGGCGTTGTTATACGGTGTGACTTTGTTCCAGAAGCCAATCAAAAGGTAAGAGCAAAGCCCCACGCCTTCCCAGCCCACAAACATCATCACGTAGTTAGAGCCCATCACCAGCAGCAGCATGGAGAACACGAACAGGTTCAGGAAAGCGAAAAACTTCCCGAAGTTCTCGTCATCATGCATGTAGCCAGCGCTGTAAATGTGAATCACCGAACCCACGCCCGTCACCAGCAGCAGCATTATCAGAGACAGTTGATCAATCTGGAACGAGAACGGAATCTGAAGGGCCGCTACATTAATCCAGTCGAAGATATCTGTGGTGTACGGGCGGTTGCCGTAGCCCTCAAACCCGAAGAACAGGAACAAAGACAGCGCAAACGACCCAATGACGGTGGCACAACCCACCAACCCGGCCAAACCTTTCGGCAATTTCCGGTTCCCCAGCCCGTTAATCAGAAACCCGATCAGCGGCAGGAGCGGAATCAGCAAACAGACCCAAGTCATCTCAGCGTTGTTTGCCGGCAAAATAAATTCTTGCATTTGTTAAAGCGTAAATGGAACGGTATTCTTTCTAGAGCAGCGCAGCAGGAAACCCCGCTTTACCATTTCAGTTTGTTCAGGATGTTGATATCGGTGGTGCGCACGTTGCGGTAAATCATCACAATAATGGCCAAGCCCACGGCTACTTCGGCGGCGGCCACGGCCATGATGAAGAACACGAAAATCTGCCCGTTGGGGTCAGAACGGTACGCTGAAAAAGCGGTCAGCAGCAGATTCACCGAGTTGAGCATCAGCTCCACACTCATGAAGATGATGATGGCGTTCCGCCGAATCAGAACCCCAATGATTCCAATCACGAACAAGGCGGTGCTGAAATACAGGTACAGATTCAGCGGAATGGTCCTAATGACCTCTGGAATTTCGTTCATGTTTACTATTCGTTCTTAGAAACGGCCTTGGCCTTGCCTTGAAACAGGGCCAAAGTTATTTCCATTTTTTGGTAAATCCACAATAAATAAGACCTCACCCCCGGCCCCTCTCCCATAGAGAGGGGAGTACTCGTTTGCTTTTTTGGCCTCTTTTCGCCAAAACAGGCCAAAAAAGCAAAGGCTTCAAAGTCCCTCTCAGTGGGAGAGGGGCCGGGGGTGAGGTGTTTTTCTGTTTTCGGCCTCGTTTTCAAAAATGTGGCCAAAAATGGCAGTTACTATTCTATACCACCAAAAGCGGCATGAAAAAAAGGACAACGGAATGGCTGTCCTTTCTCGGGCTCCGGAGAACCCTTAGAATCTATTTCTTTCGCCCGGCTCGCGCTTGCCTAACAGTACTGCCCCGGCCATGGCCGCCAGCAACAAGATAGACGCTAACTCAAACGGTAACAGGTAATCTCTGAACAAGACAATGCCCAGGTTCTCCACCAGACCAATCTGTGAGTCGAACACCGCCGGGTGGTACACGTTGGTATCCACATCTTTGAGAGCGGCAATCATAATCACAAACAGCAAGCCGCCGGCAATGGCAGCGGCAATCTTGCTTAGGGCCGGTTTGTGCTGCTCGGTGTCTTCGCGCAGGTTCAGGAACATAATCACGAACAGGAACAACACCATGATGGCGCCCATGTACACAATAAAGTTCACCGCCGCCACAAACTGAGCGTTGAGCAGAATGTAATGCCCGGTGAGCGAGAAGAACGTCAAAATCATGAACAGCACGCTGTACACGGGGTTTTTAGACACCACCACGCCAATGGCGGCAAACAAGGTCAGGAACGTGAGAAAGTAAAACAGATTACCCGTCATAGTTTTGTAGGAGATTAGCGCTGGGCGGCGTAAGAAGTTAAGTCAATGGGCATGGGTTCTACCAGGCGGTCTTTGCCGTAGATGAACTCGTCACGCTCGTAACGGGCCGGGGCGGTTTTATCGTTCTGCAGGAAGATGGCCGCTTTGGGGCAGGCTTCCTCGCACAGACCGCAGAAAATGCAGCGCAGCATGTTAATCTCGTAACTCACCGCGTATTTCTCCTCACGGTACAGATGCTCCTCGCCGCGCTTGCGCTCACCGGAGACCATGGTAATGGCCTCGGCCGGACAGGCCACCGCGCACAGCCCGCAGGCCGTGCAACGCTCTCTGCCTTTTTCGTCGCGCTTGAGCACGTGCAGACCGCGCCATACGGTGCTCATGGGGCGGGTTTCCTCTGGATATCTAATGGTGGCTTTCTTCTTGAAGAAGTGCCGCATGGTGATACTCAAGCCCGAGAAGATTGCCGGGAGATACATTCTCTCCGAGAAAGTCATGGGCTTTTTCTCCAGTTTCTTCGCTCTATTACTTAATGATTGCATCTCGTTCAGTCGTTAAATTGTCTGTGGGATTTTCACAAAACCCGCAAGCTGCTATCTGAAATATTCTTCTTTCAGCAGAATAACCGCAGCCGTAATCACCACATTGGCGATAGAAAGCGGAATCAAGATTTTCCAGCCCAAGTTCATCAATTGGTCATACCGGAAACGCGGCAAGGTCCAGCGCACCCACATGAAGAAGAAAATGAACATCAGAATTTTTATAAACAGCACCACCGTACCCAAAATGGTCACCACGTTGTGCGGCAAGCCCAGGTCATACATGAACGGGAAGTTGTAGCCGCCAAAGTACAGCGTCGCCATCACGGCCGAGGCCACGAAGATGTTCACATATTCGGCAAACAAATATAAGCCCATACCCATAGAGCTATACTCGGTGTGATAACCTCCTACCAGCTCCGTCTCGCACTCAGGTAAGTCAAAGGGCACGCGGTTGGTTTCGGCGAAGGCACACACCAGGAAAATTAAAAAGCCTACCGGCTGATAGAAAATGTTCCAGTTCATGCCGGAGATACCGAACAGCGTTTCGCCCTGCTGCCTTGCAATCACGCCCAAAGAAAGAGAGCCGGTCAAGACTAACAGCGCGATGATGGACATACCCATGGCCAACTCGTAACTGATGTTCTGTGACGCCGCGCGAATGGCTCCCAACAACGAGAATTTGTTGTTAGACGCCCAGCCGCCAATCATGATGCCGTACACACCCAACGCCACTACGCCAAAGATGTAGAGAATCCCGATGTTCACCTCAATGGCCTGCACCGCAATGTACTGACCGTCAATCAACAAGGTATTGCCAAACGGAATCACCGCGCTGGACATACAGGCCGTTAACATAGCCAAAGACGGTCCCGCAATGAACAGGAATTTGTTGGCATTGGCCGGCACGAATTCTTCTTTGAAGAACAGTTTCACGGCATCGGCCAATGGCTGAAACAAGCCCAGCGGACCGGCCCGGTTAGGACCCACGCGGTCTTGAATGAAGGCCGCCACTTTGCGTTCAGCGTAGGTAGAATACGTGGCAATCAGCAACGTAATCCCAAATACCCCGAAGATGATAAGCGCTTTAACTACTAATACAGATAACTCCATTATACGTGTCTTCCTAGGTTAAAAGGAGTGGATTCTAAGTCTTGTTCAGTAGAGCCCGGCAAGTTAGAGATAACGTCTACATTGAGCACCGGCAACTCGTAATGATTGGCAGAAATCACCGAACTGCGGTCAATCTTGCGCGGTCCTTCAATGGTCCAGTCGTTGGGGTCTTTCTTGTCAAAGCGGCAGGTGTTGCAGATGAACTCCTGTACTTCGTTGTATTGGTCTTTGCGGGCGGTCACACGCAACACATCATTGCCACGCATCCAGAGCACCGTTTTGCCGGAGCAGGTGGGGCAATCGCGGTGCGCATCTACGGGCTTGGTGAACCACACGCGGTTTTTAAAGCGGAACGTCTTGTCGGTCAAAGCGCCTACCGGACACACGTCAATCACGTTTCCGGAGAAATCATTGTCGATGACGTTCTCAATGTAGGTTCCTATCTCGGCGGCATCGCCCCGGCCCAACACACCGTGCACGCGCTTCTCGGTGATTTGGTCAGCGGTGTACACGCAGCGGTAGCACAGAATGCAACGCGTCATGTGCAGCTGAATCAATGGCCCGATGTCTATTTTATCAAAGGTGCGACGCTCTTCCTCGTAACGGGTACCCGAAGTACCGTGTTCGTAGGCGAAGTTCTGCAAATCGCACTCCCCGGCCTGGTCGCAGACCGGGCAATCCAACGGGTGGTTAATCAAGAGCATCTCAACCACGCCTTTGCGAGCGGCCAATACATCTGGGTTGGTCGTATTTTCTACCACCATTCCATCCTGTACCGGCGTCACGCAGCTGGCCACCAACTTAGGCATAGGGCGCGGGTCTTTGGCAGAACCGGCCGCCACCTTCACCAAACAGGCGCGGCATTTACCGCCGCTGCCCTTCAAAGGCGTATAGTAACACATGGCAGGGGGCACCACCTCGCCGCCAATCTTGCGGGCCGCGTTGAGGATGGTAGTTCCTTCCTCTACCTCCACCTCTATGCCATCAAACGTAATTTTTACCATTTCAAATTATTGTTGATTGCTGGTTGTCAATTGCTTGCCGCGCAACAAATGGCTGTTTATTTGTATTTCTGTTTTTGGCTCTGTTTCGGAAAACGAGGCCAAAAACGGCTTTTTATATTTTTATCCCTGATGAAAAAGCTTCCTCACATTTTCAGTTAAGACAAGTCTTTCCGTGGCTGCACTTCCAAAAATTCTTTGCCAAAATGACTTTGACTTTTGGTCAATCTGAATTATTTCAAACATCTCCTGTCCCGCTAAGGACACAGGGTACAACACCTTAGTTGCCCATTGTGTTGAAGCAGCTAAAGTTGGACCAACTTCACAATTTAGCTTTTCGCTTAACTGTGTCCAAAACCCCATTTCCTTCACAGCCTCGTTAGGAGCTTGCCACCATTCATTTTCTTTTTCTGCAAAGACAAAAAAATAATCTGGCTCCCAAGGGCCATTCGCCGTGGTATCCTCCCCAATGAATTTAATCTTGCCTATATCCATAACCCACTTATTCCTAGGGTCCATTTCATATATGACTTGATTTGCTTCAATGGTTAACTTCATTCAGCAAGAAGTTTATGTTCACAATCACCTCAGAAACGATACCTCTAAGTTTCTGTTTTTGGCTTCATTTCTGAAAACGAGGCCGAAAACGCAATTCAATTAAGCCAGCACCGATGCTTCTTTGCGGAACACCGCGCCTGGAGCCGTGGCTTCTTGCGGATATTTCACATGCCACTCAAATTCATCTCTGAAGTGCAACACAGCGGCAGAAACCGGCCAAGCTGCAGCGTCTCCCAACGGACAGATGGTATTTCCTTCTATCTGCTTAGCAACGCTCACGAGCAGGTCAATGTCATGCATGTGGCCATGACCGTGTTCAATGCGGTGCAAGACTTTCTCCATCCAGCCGGTTCCCTCACGGCAAGGGCTGCATTGGCCGCAGGACTCGTGGTGGTAGAAACGGGCGAGGGTCCAGGTATGGCGCACAATACAGGCATGGTCATCCAGCACGAAGAATCCGCCGGAGCCCAGCATGGTACCCGTGGCAAAACCTCCGTCCGACAACGACTCGTAAGTCATTAATCTGTCTTCGTCGGCAGCGGTTTTCAGGATTAAATCTTTGGGCAGAATTGGAACCGAGGAACCTCCGGCAATCACCGCTTTCATGTCACGGCCTTTCCAGATACCACCGCAGTACTCGTCTGAATAAATGAATTCATCAACGGTTACGCCTAGTTCAATCTCGTACACACCGGGCTTGTTGATGTTCCCGCCCGCCGAAATCAGTTTGGTGCCCGCGCTGCGCCCAACGCCAATCTTGGCATATTCAGCGGCGGTGTTGTTCACAATCCACGGCACGGTGGCAATGGACTCCACGTTGTTTACCACGGTTGGGCAACCGTAAAGGCCCCACACCGCCGGGAACGGAGGTTTGTTACGCGGGTTTCCGCGCTTGCCTTCCAGAGATTCCAGCAGGGCTGTTTCCTCGCCGCAAATGTACGCGCCCCCACCGGGGTGCACGTGCAAATCCAAAGAATAACCGCTGCCCAGGATGTTTTCACCTAAGAAACCGTTGGCGTAGGCTTCCGCAATGGCTTTCTCCAAAATGCGAAGCACGTACAACAACTCGCCTCTTATATAAATATAAGACGTGCGGGCACCCAGCGCGAACGAAGACGTGATCATGCCTTCAATCAAAAGGTGCGGCAGTTTCTCCATCAGGTACCGGTCTTTGAACGTTCCGGGCTCTGATTCATCGGCGTTGCAGACTAAATAGCGGGGCTTTCCTTCAGGCTTGGCCAAAAAGCTCCACTTCATACCGGTCGGGAAACCAGCACCACCCCGGCCACGCAGGCCAGAGGCTTTCACTTCTTCCACCACTTCCTCGGGGGTCATGGTTTTCAAAGCCTTCTCTACCGAGGCGTAGCCGCCGTGCTTGCGGTACACGTCAAAGGTATGGATGCCCTCAACGTTGATATGTTCAGTTAGTAATTTTCTTCCCATGGTTTCCTTACGGTTAAGGCTTTCAGGTCTTCCAGCAGTTGGTCAGCGCTAGCGGGGTCCAGGTTTTCGTAGAATTGCTCGCGTACTTGCAGCATAGGGCCAGTTCCGCAAGAAGCCAGGCATTCCACGGTTTTCAGGGTGAAGTTGCCGTCGGCGGAGGTCTCCCCTACTTTGCAGCCTAGGCGGTTCTCCAGGTGCTCAATCAGTTGGTCAGAGCCACGCAGCATGCAAGGGCCCGTGCGGCAAACCTCCAGCACGTGCTTGCCTACCGGCTTCAAGTTGAACATGGTATAGAAGGTAGCCACCTCGTACACCTCAATAGGCTGTATGTTCAGGATTTCAGCCACCTTATCCATTACCTCTGGGCTCACCCACCCCCCAAACTCCGCTTGCGCGATGTGCAGGATAGGCAAAATAGCCGACTTCTGACGGTCAGCCGGATAATGGGACAAGTAGCGCCGGATTTCGGCCATGGCCCCTTCAGAGAACTCTACTTTGTTGATACTTGCTGTTTGCTCCATGTACTTATTTGCTCCTAATGCCCTTTCCAGGGAACATTATGCTGGATTATTCTTCAATGCTGTTATTGCTTGGGCAATTACTTGCTTCAATTCCGGCAGGTTGTTCTCAATGATTTGCCACACCAACCGGTCACTTACTTTATAATATTCATGCACCATCAGATTCCGGAACGCTTTCACGTTGCGCCAATCAATGGATGCGTGTTCTGCTTTCACCTCTTCAGAAAGATGGCCAACTGCCTCTCCAATTATCTCAAAGCACTTCACGCAGGCCAACACCATCATGCGGTTCTCTGAGAAAGTTTCAAAGGTAGTTCCTTTGGTGAAATCCTCAATCTCAGAGATAGCATCTGTTATATGTTGAAGCCGTTGTAAGTCTCCCAGCTTATTTCGCATAAATAAGCTTTTTGTCTTTTTCTATAAAAGGCTGCAGATGGCGTGACACTCCGTCTGAGGGCACTACATCTACTTTTCGTTTCAATATCTTCTGCAAATCCTGGTGCATTCCGAAGAACTGGTACCCAATCTTTGCCGAATAATCTAAATCAACCAATAAATCAATGTCACTATCGGCATCTGCCTCGCCCCGCGCATAAGACCCGAACAAGTAGGCATTCAACACGGGCTGACTTTTAAAGTACTCCCGAATCTCTTGCAGTTCCTGTTCTGTCAATTGCATGGCTACAACTTAAGCGTCTAGTTCCCCTGCAATCACGTTCATGCTGGACAGAATCACGATGGCATCTGACAACTGCGTGCCTACCACCATTTCTGGATAGGCCTGGTAATAAATGAAGCAAGGTCTCCGGAAGTGCAGACGGTACGGCGTACGGCCACCGTCAGATACTAGGTAGAAACCAAGCTCGCCGTTTCCGCCTTCCACCGCATGGTACACCTCACCTACCGGCGCGTCAATCTCACCCATCACAATCTTGAAGTGGTAGATAAGCGCTTCCATGTTGCGGTACACCTCTTGCTTTGGTGGCAAGTAAAACTCTGGCGCATCCGCGTGGAAAGGGCCTTCGGGAAGGTTGTCCATGGCTTGCTGAATGATTCGCAAGCTCTGCCAGATTTCCTCGTTACGGACCATGAAGCGGTCATACGTATCGCCCTTGGTGCCTACCGGAATCTCAAAATCGAAGTCTTGGTAAGAAGAATAAGGGTTCATTACGCGTACGTCATAGTCCACCCCGGCGGCTCTAAGGTTAGGGCCGGTGAAACCGTAGTTCAAGGCACGCTCGGCGGTGATAGGGCCTACGTTCTCCACGCGGTCAATGAAGATGCGGTTGCGGTTGAACATGGCCTCAAATTCACGCATTACCTTGGGGAAGTCACGCAGGAAATCTCTGATTTTCTGAATGGCAATAGGAGACAAATCACGCTCCATGCCACCTACGCGGCCCATGTTGGTAGTTAAGCGGGCACCGCAAATTTCCTCGTAGATTTCGTAGATTTTCTCTCTTTCTTGGAACACATACAAGAAGCCGGTAAAAGCACCGGTATCTACCCCAAGAATAGAGTTACAGATCAAGTGGTCGGCAATACGGGCCAGTTCCATCACAATCACCCTGATGTATTCAGCACGTTTTGGCACCGTCACACCCAGCAATTTCTCTACCGTCATCCACCAGCCCATGTTGTTGATGGGCGAGGAGCAGTAGTTCATGCGGTCGGTGAGCGGGGTGATTTGGTAGAAGTTGCGGCGCTCGGCAATTTTCTCAAACGCGCGGTGAATGTACCCAATGGTGGGCACGCCCGACACAATCTTCTCGCCATCCATTTGCAGGATGTTCTGGAAGATGCCGTGCGTGGCCGGGTGCGTAGGTCCTAGATTCAGGGTGGTGAGCTCCTGCATGTAGGAATCTGGGGTCACTATCTGCGTATTCTGTTTGGCTAACTCCATGGTGGCTGTTAGTAGTATAAGCAGAAACCCCGGCGGCTGGTTTAGCGCCAGCCGTGGGGGTTTCCCTGTTTTTTATCTTCCGAAGAAGGTGTTAATCTTGTCTTCGCGGGTTTGGTCTTCCAGCGGGAACTCCTTGCGCATCGGGAACGCCTCCATCTCCTCCACATTCAGAATGCGAATCAAGTTAGGGTGCCCCTCAAACCGGATGCCGTAGAAATCAAAGGTCTCGCGCTCCATCCAGTTGGCGGTTTGGTACAGTTCGGTGGCCGTCGGCACCACGGCATCATCTTCAGGGAAGAAAATTTTGATCCGCAGCCGAAGGTTGTTCTGCAAGCTGTGCACGTGGTACACCACGCCCAATTCCTGTCCTTTGTTGTCTGGGAAGTGCATGCCGCAAAGAGTGGTCAGAAACTGCATCTGCAGCAGATCATCTTCATACAGCGCCTGCAGCATAGGAATGATGTTCTCCCGCGTGGTGGTAACGGTGACTAGCCCGTACGGCTCCTGAATATCAAACACCTGCTCGCCAAACTTCTCCTGAAGCCTGGCAACCAGCTGCTCATTAGTTATCTCGGCCATGCCTTATTTAATGTTGTAAGAACTTAAAAGCGCTTCGTATTCTGGGGAGTTGCGGCGGCGCAAAGACTCGTTTTCGGCCAAATCCTGAATCCGCATAAGGCCGTCCAGAATCTGCTCAGGACGTGGCGGGCAACCGGGCACATACACGTCAACCGGAATAATGCGGTCAATACCCTGCAACACGCTGTACGAGTCAAAAATACCACCAGAAGTGGCACAGGCGCCTACGGCAATCACCCAGCGCGGCTCGGCCATCTGCTCGTACACCTGCTTCACCACCGGACCCATTTTCTTGGCGATAGTACCCATCACCATCAGCAAATCTGCCTGACGTGGCGAGAAGCTGGGGCGCTCAGACCCGAAACGGGAGATGTCATAGTGCGCACCCATAGTGGCCATGTACTCAATACCGCAGCAAGAGGTAGCAAACGGCAAGGGCCAAAGCGAGTGCTTGCGGGCCAGACCTACTACTTTCTCCAGGGAAGTGGCAAAGAAACCAGACCCCTCCACCCCTTCTGGGGCATTCACCGTGGTTATATCAGTTTTGTTATCGGTCATGTTCGTTTTCGCTTGTATTTCAGAAATAGAGGCCAAAATCGCCTTTTTCCTGAACAAACCTCAGCCTATAAAAGTTTGCCGCCTTCTGCGGAAAAATCTAATTCTACTCCCACTTCAAAACACCCTTTTTAATCACGTAATAGAACCCGATTAAAAGGGTGGCCATGAACAGCAGCATCCAGATAAAGCCGTCTAAACCCATTGCCCTGAAGTTTACCGCCCAAGGGTACAGGAAGATAATCTCCACATCAAAAAGTACAAACAGAATGGCAATCAGGAAGTATTTGATGGAAATAGGCACGCGGGCATCGCCTTTAGATTCAATCCCGCATTCCCAGGAGGCGTTTTTCACGGCACTCTTGCGTTTGGGGCCAATCAAGTGGGTCACGGTCATGGCGAAAATCACAAAGCCCAGGGCCGCCGCGAACTGAATCACGATGGGCAGCCAATCTGCGGGCACATATTGAGGGGTTACGGTAGGTTCCATAGTAGTAACTATACAAATTCGTGCAAAATTAGACAACTCTGCCTAAGATTCAAAGGTAAAAAACAGGTAATAGCGGCAATTGGTTAGAACCGCCTGAGAAACGAGCAGGTCAGTTGCCATTTTATTATTTTAACTAACAGACCACGATGTAGTTTAAAAAAAACTAAAAAATAGTAGCATTTAAGATAATTATTAATAAAATTTAGGCAACTAATGCACTAAGTGCTTTTACTACTAACGCCCACAGGCCGCGCCTGTTGCCTATAACATTTAATAGTAAGTTTTCTTCAACCCTAGATAAAAGCCCGGTTACCTTAGCCGGGCTTTTTCTACGCCCGTGGTTTGCTTGCGCCAGACCCGCCTAAACCCGTACCTTTGCCGCTTACCGTTCATTCTGGCTTAGTATTTGCCTTGGCTGGCGGGTACCTGTTTGCTAATTATCCTTATGAAAAGTAAATTCCTTTTAGTAGTGCTGCTGTTGCTTCCGGGCTTTATGGCTTTTGCCCCGCCCAAACTCAAAAAAGTGACGGTGGCCAAGAACATCACGCTTTCCATTCCGCAGACCTTTGAGATCATGCCCGACGATGGCATTGCCCGCGAATACCCGGCCGCCCGCAAACCGCTGGGCGTGTACACCAGCCCAGACGGCCAGGTGGACATCAGCGTGAACCAGCGCCCCAGCACCTTCCCCACCAACGACATTGCCGTACTCAAAGACTTTTACAAGGCTTCTATTCAGCGCATGTTCACCGAAGTGCAGTTCTTAACTGAAGGAAAACAAACCATCAACGGGCGGGAGTACTTGGTCTATGAATTTGTGTCTACCGTGCGTGATGAGCGCAAATCCCGCAATCTGGCCCCGGTACGCAAATACACCATGATCCAGTACACGTTTCTGAAAGACCAGATGGTGATCTTCAGTTTCAACGCCCCAGTGGCCTTGCAGAAAGAATGGCAAGCCACCGCCCAGGCCGTAATGGCCAGCGCGAATGTGAAATAGACACCTCACCCCCGGCCCCTCTCCCACGGAGAGGGGAGCTCTGTCTTTCCGTTTTCGGCCTGTTTGAGTAAAACAGCCTGAAAACACATCTGCTTTAAAGTCCCTCTCCGCGGGAGAGGGATTTAGGGTGAGGTAATTCCGTTTTCGGGCTCATTTTCAGAAATGAAGCCGAAAACGTATTTTGTAACATTGCAGCACGGGTGGCAGTTATATATTGCTACCCGTTTTCTATTTAACCCAAACCAACCGTGCTCAGCATTCATTCAGACGAACATTTCATGCGCGAAGCCTACAAACAGGCCTTGTACGCCCAGGAAGAAGGCGAAATCCCGATTGGGGCCGTGGTGGTGTGCAACAACAAAATCATCGCGCGCGCCTACAACCAAACCGAAAAACTGAATGACGTAACGGCGCACGCCGAAATGCTGGCCTTCACCGCCGCCGCCAACCACTTGGGCAACAAATACCTGCATGATTGCACCTTGTACGTGACCGTGGAACCCTGCGTAATGTGCGCCGGCGCGAGTTATTGGTCTCAATTAAAACGCGTAGTATACGCCACCGCCGACGAGAAACGCGGCTACCGCAGAACCGGCGTGAACCTGCTCCATCCTAAGACGGAGTTGGTCACCGGCATTCTGGCGCACGAGTGCGGGCAATTGATGACCGAGTTTTTTCGCTCCAAAAGAATTTAGTTTATCTTTGGCCCGTTCCGTATATAAAACAGAACCTAGTATTTTCTAACCTAAAACACATAAAAACTATGGCATTTGAACTTCCGCAACTTCCGTATGCGTATGATGCGCTTGAGCCGCACATTGACCGTCAGACCATGGAAATCCACCATACCAAGCACCACCAGGCCTACACGACCAACTTGAACAACGCCATTGCCGGCACTGAGAAAGAAGGTCAGTCTATTGAGGAAATCCTGCGTGACGCGGCTAAAACCCCGGCCATCAGAAACAACGGCGGCGGCTTTTACAACCACAACCTGTTCTGGACTATCTTGGCCCCCAACGGCGGCGGCAACCCCACCGGCCCCGTGGCCGATGCCATTGAAAGAGCCTTCGGTTCTTATGAAGGCTTCAAAGAGGAATTCACCAAGGCCGCTACCACCCGATTCGGGTCTGGCTGGGCCTGGCTGTGCGCCGTGGAAGGTGGTTCTGTGCAGATCTGCTCTACCGCCAACCAAGACAACCCTTTGATGGAAGGCGTTGATTCATGCGGTGGTGTTCCCATCTTGGGTCTTGACGTATGGGAGCACGCATATTACCTCAACTACCAGAACCGCAGACCAGAATACATCACCGCGTTTTTCAACCTGATTAACTGGGATGAAGTAAACCGTCGCTTCGCGGAAGCCAACGGATAATCTGACTTAATCTTATTTATGGGAAAGGCCTCACTGTTATGGTGAGGCCTTTTTTCGTGCTCTTTTTTTTAAAAAGCCTTCTAAAATATTTTATCAGCGCATATCGTCCCCCTTTGAAGGGGGTAGGGGGATGACAAGGCCGGTTGAAGAACTGATGGCAATGCTCAAGGTGAATGGGAAATGATTCTCGGAAATGCAGATTATCAGCAAAAGTTAATCATCCTCCTACCCCCTTCAAAGGGGGACGATATGCGTGAAATCAATTTCCGTTTTTGCCCTCATTTCTGGAAACGAAGCCAAAAACGGGAATCGCTCTGCACACACGCATGACAACTCCTACCGCCAACCGCACTGTTTTACCAGATAAAATAGTAATATAGGGGCTAGACAATAAAGGCCTCTATGGAAATTTTGCTGCTGTTAGTGTTGGTGGTAGTGGTACTCTGGTTCGGGAGTAGAATCTCAAACCAATTACTGGCGAACCGCGCTGATCTGCGCCACATGCAGGAAGATCTGGTGCGCCTGCGCGAGCAATTAGACAAAGTCCCCGTGCGTCCCGCCCAGGATGCCGCAACTTTGGCCGCCCAGCGAGATGCCCGTGTAGCGCAAAAAATCGCCACAGAAGAAATCCCGGCTCCGCCGAAACCTGCGGCAGCGCCAACGCCCATACCAACTCCTACACCTCCGCCTGTGGCTACGCCGGTTTTTGAACTTCCGAAACCAAAGCCCAGTCCAGTTCCAGAACCAGTCCCGTCCATTGCGGCCTTCAGAGGAATTAAAGAAGAGCCTGTACAAACCGGGCCAGAACCAGAAAAATCGCCTTCGTTCTTCTCACAAAAACTGGACTGGGAGAAGTTCATAGGGGAGAACCTGATCAACAAGTTGGGGATCGCCATTCTGGTACTGGGCATTGGGTTCTTCGTGAAATACGCCATTGACCAAGATTGGATCAACGAAATTGGACGCGTGGCCATTGGCTTGCTGGCCGGTGGCGCGCTGATGGGCGTGGCGCATTACCTCCGGAAAAACTACGCGGCGTTCAGTTCGGTGCTGGTGGGCGGCGGCTTGGCGGTGCTGTATTTTACCATCGCCATTGCGTTTCATGAATACCAGATTTTCAGTCAGACGGTGGCGTTCCTGATTATGGTGGTCATTACAGGCTTCACCATCTTTCTGAGCATTGCCTATGATAGGATTGAGCTGGCGGTACTGGCCTTGATAGGTGGCTTCGGGAGCCCGTTCATGGTGAGCACCGGCGAAGGAAATTACGTAGTGCTCTTCGTCTTTATTTTGGTCTTGAACGTGGGCATTCTAGTGCTGGCGTATTTCAAGAAGTGGCCGCTGCTCAACTTCATTGCCTACGTTTTCACCATTATTTTATTTGGCGGATGGCTGTATAGCCGCGTGCTGGATGCTCCCAATCCGCCGTATTTGGGTGCGCTGCTGTTCGCCACGCTCTTCTACCTGGTGTTCTTTCTGATGACCATTCTCTACAATGTAAAGGAGCGGCAGCGGTTCACGGCTCCGGAGATTCTGATGCTGCTGAGCAACACGTTTCTGTACTACGCGGCGGGCATGTATGTGCTCCAGCACGTGGCCGAGGGCGCGTACCAAGGTATGTTCACCATAGCGCTGGGCGTGTTCAACTTCGGGTTTGCGTATGCCCTGTACCGCTCTGACCGCGTGGACAAAAACCTGGTGTACCTGCTGATTGGGCTGGTGCTCACGTTCCTGAGTTTGTCGGCGCCGGTGCAGTTGGAGGGCAATTACATCACGCTTTTCTGGGCGTTGGAGGCGGTGCTGTTGCTCTGGCTCTCGCAGAAATCGGGAATTCAATTATTGAAATTCGCGTCTATGTTGGTGCTGTCCTTAATGATGGTGTCCTTAATTATGGACTGGATGGAATACACCATCACCCGTGAAGCCCTCACCCCAGCGCTGAACAAGTTGTTTGTGACGGGCGTGGTGGCGGTGGCTTCTTTGGCGGGCACCTGGTATCTATTGGGCAGAGAAAGTGCACAAGAAGCAGAACCCACTTCCTTTCAAAAAACCTACCGAACCATTGTGGGCATTGTGTTGGTGGCGCTGTTGTACTTGGTGCTTTTGCTGGAATTGCAACACCAGCTGGACCATTCCGCGCTGAGTGAAAACACGCAAACTTTGCTGCTGGGCTTCTACCGCTTTGCCTACCTGTTGGGGTTATTGCTCTGGAGCAGACGCCTCACAGATTTGGGCTATCACAATGTACTATTGGCGCTTTCGCTGGCGGCGGTGCTCCAATACGCGTTCCACTTGAATCCGGCGGCCACCTTCCTGAGAGATAGTTACCTGTTTGACCGCACCGAGACCTTTGGGGCTTTCGCAACGCATTACCTGCCCTTGCTGGCTTTGCTGGGGGTGCTGGCCGTGGTGGTGAGCCAGGTGCAACAGCGGTTTGGTTGGGGAGGCAAGATGGGCACCGTCACACTTTGGTTGGTGAGCGCGGCACTTGTGTTTCTGGCCAGCGCCGAACTGGAACATACCTGGCTCTTGAAATCACAGCCGTTGGAAAAGGATTTGTACCGGTCCCTGCGCCACATCCGCAACATCGGGTTTCCTATCCTCTGGGGGCTGAGCTCGTTTGTGTTAATGCTGCTGGGCATGTCTAAGAAACTGAAGACGCTGCGCATCATTTCGCTCACGCTGTTTTTTCTCACGCTGCTCAAGCTCTTTATTTTTGACATCAGAGACATGTCTGAAGGCGGAAAGATTGCGGCTTTCATTTGCCTGGGTGTGCTGTTGCTGGTGATTTCGTTTATGTACCAGAAGCTGAAAAACCTTATCTTGGTAGATGATGCCGCCCCCAAAGAAGATACGTTGCCGCTTTCTGATGAAAAATAAACTACTGCTCTTTCTCGGATTGCTGCTGGTCGCTGCTACCGTACAGGCGCAGGACTTCGGTTGGCAAGCGCAATTGGCCCCGGTGGCGCAGCCGGGGTATCATCGCATTTTGCTTTCGCCAGAGGTGACGGGCCGTTTACAAGCCACCCTAGCCGATGTGCGTTTGCTGGATGCCAAGGGTCAGACGGTGCCGTATCTGCAGCGCGCCGAGCAGCCCGTGAATTACAAAACGCTGTTCAAACCCTACCAAATGCTGCGCTACACCCGGCAGCCGGGAGGCACGTCAGAACTGATTATCCATAACCCAGAGCAGCGCGCCATCAACAACATCAGCCTTTTAATTGGCAACGCCGAAGCCCGGAAAATGGTCTCCCTCAGTGGCTCAGATGACCAGCAGAATTGGTTTGTACTCAAGGAACAGGACGTGCTCTATGCCATCCAGAACACCCAGCGCACCGCCGAGGTCAAGCTCCTGGACTTCCCGCTCAGCAATTACCGTTATTTCCGGCTACAGCTCAACGACTCCAGCAGCGCCCCACTCAACATTCTCAAAGCCGGCTATTATGACACGTATTCTGAAGTCGGGAAATACACCCGCATTCCGGTTCAATCCTTCACCCGCACTGACAGCGCCAAAACCACGCACCTGACCCTTGCGTTCGCGCAGCCCGTGTACCCAGAGCAACTGGTGTTTTATGTGAGTGCACCTCATCTTTACCATAGAACCGGCAAAATTGTGCTGGGCCAGAAGAAAGTGTACGTCCGCAAAAAGCGCAAGCGTCGCAGAAGATCACACTTGGAGGAAATCTCCACCCCGCTCCTGCTCAGTTCCAACGCACCCGGCACCATCAATTTGCTGCGCACGCAGGTGACCAAACTACAAATCCAAATAGACAACGCCGACAACCCGCCGCTGCGCTTGGATTCTGTGCACATTCTCCAACTGAACCGCTACCTGGTGGCTGAACTGTCGCCTAACCAAACTTACACCTTAAAATTTGGCGATAAAGACGCCGATGCCCCAGACTTTGACTTAACTTATTTTCAGGATAGCATTCCGGCCAACATCCCAGTGGTGGGAATTCAGAAAGTCACCGCCTTGCGCGCACCTAAGGAAAAGGCCAACGGCACGGGTAGTAAGTTGTTGATCTGGGCCGCGCTGGCGGTTTTGGCGGTAGGTTTGGGCTTTATGACGTTCCGGTTACTGCGGGATATGGATAAGAAAAAGTAAGAAGAAGTAGCGTTTCCGGGCTCGTTTTTGGAAATGGGCCTGAAAACGATTTCCATTTTTTAACGCATTGAAGATAAACGTACGGACAGGTCGCGACCTGTCCAGAAAGCTGGCCACTTCTGGCAAACAAACTACGCGCAGATTCCTCACTTAAAGTGGGCGAAGGGGGATGTTCACACAGGTGAGCACGCATTTTGATTTTGTAGGGGCGTATCGCATACGCCCTTGCGGTGGCCTTGGCAATACCATTTCCACCATGTAAGAAACGGCTGCACCACAATGAAATGTTTAACCAGCAATGCGTGCGGGCGTATGCGATACGCCCCTACAACCAGCAGCGTTTGCTCGAATGTGTAAAAACCCTCTTCGCTCCCCTCAAAGAAAGAATCCGCATTGAATAAAGTCTTTCATAGCTAGAAACGAACAATTCCGTTTTCGGCCTCATTTTCAGAAATGAAGCCAAAAACAGAAACCAACCCAACTCCTAATTTCCAGTTTCGCCGCCATTTCAAAAATAGAGCCCGAAAACGCCCGGCACTTTCTGATTTCTTTCTTAAAATTCAGTAGCTTCCAACCCAGATTCCAACCTCACTACGCAAACAAACCAACCTATGCACTACCCTTTCCCGAAGCGGTTCCTGAAACAGTGGGCACCACTGCTGCTTGGCGGCTTGCTTCTATTGCCAGCCCCAGAAAGCCAGGCCCAGAAGAAAACCACCGCCAAATCCTCTAAAGGCAAAAACACCACGCAGGAAGTCTTCCCTGCCAAACTGTACAACGGCCTTACGTGGCGTTCCATTGGGCCTTACCGCGGCGGGCGCTCAGCAGCGGTGGCAGGCGTGCCGGGCAAGCCTAATCTGTACTATTTTGGGGCGACCGGCGGCGGCGTGTGGCGCACCAAAGACGGCGGCTCCAGCTGGGAGAATATCTCTGACAAGTTCTTCGGGGGTTCTATTGGCGCGGTGACCGTGAGCGAGGCCGACCCTAACGTGATTTATGTGGGCGAAGGCGAGAAAACCGTGCGCGGCAACGTGTCCTCAGGCTTCGGTATGTGGAAGTCGGTGGACGCGGGGCAGACCTGGCAATCCATCGGGCTAAAGGATTCCAAGCACATCACGCGGGTGCGGGTGCATCCCAAAGACGCCAACTTGGTGTACGCCTCGGTGCTGGGGAACATCTACGCGCCTAATGACACGCGCGGCATTTACCGCTCCAAAGACGGCGGCAAGAACTGGGAACGCGTGCTGCACGTGAACAATGAAGTGGGCATGGTGGACTTAATCATCGACCCCGTGAACCCACGCCATCTGTACGCCACCAGCTGGCGGTTGCAGCGCACGCCGTACAGCCTCAGCAGCGGCGGCCCTGGCTCCGGTATCTGGAAAAGCATTGACGGCGGCGACACCTGGAAAGAAATCTCCCGCAACAACGGCTTGCCGAAAGGCACGCTCGGCATCATAGGCATCACGGTGTCGCCGGTGAACAACCAGCGCGTGTGGGCCATGGTGGAAGCCGAAGACGGCGGGCTGTTCCGGTCGGAAGACGGTGGCCAGAATTGGACGAAGGTAAACGATGATAGAAGTCTGCGTCAGCGTGCCTGGTATTACACCCGCGTGTACGCTGACCCGCAGAACGAGAACGGCGTGTACGTGCTCAACGTGGGGCATCACCACTCTACTGATGGCGGCCGCACGTTCAGGAGTATCAGAACCCCGCACTCAGACCACCACGACCTCTGGATTGCGCCTGAAGACCCCAAGCGCATGATTCTAGCCGATGACGGCGGTGCCCAAGTGAGTTTTGACGGCGGCGAGAATTGGAGCACGCCGGACAATCAGCCTACTGGTCAGTTTTACCGCGTGGTGACAGACAACGCGTTCCCGTACCGCATTTATGGCGCGCAGCAAGACAACAGCGCCATCAGAATTGCCCACCGCACTACCTCTAGGAGCATCGGGATTCATGACTGGGAAGAAACCGCCGGTTCAGAAAGCGCGCACATCGCGGTGAACCCCGATGACCCCGAGATTGTGTACGGCGGAAACTACGGGGGCTTCATCGGTCGCATTGACCACAAAACCGGCTTCGAGCGCACCATCAACGTGTGGCCAGACAACCCCATGGGCCACGGCGCCGAAGGCATGAAATACCGCTTCCAGTGGAATTTCCCCATTTTCTTTTCGCCGCACACCTCTAGCCGCTTGTACACCACGTCTAACCACGTGCACGTGACCACCAACGAGGGCCAGAGCTGGCAAATCATCAGCCCAGATTTAACGCGCAATGACAAGAGTAAATTAGGCCCGTCGGGCGGGCCCATCACCAAGGACAACACCAGCGTGGAGTACTACGGCACCATCTTCGCGGCCATGGAATCTCCGGCGGAGGAAGGCGTGATTTGGGCTGGTTCAGACGATGGCTTGGTACACGTCACCCGTGACGCCGGCAAAACCTGGACGAACGTGACGCCTAAAAACCTGCCCGAGTGGAGCATGATTAACAGCGTGGACCCGCACCCAACCCAAAAAGGTGTGATGTACATGGCAGCCACACTCTACAAAACCGGCGACTTCCAACCGCTGTTGTTCAAAACCGCCGACTACGGAAAAACGTGGACTAAAATCACGAACGGCATCGCGCCTACACACTTCACCCGCGTAGTGCGTGTAGACCCTAAACGCGCTGGTTTGCTGTACGCTGGAACTGAGTATGGCATGTATGTGTCGTTCAATGATGGCGCTACGTGGCAACCGTTCCAGCTGAATATGCCGCAGGTGTCTGTCACCGATTTGACCATCAAGAATGACAACCTGATTGCCGCTACCCAAGGCCGTGGTTTCTGGCTGATAGATGACATCACGCCGCTGCACCAACTCAACGAGCAGGTAGCCAACAGCAAATTCCATCTCTACAAGCCGCTGGCCACCTACAAAATGAACGGCGGAAATGCGGCTAATACTAAACTAGAGGGCCAGAACCACCCGGGCGGCGTGATGATGCACTTCTACTTGCCTACTGCGCCAGATTCTACTTCTAAAATCGCGCTGGAGATTCTGCAGCAAGACGGCAAGCTGATCAAGAAGTACGAGAACTCCGCCAAGGAAAACGCCAGCAAACTGGAAGCAAAGGAAGGCATGAACCGGTTTGTCTGGAACATGAGTTATCCAGAGGCGTCTCGGTTTGAAGGCATGATTCTATGGGGTGGCGGCACCCAAGGCCCTAAAGCAGTACCGGGCACGTACAAAGCGCGCCTCACGGTGAATGGGCAGCCCCAAGAAACCACCTTTGAGATTCTGCAGGACCCGCGCAGCAAAACCCCAGCGGCAGATTTGCAGGCGCAGCATGCATTCCTCCTTTCGGTGCGCGACAAACTCACCGAAACACATGACGCCATCAGCAAAATACGCGAAGCCCGCACGCAAATCAACAGCGTGACCGCACGTTTCCAGGGCAAAGCTGAGATGAAAGACGTGCTGGAGGCGGCCAAAGCGCTGAACAAGAAAATGACCGAAGTGGAGGAAACGCTTTACCAAACCAAAAACCGCAGCGGCCAGGACCCGTTGAACTACCCCATCCGGTTGAACAACAAACTGGCCAACCTCGCCTCACAGGCCGGCGCCGGTGACTACCGCCCTACCGACCAGATGTATGCGTTCCAGAAAGAAGTAACCGCCCAGATTGACGAGCAGCTGCAGAAACTGAACCAGGTGTTCTCCACTGATTTACCGGCCCTAAACGCTTTGATCAAAACCAAAAACATAGATGCCATTCAGTTGAAGGAGAAGAAAGAGACGAAGTAATCTATTTCACGAATGCACGAAAAAACCCGTTACAGCAAAGTAACGGGTTTTTCTGTTTTTGGCCCCGTTTCCAGAAATGAGCCCGAAAACGCAAAAACCTATCACAAACCAAAAGTCCAGTCCCTTCTCCCTCTGGGAGAAGGTTAGGATGAGGGTGAATTGTTTGTTGAATGCTCAACTCCTTTCACACAACCGGGGATTCTATAATACAACTTTACGGTATATCACGCATTCCGTCCCCCTTTGAAGGGGGTAGGGGGATGATTTTGGTCAGTTGAAGAACCTACTGCTAAATTGTGTAATATGGAATTTTGAATCTCGGCAATTTTATAAAATCTAGCATGCGCATATCATCCCCCAACCCCCTTCAAAGGGGGACGAAATACGTGACTACTCCCTCACCCTAGCCCTCTCCCAGAAGGAGAGGGGATTCTGAGTTCCATTTTCGGGCTCAATTCTGTAAATGAGCCGAAAACGGAGGCGCTAATTTTAATTGTGGCGCTGCGCTGGCAGAAACCTTATCTTGGCCTCCGCAAAACAGTAAATTCATGAACAAACTTCTTCCCCTTCTCGCTTTCTTGTTAATCACGCAGGCAAGCTTCGGCCAGACCTCCCAACCAAAACCTCTTGCTGCCAAACCAAGCCCAGACACGCTGCTGGTAGAATACGTGCGCACAGAGCCTAACCAAGAACTCTGGCTACAGCCCGGCGACCGGCTCAATGTCCGGGTTAAGGCAAAATCTGGCTACCGCGTAAGCCTTTGGAACAAGCATCCGTTGCAGGAGCTGCAGGCGGCGCAGAACAAAGGCGTGGCGGGGCTGTTTGTGGGAAGTTACATTGTGCAGCCAGGCGATAAATTGACTGACCAGTTTTTGCCCGTTTTGGTAGATGACGCCACCGATGCGCAGCCCTACACGGTGTACGGCACCAAAACCAAGGTCACCATTCTCAATCCGGCACAACCAATGTACGGGTTTACCAAGACCAGCAGCGCCTACATGAACTATGGTTTGGGCGAAGACCGGCTGGGCGGCGCGAAGATGGGTTTTCTGGACTCACTGGTGCGCGTGCAAATCACAGGGAAAATTGGCCGGGATTACCGGATTAAACTCAGCAACACGCTCAGCGCTTATATTCCTGTGCAGCAAGTGCAACTGGAGGAAAGCCCCAGCACGTTCACCGGCGAAAGCCTCACCAGTTCTTGGAGCGCCACCGGCGATAAACCCGACGGCAACTATGATTACGTGCGCGTGGCCGTGGGTCAGCGGTTGCCTTACACCTCGTATCTGGACATCGACCCCAACCGGCTTATTGTGGACATTTACGGCGCCGTTTCTAATACCAATTGGATTACGCTGCACCGCACGCTCAAAGAAGTCAAAAATGTGCAGTACCAGCAGGTAGCCTCAGATATTTTTAGGGTGATTATTGACCTCAAGCATCCGCAGGCCTGGGGCTACGGCATCAGTTACCAAGGCAATTCGCTGGTCATCAAAATCAAACGTCAGCCCGAAAAACTGAAACTCAAGCACTTGACTATTGCCGTAGACGCGGGCCACGGCGGCACCAACAAAGGCACCATTGGCAAAAGCGGCATTCCAGAGAAAGACATCACGCTGCAGATTGCCAAGCTGTTGCAGAAAGAACTCCAGAAGAAAGGCGCCACCGTGGTCATGACCCGCGAGGAAGACGTGACCGTGGACAACTCGGTGCGGGTAAAAAAACTGCGGGAGTCCCAGCCAGATTTGCTGGTGAGCGTGCATGTGAACTCAGCGGGCCGCGCAGAGGTGCAGGGCACCAGTACCTATTACCGGCACGTGGCGTTCCGGCCGTTGAGCCAGGCGTTGTATGAAGAAGTGCTGGAGTTAGGGCTGAAGGAATTCGGAAACATTGGCGGGTTTAACTTCGCGCTGAACGCGCCCACAGAATTCCCCAACGCGCTGGTGGAGACGGCTTTCTCTTCTAACCCTGAAGACGAGCAGAAACTGATAAACCCAGAATTTCAGGAAGACATGGCCGAGCAGATAAGAAAAGGGTTGGAGCGGTTCTTAAGAGAAACAAAAAGAAGAAAATAGGACCCTGCACGTCAAATATTCTCTGAATACTCCTATCTTAACTTCAAAATAAACCTACTAACAAACAAAACAACTTTATGGAAACTTCTACCCCTTATTCCTTCATGGATGAATTTGCGACTGATGCGGCGCCGCCCGTGTACGCCGGCTTCTGGATCAGGTTTGCGGCCTTTATCATTGATGGCTTCGTGCTCATGATCCCCAATTGGATTCTCTCTATGTTCATGGTGGGCGGCATGGCATATATGAACCCAGAAGAGATAGAGGCCAACCCGTTCGCCATTATTGCGGCGGCTTCTTCCTACATGGCGGCTAGCGCACTGCTTTCTATCTTGTACAAGACGGTGATGGAAAGCTCTTCTTGGCAGGCTACGTTGGGCAAGCGTGCCCTGGACCTGAAAGTGACCACTGAAAACGGCGAGCGCCTCTCCTTCCTTCGGTCTTTGGGCCGAACCTTGGCCTCGTATCTTTCTTATTTCATCCTTTTCATTGGCTACATCATGGCCGCCTTCACCTCGCGCAAACAAGCCCTGCATGACAAGATTGCCAGCACATTGGTAGTGAAAACCCGATAATTCTGGTACCTTTAAAAAATAGCAACCGCCCTTGTCACCCGCAAGGGCCGTTGCGTTTTCACCCAACCCTACCACTATGTTAAAAGACTTCAAAGAATTTGCCATGCGTGGCAACGTAATGGACCTGGCCGTGGGCGTGGTCATCGGGGCCGCCTTCGGCAAGATTGTGACTTCGTTTGTGAATGATATACTCATGCCGCCGCTGGGTATTCTCATTGGCGGCGTGAGTTTCAAAGACCTGAAACTGGTGCTCAAGCAGAACGTGATGGACGCCGAAGGAAAGATTGCCGATGTGACGCTCAACTACGGTAATTTCATCCAGAGCCTGGTAGATTTTCTCATCATCGCGTTCGCTATTTTTCTGGTGGTAAAGGTCATGAACAGCCTTAAACGCAAGAAAGCTGCTTCGCCGGATGTACCGCCCGCGCCTACCAAAGAAGAAGTGCTGCTCACCGAAATACGGGACGCGCTCCGGGCGAAGATGTAAAAAAGTTGAGGCGAAGAGGCGGTGCCGTTTGCACTCCCTGGCTATGCTGAAAGACTCTGAAATCTTCCGTTTTCGGCTTCATTTTCAGAAATGAGCCCGAAAACGCAAAAAGCCTTGGCTATAAACGCCAAGGCTTTTTTTATGCTTTCCGAAGATGAAGTCTACGCCTCTACTTCCTTGTTTTCTTTGAGGGCCAATTGTCCGCAGGCGGCGTCAATGTCTTTGCCGCGGCTCCGGCGCACGTTCACTTGCACACCTCTATCAGCTAAATAACGCATGAACGGCTCCAGGCGGTCATCCTCAGACTTCTGGAAGAGGCCATCACCGATGGGGTTGTATTCAATGATGTTCACCTTGCACGGGATTAGTTTGGAGAATTGCAGGAGTTCCTGCGCGTCTTCAATATTATCATTGAAATGGCTGAGCAAGATGTATTCATAGGTGACCTTGCGGCCGGTTTTTTCATGGTAATACACCAGCGCGTCTTTGAGAGCCTCCAACGAGTTGGTCTCATTGATGGGCATGATCTCGTTGCGTTTGGTGTCATTGGCGGCGTGCAGACTCAGGGCCAAATTGGCTTTAATGCCGTCATCGGCCATTTTCTTGATCATCTTGGCAATGCCGGCGGTGCTCACCGTGATTCTGCGGGCCGCCATGTTCAGGCCGTCTGGCGCGGTGATGCGCTCAATGCTTTTCATCACGTTGGCGTAGTTGAGCAATGGTTCGCCCATGCCCATGTATACAATGTTGGTGAGCGGTCTATTGTAATTGCCTTCGGTCTGTTCTTTGATGCGGACTACCTGGTCATAGATTTCATCAGCGTTGAGGTTGCGTATGCGGTCCATTTTGCCGGTGGCACAGAACGAGCACGTCAAGGAGCAACCTACCTGGCTGCTCACGCAGGCGGTCATGCGCTTGGGGTGCGGAATGAGCACGCCCTCCACAATGTTGCCGTCATAGAGCTTGAAGATGGATTTGATGGTGTAATCTTCGCTCATCTGGCTGGTTTCCACGGCCACCGTATTAATGGTGAAGTGGCGTTCCATTTTCTCGCGCAGCGGCAAGGCAATATTGTTCATCTCTGAGAAAGACGTAGCCGTGAGTTTCCAGATCCATTCATAGACCTGCTTGGCCCGGAACGGTTTCTCGCCTTGGGTTACCATCCAGGCCTTGAGTTGGTCCAATGACAGCTTTCTGATGTCTTGCCGGTTCAGGATTTCTATGTCTGGGATCAAAGTTGTGCTCATACCACAAAGGTACAAAATATCTTACGCTTTAGTTTCCAGACGCTCCCGGGCTTCTGCGGGCACCGTTCTGAGCTTGCGCGCGCCGTAGTCAAAACAGAGCATACCGGTCTTGGCGTAGGCTATTTCTTTCCCGTTCTGGTTGGTGAGCCGGTACACCAGATCAAAGCCGTATTTGTTGAACTCGGTGGCTTGCACCTGCACGGTGAGCACATCGCCGTAAAAACCTTCGCCTTTGTAGACAATGCCCACGTCACTCATGATCAGCCCGGTTCCACCGAAATCCAGCTCAGAAGCTCCATTTTCATGCAGGTATTGCAACCGCGCCTCATGCAACAGACTCAGCAGCGCGTCATTGCCCAGGTGTCCGCCGTAGTTGAGGTCGGTGATTCTGATGGGCAGCTCGGTTTTAAACGAATAACTGGCAGGGAGGTCAATGGTAATACGGGCCACTTTGTAGAATTAAGAATGGGGAATTAGGAATTGAGAATGGGCAAGTTAGGATTTTGGCGGAAATAGGTTTGCGTTTTCGGGCTCATTTCTGGAAACGAGCCCGAAAACAGAAACAGGAAAGCCGCTCAAGTGAGCGGCTTTCCTGTTTCTGTTGGAGAAATATAATTCAGCTGAGAATGCAGGGAATGATCTGGTTTGCCTCTTGTAACCAGCTATTGTTTCACTACCCGCCTGGTGATTACTTCGCCGTTGGTGATAATTTGCAGGAAGTACACGCCGGCAGCCTGGTCTTTCAGGGTCAAGGTCTGCTGGAAATCACCGGAACCTGCGGTGAACCGCTGGCTTTGCAGCACCTGCCCTTTACTATCTAGCAGCCTGGTCTCTACCACAGTGCGCCCAGACAATGGCAAGGTGAAGCTAATCTGCCCTCTGGTGGGGTTGGGGTAAACCAAAAGGCTGGCCGCCAACTGAGATTCTTTCACGCTGGTAGGGCCGTTACCTAGTTTCGCCACAAAAATATCATAGCCGTTGCCATTTTTGGAGAGCGTAGTAGCCCCGAAGGTAACCGGTTGCTGAATATAACCTGTTATATAAACGCTGCCCAGGCCATCAACGGCAATGCCGCGGCTTTCATCTAAGCCTGCGCCACCGGCTTTCTGTGCCCACTGGGCAACCCCTGCGGCATCATACTTGGCAATAAACATGTCATAGCCACCGGCACTGGTGAGGGTAGTATTGCCAAAAACGGCCGAGCCCTGAAAAGTACCCGTCACGAACACGCTGCCGGCACCATCTACCGCAACCCCCAGACCGTCATCATAGCTGGTGCCACCTGCTCTGCGGGCCCAGAGTAAATTGCCCGCGCTGTTATATTTCAGAAGGAACACATCAAAGCTGCCGCTGCCTGTGAGCGTAGTAGCACCAAAGGTGGCGGTGCTCTGGAAAACGCCTGTTACGTAAGTATTTCCGGAATTATCTAAGGCAACGCCGTACCCTGCATCTCCAAAGGCTCCCCCGCCATTGTGTGCCCACAAGGCATTCCCGTTGGCATCATATCTAGCCACAAAGATATCTTGAGCACCTACGCTGGTGAGGGTGGTGGCGCCAAAAGTGGCGGCACCGCTAAAATAACCTGTTACAGACAAATTCCCAGCGCCATCTACCGCGAAACCACGGGTATAGTCATCTTCTGCACCACCGGCACTCTTGGCCCAAACTGCGGTGCCAGCTGCATTGTATTTCACAACCAGTACATCCCTATTGCCTGCGCTGGTTACCGTGGTGTTACCAATAGTAGCTGAGCCTTGAAAACCACCTGCCACGTAAATGTTACCAGTGCCGTCCAAGCCTATCCCATTGCCATACATACTACCGGTACCACCGGCATCCTTCGCCCACAAGGCATTTCCATTGGTATCATACTTGGCCACAAACAGATTCCAGTTTCCATTGCTGTTGAGTGTGGTACTTCCGAAAGATGCAGTGCCGCTGTATTCTCCCGCTACGTAGGCATTCCCGGCGCCGTCCACGACAATGCTGTAGCTATAACCACTGCCATTGGCTAGCATTTTTTTGGCCCAGAGTAAATTCCCAGTGGCATCATACTTGGCGATGTAGCCATCATAACCCTCGCCGCCACTGGTCAATACTGTGTTCCCGAAAGTAATGGAACCTGTGAAATAGCCCGTCACATATGAGTTTCTGTTTCCGTCCACGGCTATGCTTCGGCCGTAGTTGAAATTTCCGCCGCCGGCGTTCTGTACCCACTGCACGGTGCCAGAAGCATTATACTTGGCCAGGAACAGATCCTGACGGCCGCCGCTGGTAATTCTGGTGGTGCCAAATGTGGCCTCCTCTTCAAAGTTACCTGTCACATAAGCATTGCCAGTCCCATCCAGGGTGATACCATTTCCATAGGTGTCCTTCCCGCCTCCGGCTTTGCGAGCCCACAGCACGTTGCCTGCCGCGTCATACTTTACCACAAACATGTCAGCCTCTCCCGCATTGCCGATAGGGAGGGTGGTGCTCCCGAAAGTGGCGGCTCCATAGTATTCACCGGTCACGTACACATTGCCTGAGCCGTCAACGGCTATGCCTTCGCCATATTCAGAATCCGTACCCCCAGCTTTACGCGCCCAAAGCACCGTACCTGCCGCGTCATATTTGACTACGAAAACGTCTTCGTCCCCAATGCTTGTGAGTGTGGTACTTCCAAAAGTGACGTTTCCTTCCATTTCTCCGGTCAGGTACACATTGCCGGCCCCGTCCACGGCTATGGCACGGCCAGAATCATCACTTATGTTTCCTGCTCTGCGGGCCCATTGCATAGTACCGGAGGCGTCATACTTGGCTATGAAAATATCTTCTTCGCCGTTGCTGGTAAGCGTGGTGCTGCCAAAGGTGGCATTGCCTTGAAATTCACCGGTCACATAAGCATTTCCAGTACCGTCAACCGCTATGGCATTACCATAATCGCCGCTTGCGCCTCCTGCCCGGCGTGCCCATAGCGCAGTACCGGTGTTATTAAACTTGGCCACGAAGATGTCGCTGCTTCCGGCCTCACTGGTGATGTTGGAACTCCCGAAGGCGGCCGTGCCCTGGAATTCCCCTATCACGTACACATTGCCTGAACCGTCTACGTCAATACCGTACCCAGCATCATACTCACCTACCCCGCCGGCTCTCTGTGCCCATTGCACCGTACCAGAAACGTCATATTTGGCGATGAATATGTCTTCGCCGCCGCTGCTGGTGAGGGTGGTGGTTCCTAAGGTAAGGGAGCCCTGAAAACCGCCGGTAATGTGGGGGTTGCCTGCGCCGTCTACCGCCACATCATACACCCCGGCTCCTATTCTGCGCGCCCACAGCACGTTGCCGGCGGTGTTATATTTCACCAGAAATGAATTGTTCGCGCCGCTGACGTTGGTGAGGGTGGTAGTGCCAAAGGTGGTACTCCCATCAAAACTGCCTGTAACATAGGTATTGCCGGCGGCATCAATGGCAATGGCGTTGCCAGAGGTGCTGCTCTGTGTGGGGTTGCCCAACGCTTGTTTGGCCCAGGCAAAATTGGGTGCCTGCGCCTGGACTGGTAGGCCATTAAAAACGAGGTAAAAAAAACAACTGCAAACAATCTGGTAGAGTTTTTTCATATAGAAGATAGATTAGTTTTCAACGTTTTTTCGTGCCTTTAAAGCATTAGTGCTTTCTGCAGGTACACGCCCAAGCAGAAGGCGGGATGGTCTTGTAGCAGGTCATTGCCTGCCAAACCTTCCACCTGCAAAAGAACATAAACCGCCAGCAGGCGACAATACTCATATGTAGGTAATTCCCACTCCCTTAACATTCTCATTCTTACTGAAATTATGGCCTGGCCTCCGCACAGGGCTATGGGTAGTTTGGTAGTCAATCATGAAAAGGCAAACGACGGAAGCACCCTCAATTCATCCCTTTTGGACGTCATGCCCAGGAATGCCGTTTCCCATTGACGAGGGTTCTTCCCGTTTTCGGGCTCATTTCTGGAAACGAAGCCAAAAACGCAAAATCCCCGGCTCTTGGCAGAACCGGGGATTTTGCGTAGAGGGAAAATCTATCTACAGCTTCACTATTTTCTGCGTTCTTATGCCTGCCTTTGACTGAAGCTGCAGAATGTAAGTGCCGGCCGGAAGATGTGAGAGATCGAATTCCTGCCCAGTAATTTTCAGTTGGGTGTCCAGCAACGGTTGGCCGCCCAAAGTCAATACGCGCACAGTGGCGCCCGCCGCTTGGTCTGTTTTAATGGCGAATTTACTTGTAACTGGGTTTGGATATACTTCTACTTGGCGGGCCAGGAATTCTTTGGAAGAGGTGATGGTATGGTAATTGTCATATACCCAGCGCTCAGCATTTTGGAAGGTGCCCGCCGTGGCACTCTCGGGGTTGGTGTCATAGCGTTGAATAAGGCGCTCTGTTATGTCACCGTCTGTGTTTGTTACATAGGTTATTTTTTCACCGGAGATGATGGACCAGCGGTTATTTGCCCATACTTCCAATAGGTCCTGCGTCAGTTTTCCTTCGGCATCATATAACAGCACCTTACGCGTAGAATTCTGCCACGCGGCGTTTACCCAGGCATCACTGGTCACCGTGGAGCTTCCGTTGGCCTGATACACCGTGGCCGTTCTACTGGCATTTACCCAGGCCCCGTTTCGCCACTCTTGTATGGTGCGCCCGTCTAGTTTATGTTGCCCGGTCTGTAAGGCGGCTGCGTTCCAGAAAAGGTCACTATGTCTGGTCTTGTTCACCCAGGCATCTGTTTGCCGCTCCTGCACCACCATGGAAATGGGCAGGTTGCTGTCTGGGGCGTATTCTCTTATGGTTCTTGAAATTTCAACCCAGGCACCATCCTTAAATTGGTATTGCACGTGCTCCGCCAGCTTTCCGGAGGAATGATAGGTATACTTATTCTTCTCCACATCTAGCCAAGCCTGCCCTTCATGGCGTTGACTAATCTCCTGGGTCAGGACGCCATTGGTGTAGGTGGGCAGAATTCTTTTGCCGTAGCCAATTTCCCATTTCCATTTGTATTCGCCGTCAAAATAATATCTGACAAAGTAACTGGTGTAGCCGGTTCTGTTATTGAACTGGTCATACTCATAGATCACACGCTCTGGCGTAATACTGCATCGTTTATTGGCGGAGGTGCTGTCATCTCCTCCCATGGGGCAGGGCGGGCTAATCAACTCCTCTATGACAAACCCAGCCGCATTATACTGGTAAGAATAGTGGTTATATCCATGCCAGCGGTTGTTGTTCCAATAGAAATTGCTCCCAGACCCGGGCCGCCTGATTGTCTTGCCACCTAGTGGGCTCTGTTCCCAAAAAGCGCCGCTCACCTGTCTGTCACCCGCTGCGGTTCCATTGGCTTTACTGGCAAGTACGGTAGGCTCCGGCTGTGCCCAGGCAGATAGCAGCGTTACCCACCAAACTGAAAAGAGCAGGCAGATTTTAGCCGAGTTTCTGGAAAGGTTTCGCATATAAAATATTGATAGTATTCTAAGTATAGATCTGAAAGATAAGGTATATATAAAAGTTGAACCTTGGGCAGGTATTGGCATTTACCTCTTTCTCAAAACCATTAGCTCACCCTTTTTACCTTTTTGCAAATCTGTTTTCGGGCTCATTTCTGGAAACGAAGCCAAAAACGGAAAATCCCCGGCTCTTGGGAGAACCGGGGATTTTTTATCAGGTTGATTTAGATTTTTTACAGCTTCACCACTTTCTGCGTACGCAGGCCCGCTTTGGACTGAATCTGCAGAATGTAGGTGCCCGCCGGAAGATGCGCGATATCAAATTCCTGGGCTGTGGTTTTCAAGGTGGTGCTCAGCAGGGTTTGCCCAGAAAGGTTGGTCACGCGCACGTGGGCGCCCGCGGCCTGGTCTGTCTTAATGGCGAACTTGCCGGCCACGGGGTTGGGGTACACTTCCACGTTGCGGGCCAGCGTTTCTTTAGAAGAGGTGATGGTCTGGAAGTTGCTGTAGACAATACGCTCATCATTGACATAGGCGCCCGCCGTGCCGGCTTCCTCATCCCATTCCTGCACAATGTCTTCAGTGAGGTTATCGCCGGTGTAGGTGAAAATGTGTTTCTCGCCGTCCTCAATAACCCAGGCGGTTTCGTCATATTCAGCTATTTCATAAAGCGTCCGGTTGCCGTGGCTGTCATAGGTCACGGTGGTTTTCATGTCGGGGTCCCAGGTAAACCCGTTGAATTCTTCAGTGGTGGCCACAAAGCTGCCATTGGCCCCAGAGGTGATTTTCTGCCTGAACACCGGAAACCAGGCCGTGCCCAGCCCCATTTCAGCGGTGTAGGTTACGGGCAGGGCTTCTTCGCCTAAGACAATGTCTTTGTATTGGGTGATAGGTACCCCCCCGGCGGGCCAGGTAATGCTTCCTATCCTGAACAGCGTCTCCCAGCTTTCTGAGTCCCAGGTTTGCACCAGCATGGAGGTAGGTGGCTGGTTGGCCGCCTCAAACGTGTAGAGCACCTTGAAATTGGGTACCATCTCCGTTCCGTTCCAAAAAGAAGAGGTCTCTGACTCCAGCACGCCGGTGGCGCTGTACGTGAAGGTAAACTTCTGGCCAGTCTCCCAGCCGGAGCTGTTGTAGAACTGTTCATTTATTTCGGTCAAGCGCCCGTTCTCAAACGTCTCCACGGTTCTATCCCCGAAGGTGAGTTCCCACGCGTTGCCGCTCCAGTAGTATTCCAGTTCTTCGGTCACCTCCCCGTGGGTATTGTATTTGTAGGTGACGCGCTCCAGCGGTGTGTTGGAGGTGGCATCTGAGACTACTTCCTCTTTCACGCGCCCGTCAAGGTAATACGTCAGGTCTACTTTTTCTTCTAGCTGCCAGGTGCTGCCGTCGGCGCTGTACACCTGCGCCAGGGCGGGGCGCACCGGCCCACCTGCCCGGAAGGTGATGCCTTTTCTGGCCTTGGTCAATCTGGCGGTAGCAGCCTGGCCTTTCTGGGCGTTTTTCTTGGCTTTCAAGATGGACAAAGCGCGGGTTCTGTCCTGGGCCATGGCACCTACGCTCACCAGCAGCAGCAGACAGAGAATCAGGGCTGACTTGGGGAGCCACTGCTTACTTTTTGATGAATTGTAATGTTTATTCATAATAAATGGGTTTAAAAACAGAGACACGGCAAGCCACGGTTTCCCCTAAAAGCGCCTAAATAAAAATGGAATTTTAACATTTCATTTTATTGGCGAAACGCAGAAGTTGCGTTTTCGGGCTCAATTCTGGAATTGAGCCCGAAAACGGAAAAACCCCGGCTCCTGGCAGAACCGGGGCCTGGTTAGCGTGTGATTCGCGCTTTAAAATTTCATTGCATTCTGGGGCGAAGGGCTTTCTCTCATCAGAACCTATTCATTTTTTTAGCCGAAAAATCTTGCCATACATGACACCCTTGCCAGATTTTGGCTACTTTAGAAGCTTCTGTTATGAAAACAATCCCCGTGACCCCACCCTACCTGCAACCCGGCGATACCGTGGGCATTTGCTGCCTGGCCTACAAACTCACCTATGACGACATTGCCGCCGGCGTAAAACTGCTGGAAAGCTGGGGACTGCGTGTGCTCATTGGCGAAACCGTGGGCGCCGAGGACCGGCAATTTGGCGGCTCAGACGCGCTCCGGATCCAGGATTTTCAGCAGATGCTGGACAACCCGCAGGTGAAGGCCATTTTCTCGGCGCGCGGCGGTTATGGCACCACCAGAATCTTAGACAAAATTGATTTCGCCGGGCTTCAGCGAAACCCCAAATGGATCATTGGCTACAGTGACATTACCGCGCTGCTCTGCCATTTACTCTACCTGGGCCATGAAAGCCTGCACGCCACCATGCCCAAACTCATGGGCCAGCCAGACACCCAGGAAGCCGATGAAACTTTGCGCCGCGCCTTGTTTGGCGAGGAACTGAAGTACCAGGAACCATCGCACCCCATGAACCGATTGGGCGCTGCCACCGGCGTTTTGGCCGGTGGAAACCTGATTCTGCTGGACACCTTAGTGAATACCGCCTCTGACCTGGACTACACCGGCAAAATTCTGTTCCTGGAAGACGTGGGCGAAAATTTCTACAACCTGGACCGCGTGCTGGTGCACCTGCGCCGCATGGGAAGGCTGCAGAAACTGGCGGGATTGGTGCTGGGTCAGTTCACCGAGATGAAGGATAACACCGTACCCTTCGGCCGTACAGTGGAGGAAATAGTGTTAGAGCATTGTGCTGGCACAGATTTCCCTATCTGCTTTGATTTCCCGGTGGGCCATGTGCCGCGCAATGTAGCCATGATTGTAGGCCGCGAAGCCCGGTTAGAAGTGTCTGGCACTGGAACTTCGCTCACCTTTAGCCAAGGCCGAGATTCAGAAATAGTCAGTTAACTCTCTACCTCAAACTTTACATCAAGCCAAAATTCCCGTTTTCGGGCTCATTTCTGAAAATGAAGCCGAAAACGGGAATTTCAAGGTAGCAGCTTTTCTCAGCAGCAACCGCCGCCGTCATAGAAGAACGTGGAGTTGGTGATTAGCAGGTCTTCTTTCCCTAAACTGGCTAGCGCGGCTGCTGTTTTATCACACACCGCCAAGGGTTGGTTCTGGAGCAGCACGTGGCCTTTGTGGTCATCAAAGTATTCCTGGTCGCCGTAGTAAATGGCGGTTTTGCCCGTGAAAATGCAGGGACCGTCTTCCGGCATGGGATCTTTGATGGCGCAGACTTCCACGCTTTCAATGAAAATCAGTTCTGAGGTGTCATACTGACCTGGCGCTAGCACGCGGTACGGCCTGCGCGCCCGCACTTCCACCGTCCCGAAACCAACTTCCGTGATAGCATCTAAATACGCTTGTAAGGGCAACGAACCACTCAAACACAAAGCTCTGAGGCGGGCATCTTCCTGGAGTTGCGCGGGCATGCCACCGTCACAGATGGGGTCGCTGAGCACCAAGCGGCCGTGTGGTTTCAAGACGCGGTACATTTCAGCCAAAGCTTTTTTCAGGTCCTCTGTCTTGAAGATGTTGAAGAGGCAGTTCTGGGCGGCTACATCCACGGTTTCATCTTCCAATGGCAAATTCAAGGCATCGCCCTGGCGAAGGTCTACAAATTCAGATTTGAACCAGTCGTTCTCTTCTTCGGCCAGTTGGAAATTGTCACGGCTGGCCTGCAGCATTTCGGGTACTACGTCTACCCCTATCACGCCGCCCGGCTGCCGGTTGAAATACGAGAATTGCAGCAACTCCATGCCGCCGCCCACGCCCACGTACAGAATAGCCGGGTTGTTGAGCAAATCCCGCGGGTTCACCGTGCTGCCGCAGCCGTAATTCATCTCCTGCATGCGCTTGGGAATAGACAAACCGGGCAGCTGCCAGATAGGCGTGGTAGTACAGCAAAGCCCCACATCTGGCGTGAGGGCCGCGTTTTTATATAAGTCTTGGGTAGCGTCTAGGTAAGACATGGCAGTGAATTTAAGGGCTGTACGCAGGAAACGCAGCAGCCGGATTTAAGACGAAGTTAACGCCGGTAAAACTGTAGAGTGCTGGTTTTGTTTGGAAACAAAATTCCCGTTTTCGGCTTCATTTCTGAAAACGGAGCCGAAAACGGGATTAATTGATTCCTTCCAGATGGTCTTTGAAAACGTTCACCAGTTTGTGTGTCTGGTTTAGGGCTAGCACTTGTTCCCAAACTTTGGTGGTCGTCAAGAAGAATTCGCGCATTTTCATGTTGCCGTACCGGATATGAATCACTTTTGGAGGAGGCTGCTTTAAAAGAATTCGGTTGGAGAAATCTGCGTCCTTTGAGATAATAGTCAGGTTATTTTCCTGGGCATAACGCCAAATCTGACTGTCTGACCAAGTATCATCAATGTCCTGCTGATGAATGTAATCCTCACTCTTCCAAAGGGAAAAGTAATAAGGCAGATTGACGTCTATTAGAAACTTGGCCATAGTGGGCTACGCCACGGTTTTTAGGACATAGTTTCGGTTCATGAGGTCAGTAGCGAACTGCAGGCAGGCCGTAATATCTTCTGGTTCCAAGGCTGGGTATTGCTGAAGAATCTCGCCTGGCGTCTCTCCTGCTGACAGGAACTCCAAAATAGTTTGCACAGCAATTCGTTTGCCCCGAATAGTGGGCTTGCCGTTGCAGATTTGTTCATCTAGCGTAATTCTTTCTGTGAGCTGCTCCATGGTTTAAGAACCTATTCTTCTTTGGCACTTAGGTGTTTACGCAAAATAGAGAAACTGAACTTAAAATTCCCGTTTTAAGCTCCGTTTCTCAAAATGAAGCCGAAAACGGGATCCTTGTCTGCTTACTGTTCCGTCAATACCACGTGCAGCACGGTCTGCCCCACGGCTTTCAGGGTGTTGCGGTCAATGATGTCCATGTTGTCTGTGTGCCGATGGTGATACTCGCCGAAGAAGCCGTCTGGACTGGTGGGGTCATAGGCAATGATGTCGGCCATTCTGATGTTGGTGTACTGAATCACGAACACGTGGTCATCTGTAATACCGGGCGCATCTATCATGGGGAAGTAGTCTGAATAGCCAATTTTATGGGCCGTCCGCCAGATTTTCTCCACCACATCACCGGCGTAGGTGCGGCTGGTTTCTTCTTTTCCGAAGCGAGCGTTTTTAGCGCCTACCATGTCCAGTAGAATACCATATTGCGCGTTGTAGCCAGAGGGCACTAAGTTCTTACCCCAATGCTGCGATCCCAAACACCAAGTTTCGGCCGCATCTTGGCCATAGTCTTCGCCGTCAAAGAGCATTAAATCGATGCCCACGTTCTGGGAACCGGGGTTGGACTGCAACTGCCGAGCGATTTCCAACAAAACGGCCACGCCGCTGGCCCCGTCATTAGCGCCGTCGTTGGGTTTGGTGGGGTTCTTCGGGTCTTTGTCGGCCATGTGGCGGGTGTCCCAGTGGGCGGCCAGCAGAATGCGCTTAGAAGCTTTAGGGTTGAACTGCGCCATGATGTTGCGCAAACTCAGAACGGTGCCGTCATAGGCCTTCGCGGTGAAGGTCTGCTCTATCACATTGGCGCCGTAGCCTTTGAATTTGCTTACCAGATAATCGCCGCAGGCACGGTGGGCAGCTGTATTGGGCACGCGCGGCCCAAAGGACACCTGCTTGGCCACAAAGGCGTACGCCGAGTCTGCGTTGAACGCGGGCACGTTAACCGTGGCCACCGTCGGTTGGTCTACCGTGGCGGTCTCGGAGGTCGGTTTTTTATCACAGGCAGGAAAACCGGCAGCCAATAGCAGCCCGAAGGCCCACATTTTCATATTATTCTTCATAGGCCCAGTCAATACCGGTTTTCATGTCTTTGATTACAATGCCCTGCCCTTTCAGCTGCGCCCTGATCTGGTCAACTTTTGCGTAATCTTTGGCTTCCTTGGCTTCTTTGTAAAAACCGAGCACCACGTGGAGTAATTCCTGAGCATCGGCGGTTTGTTCCATTTTGAGGCCCAGCACGTCTTGCACCAATAGACGGTACTGTGCGCGCATCTGCTCAAAAGTTTCTTGCGAAATGGTTTCCAGCTTGAAGCCGCCGGTGTGCATGCTGTTTATCTTCTTGAGCAGGTTGAACAGGCTGGCAATGGCTTTGGCGGTATTCAAATCATCATGCAACGGCGTGAGCAACTCTGCTGTGAGCTTTTTGATTTCGTCTTCAGCCTTGGCGTCTATGGCTTCTGCGCCGGTTGGATAGTTCAACTGGTCCAGAATTCTCAAGCCGTTCATCACTTTCAGGTAGCCTTTGCGGGCGGCCTGCAAACCATCATTGCTGAAGTCAAGCGTGCTGCGGTAGTGCGCCTGAAGAATGAAGAAACGCACCGTCATAGGGCTGTAGGCTTGCTGCAACTCGGCATGGTCTCCGTTGAAGAACTGCCCCAACGTGATAAAATTGCCCAGCGACTTGCCCATCTTCTTGCCGTTAATGGTAATCAGGTTGTTGTGCACCCAGAACCTGGCGGCGTCTGACTTGTTGTGGCTGGCCTGGCTCTGCGCAATCTCGCATTCATGGTGCGGGAACATCAGATCCAACCCGCCGCCGTGTATGTCAAACTGCGTGCCCAGGTACTTTCTGCTCATGGCCGAGCACTCCAAATGCCAACCCGGAAACCCGTCTGACCACGGCGACGGCCAGCGCATGATGTGGCTAGGCGAGGCTTTCTTCCACAGCGCAAAATCCAGCGGTGAGCGCTTCTCCTCCTGCCCTTCCAGGTTGTCACGGGTGTTAGACAGCAACTCTTCCACCACGCGGCCGGAGAGCTTTCCGTAGTTATGTTCTTTGTTATAAGCGGGCACGTCAAAATAGACAGAACCGTTAGACTCGTAGGCCAGGCCGTTTTCCAGAATCTCCTGGATCATCTGAATCTGCTCAATAATATGGCCCGAGGCGCGGGGTTCAATGTCCGGCGGCAATACGTTCAAACGCGCCATATCCTGGTGGAAGCTGTGGGTGTACTTTTCCACCACTTCCATGGGCTCCAGCTGCGCGGCTTTGGCTAATTTCTGAATCTTGTCCTCACCGTGGTCGGCGTCGTTCTGCAAGTGGCCTACATCTGTGATGTTGCGCACATAGCGCACTTTGTAACCCACGTGCTGCAGGTAGCGGCGCATGACGTCAAAGGTGATGTAGGGGCGCGCGTGGCCTAAATGCGCATCACCGTACACAGTTGGCCCGCAGACATAAAGGCCTACAAACGGCGGCTGCAGCGGCTCAAACGGTTCCTTGGTTCTGGTGAGGGTATTATATAGAGCTAACGGATGATTCATTCGGCAAAATTATAAAACTAAACGGGACTTGGTGCAGGTGTACGAGGGAAGCGCGCCGGCGTGCATATTTTCCGTCATCAATCAGAAAAGGACTTGCGTTTTCGGGCTCATTTTCAGAAATGAAGCCGAAAACGGAAAAAATGTTTACTCCGCCGCCGAAGATTTTTCCAACACATAGGTGGCTTCCACCGGGAAATGGTCGGTGAAGGTGATGTTCCGGAGCACGTCAAATTGGAGCAGTTGCAGGTCTGGGCTGAAGAAGTGGTTGTCAATGCGCAGGGGCAGCTTGCCGTTATAGGTAAACCCGAAGCCGCTTCCGCCTTCCTCAAACCCGTTCTGCAACTGCTTTCTAAGTTGTTGGTAGGTGTACGAGCTGGGCAAATCGTTCAAATCGCCGCAGAGTAAAACAGGGTACGGACTGGCCTGAATGTGCTCCAATAATTTGCCAACCTGGTGGCTGCGCGCAATGAAACCGCCTTTTAACCGCCGGGCAATGCTTCGGCCTTTGGTTTGAAAAGCGTCTTTGCTTTCTACGGCTTCGCCCACTTCGCGCTCCTCAATGGCCATAGACTCCAGGTGCATGTTGTAGACGCGCAGCGTGTCTTGGCTGGGTAGTTTCACATCCACAAAAATGACCTGGTTCTTGGTGGGGCGGTCAAACTTCACGCGGCCTTTGTCAATAATCGGGAACCGTGAAAAGATGGCCAGACCAAATTCATCGCCATTTTTATTGACCAGGGAATTATCTGAATACACTTCGCGGTCCTGGTCTTTGCCAACGCGTTTACGGCTGTTGAAGGGGGAACTTCCCTTTTCATTGTAGAATTCCTGCAGGCACAGAATATCGGCGGGGTGCTCAGAAACCCAGGTCATTTCTTTTTCGGGGAGTTCTGGGTCCTGGGCGTGCAGGTGCTTATAGGCGTTGAACACGCGCACATTGTAACTGAGCACCTGTATGCGCTGAGCACTAGGCGTGGGGTCTGCGTCTGGCGTGTTTAACGTGAAATAACGCGTATGCTGCCCCCAGAAAAGCACCACCAGCAATCCTGGCCACACCGCCCACAACGGCCTCACCCAGAGCCACATCAACACCAGAACCGCGTTCATCAGCAGCGCCCCGGGCAGAGACATGGCCACAAAGCCGGCCGGCCAGAAGGCATGCGGCGGTATGTATTGGCAGGCCACGCCCAGCAGAAGCCAGAGCGTAGACAATGCGGTTAAGAAAGAGAGTAGCTTGCGGCGCACAGGTGAAATTTAAATCGCAGAGGTAAACCTACGCAAAAAACCAGAGAACAGGGTTACAACGTAGGTCAGCGCGTACTTTCACCGCTATTTACAAAACGGAGCCCGAAAACGGAGCCTTGGCCAGGTCCCGCGCAGAGGGCTTACCCGTTTAAAGTTAGCGGCGCGTGCACGTATTTTGAAATTATACCTTAATTTTACATTCTTAACACCTTATTTTAAAGCTATGTCAACTACCTTATTATTTCTAGGAAACTTCGGCACCGGTGAGATCATTGTCCTTGTTTTGATCGTGTTGCTGTTGTTTGGCGCTAAGAGAATCCCGGAGCTGGCCCGCGGCATGGGCAAAGGCATACGGGAGTTCAAAGACGCCACCAAAGAAATCAAGAACGATATTGAGAACTCTGCCAACGAGAACCCAACGGCTCAAAGACCGCAGGGAGGTGCTTACAATCCTAACCCCGCGGCCCCAACCTATACCCAAACACCTACGCAGCCCCCGTACACGGAGCCCGGCGTGAACCCCAACCCAACCAATACTCCCCACAACCCCAACGTTTAATTCATGCGGTACACATCCCTTGACGCTATCCGGGAGGAGATAGGCCGTGGTGCCCTTACGTGCCAAGCCTTAGTAGAACAGTATCTACAGAATATCTCGGAGAAACGCCACCTGAATGCTTTTTTAGAGGTTTTTGAAGAGGAAGCCCGCCAACAGGCAGCAGAAGTGGATGCCAAATTACAGGCCGGCACCGCCGGCAAACTGGCCGGTATGGTCATCGGGATCAAAGACGTGCTGGCCTATGAGGGGCACACCCTGCAGGCGGCCAGCCAAATCCTGAACGGTTTCAAATCTCTGTTCACCGCCACGGCTGTGCAGCGCCTGCGCGCCGAGGATGCCATCATCATCGGGCGGCAGAACTGTGACGAATTTGCCATGGGCGGCTCTAACGAGAATTCCTCCTTCGGCCCTACCCTGAATGACCTAGACAATACCCGCGTGCCGGGCGGTTCCTCCGGGGGCTCAGCGGCGGCGGTGCAGGCGAATCTATGTTTGGCGTCAATTGGCTCAGACACGGGTGGTTCAGTGCGCCAGCCGGCGGCGTATTGCGGCGTGGTGGGCATGAAACCTACCTATTCCCGCATTTCGCGCTATGGTTTGGTCGCGTACGCTTCTTCGTTTGACCAGATTGGCGTGATGACCCACAGCGTGGAAGATGCCGCACTTTTATTAGAAGTGATGGCTGGCCAGGATGAATTTGACGCCACCGTGAGCCAACGACCTGTGCCTGCGTACAGCCAAAACCTTTCGTTTGAAGGCAAGGCCCGCATCGGGTTCATCAAAGATTCTTTTGACAGCCCCGGCTTGAACCCAGAAATAAAAGCCGCCACGCAAGCCGTTTTAGATGCCTTGCAAGCTGAAGGCCATACCGTGGAAGGTGTTGATTTCCCGTTTTTAGACTATATTGTTCCCACCTATTACATCCTGACCACCGCCGAAGCCAGTTCTAACCTGGGCCGGTATGACGGGGTGCGGTACGGGTTCCGGAGCGAGAACGCCACGGATTTGGCGTCTATGTACAAGAAAACCCGCGCTGAAGGCTTCGGGAAGGAAGTGCAGCGCCGCATTTTGTTGGGAACTTTTGTGCTGAGCGCCGATTATTACGATGCCTATTACACCAAAGCCCAGCAGGTACGCCGGTTAATCAAAGAGAAAACCGATGAGCTCCTGAGCCAATATGATTTCCTGATTGTGCCTACCACGCCCACCACAGCGTTCAAGATAGGTGAAAATACCAAAGACCCGCTAGCCATGTACTTAGAGGATATCTACACGGTACAGGCAAACCTGGCAGGCATTCCGGCTATTTCGTTACCAATGGGCCATGACTCACAAGGGTTGCCGATTGGGGTGCAAGTGATGACCAAAGCGTTTGGCGAGGAGCAATTGTTTGCCTTCTCCAAACACCTGATGACCCATCAACCACAAGAAACCGTCTAAATGCGCATTTCTACCTTTTTCACCGGTGTTGTTCTTTCTATAGGTCTTGGCTTCGCGGCGCAGGCCCGTCAATTTACGGTGCCAGCAGCACCGCTGGAGCTGAAAGACACCACCAAAGTGCTTATTGATTCCGTGGAATTTATTCCCGTGGAAACCGATGAACTGATTCAGGATCGCTTGAGCTGTCTGGAGCAGGAAATTCCGTTAGAATTCAACAAGCAAGTGAGAGGGTTGATTGACTATTTCACCATTAGAAACCGGAAATACACGCGCCGGGTGCTGGAGCGCCAAACCCTGTACTTCCCTATGTTTGAGAAGTGCCTGGCCAAGCACAACATGCCCGACGAGTTGAAATACCTGGCTGTGGTGGAGTCTGCGCTGTTGCCCAAAGCGGTATCCTCGGCCAAGGCTGTTGGTCTGTGGCAGTTCATGACGCCTACGGCCAATGATTTTAGGCTGGTACAGAACCATTTCCTGGACGAGCGCATGGACCCCGAGAAATCCACGGAGGCAGCCTGCAAGTTTCTGAAACAGCTGTACCGCATCTTCGGGAGTTGGGAAATGGCCTTGGCGGCGTATAACTGCGGCCCCGGCAACGTAAAGAAAGCCATTGCTCGCTCCGGCGGCAAAACCACGTTCTGGGGAATCTATCCTTATCTGCCGAAGGAAACCCGCGCCTACGTGCCGTCTTTCACCGCTTTGGTGTACGCTATGAACCACGCCGAGGACCACAACCTCCGCCCACTGAACCCGCAGTTCCCTATTGCCCTAGATACCATTTTGGTAAGCCAGCCGCTGGACCTGAAACTGTTGGCTAAGCAATTAAACCTGCCTGAAGACCAGATTGCCAGCCTGAACCCAGCGGTGAAAAAACAATTCATCCCGGAAGGTGTGCAAAACTTCGCGCTGCGCATACCGGCAGACGCCAGACCGTTTCTGGCGGAGAATAGAATGGCTATCTTAGATTCGGCCCGCTACAGAGCGCCGGTGAAAATCAAAATGCCCGTGGCACCTGCCGCTGCCACCATGTTAGCCAAGGCTGAAACAAAAAAGGCTGAACCGGTTGCAACGTCGGCATCGCTTACCACCGACAGCCTGCAAGCTTCTACCTACATAGTGCGCCGCGGCGATAACCTGACCAAGATTGCCCGCGAGCATAACGTAACCATAGAGCAGCTCCAGAACTGGAACAAATTGTCGGCCACGGGGGTGCAAGCCAATCAGAAATTGGTGGTGTTCAAACCTTCGGATAAGAAAAGCACGGAGCAACCAACGCCGGACCAAACCTTGCTGGCCTCTGCAGAGGAGCCATCCAACAGCAAAGTAGCCGGGCCCAACGCCGAGAACACGCCCAAAGAAAACGCCGCCGTGGTAGCCGTGGCCGCCAAGAAAAACCCATCGGTTAAAAAAGCCAGCGTTCCCAAGCCACAGGTACACCACGTACAGCCCGGCGACACCCTCTGGAACATCTCCAAGCGCTACAACAACGTGAGCGTGGAACAACTCAGAAAATCAAACAAACTCAAAGGAGACGAACTCAAGCCTGGCATGAAACTGATTGTAGGCTGATTTTTCACTGCTTCTATCCATAGCATCTCTGGTCTTGGCCGGAGATGCTATTTGTTTTTGGGCGCGTTTGGGATTTGGAGGCCAAAAACGGAAAACAAGGGAGAATCAGGAGTATCTTTGTGATTGATCTGGCCAGCAAACCGTGAACTAACGCGGTATTTCTTGCCCATCCCAAAAAATCTTATCAATTTGTAATCTTTACCCGCGCCCAACGGTTGGCAAGCCGCCGGGGCCGGCACACAGACAACACAGGAGACAGAAGGAAATGATTAAAATAAACAAGGAAGACGCGCTCAATTACCATAGCCAAGGCCAACCCGGGAAAATAGAAGTAGTGCCCACCAAAATGGTGAGTACCCAACTGGACCTTGCCCTCGCCTATTCCCCCGGCGTAGCGGAGCCTTGTAAAGAAATTGCCGCCAACCCTGAGGACGTTTATAAATACACCGCCAAAGGCAACTTGGTGGGTGTGATTACCAACGGAACCGCCGTGTTGGGCTTGGGAAACATCGGACCGGAAGCGTCTAAACCCGTGATGGAAGGAAAAGGTGTACTCTTCAAGAAATTTGCCGGCATTGACGTCTTTGACATTGAAATCAACGAAACCGACCCAGACAAATTCATCCAGATTGTAAAGTCGCTGGAGCCCACGTTTGGCGGCATTAACCTGGAGGACATTAAAGCCCCGGAAAGCTTCAAGATAGAGAATGCGCTGCGCGAGCAGATGAACATCCCCTTGATGCATGATGACCAGCATGGCACGGCCATCATTTCCAGCGCGGCTTTATTGAACGCGTTGGAGTTAGTCGGCAAAGACATCCAAAAGATTCAGATGGTGATCAACGGCGCCGGGGCCGCCGCCATTGCCTGCGCCAAGTTGTACCTGGCCCTGGGCGTGGACATTGACAACATTGTCATGTTTGACAAAGACGGCATCATCAACCCAGAGCGCAACGACCTGGACATTTACCGCGCCCAGTTTGTGACCATGCGCAAGATCACCACGCTGGCCGAAGCCATGCAGGACGCCGATGTGTTTGTAGGCCTGAGCGCCGGCAACGTGTTGGCCCCTGAACTGGTGAAACTGATGGCCAAAGACCCCATTATTTTCGCGCTGGCGAATCCAGACCCCGAGATTCCGTATGACATGGCCATGGCCACCCGTGATGATTTGATTATGGCCACCGGCCGCTCTGACCATCCTAACCAGGTGAACAACGTGCTGGGCTTCCCTTACATTTTTAGGGGCGCTTTGGATGTGCGCGCCACCGAAATCAACGAGGCCATGAAACTGGCTGCCGTGTATGCGCTGGCCAAACTCGCCAAGGAAACTGTGCCAGATATTGTGCACAAAGCCTACGGCGACAACAGCATTTCCTTCGGGCGCACGTATTTGATTCCCAAACCCTTAGACCCGCGTTTGATCACCACCATTAGTCCAGCGGTGGCCCGGGCGGCCATGGAATCTGGCGTGGCCAAGAACCCCATCAAGAACTGGGAACGCTATGACCATGAACTGCAGGCCCGCATTGGCATTGACCAGAAACTGATGAACCGCATTCTGTCGCAGGCACGGCAAGACCCGCAGAAAGTGGTCTTTGCGGAGGCCGATAATTACAAGATTCTAAAGGCGGCGCAAACCGTGCTGGAGCAGAAAATGGCTTATCCAATTCTGTTGGGCGAGCGCGCGCGCATTCAGGAACTGATAGAAGAATTCAACCTGGAACTGGACGGCTGCCAGATCATAGACCCGCGCGAGGAAGACGCCAAATGCGAGAAATACGCCCACCTGCTCTATGAAAAACGCAAGCGCAAAGGCATGACCTTGTTTGACTGCCGCAAGCTGGTGCGCATCAGAAACTACTTCGGGTGTATGATGGTGGAAACCGGGGAGGCCGATGCGCTGATCTCTGGCTTGACGCGCGAGTATTCCTCTACCATTCTGCCGGCGCTGCACGTGATTGGCGTGGCCGAGGGCGTGAACAAGGTGGCGGGCATGTACATTGTACAGAACAAAAAAGGCCCGTACTTTTTGTCAGACACTACCGTGAACCTGCACCCCACCGCCGAGGAACTGGTGGATATTATTGGCCTCACGGCGCGCTACGTACGGTTCTTTGACCAGGAGCCCCGCATGGCCGTGTTGTCATACTCTAACTTCGGGTCCAGCGGCGGTATTATTCCCACCAAAACCCGCGAGGCCACGCGTTTGGCTAAACTTCGCTACCCAGATCTGTTGATTGACGGCGAGATGCAGGCCAACACCGCCTTGAACATTGAACTCTTGCAGGAGCATTATCCGTTCAGTGAGTTGGCTACCAAAGGCGCGAACACTTTAATTTTTCCGGCACTGTCGGCGGGGAACATTGCCTATAAATTGTTGCAGGAAATCGGCGGAGCCGAAACCATTGGCCCGGTGCTGATGGGCATGCGCAAGCCGGTGCACATTCTGCAGTTGGGTTCATCGGTTAGGGAGATCATCAACATGGTGGCCATTGCGGTGGTAGACGCGCAGGTGTGCAAGGCAAAACTTTAAATAATGCCATGCCGTACGCACGGAAAAATTAAGCTACTTACCTTCCGTTTTCGGGCTCATTTCTGAAAATGAGCCCGAAAACGGAAATTTTTCACTTCTTTACAGCAGCACAGCTTTCAGTTCTGACCTTCTCTTTCTATGATAGCATACTTAGACGGCCGCCTCACCTACAAAGACCCTTCTTTTGTGATCATTGACGTGGGCGGCATGGGCTATGAACTCAGGATTTCCCTGAACACCTACACGGCCCTGCCAGACGGTGAGCGCTGCAAACTGTTCACCTACCTGCACATCAAGGAAGACGCCCACACGCTTTATGGCTTTGTGAACCCCGCCGAGAAAAGCGCCTTTCTGCATCTTATCTCTATTTCAGGCGTGGGGCCTAACACTGGGCTCATGATTCTTTCTTCGCTCACTGTGGCAGAGGTGCAGCAGGCCATTGTGCGTGAAGATGTGCGCACCATACAGCAGGTGAAAGGCATAGGCGCCAAAACGGCTCAGCGCATCATTCTTGAACTGCGTGACAAGTTCAGGAAAGGCTTGGGCGCAGACAGCATAAATGTCTCATTTGATGCGCACAATACGTCCCGTGACGAGGCGTTATCTGCATTAGTTACCTTAGGTTTTGCCAAGAATGTGGCCGAAAAAACCTTAGATGCCATCATTAAACGCGAAGGCACTGCCCTAACCGTGGAAGATCTCATCAAGTTTGCCCTTAAGTCATCTTAAGCTACTTCTCTCTTATTATTTGTGTTTACTAAAAAGAAGCCTCAGATTCTTGCAGCCGCGGTAGGGTTGGTGTCGTTGATGGCTTGGCTCACGCAGGCCGAGCCCGGTAAGTTTTCCATAGCAGACGCAGGCGTCCGCTTTTTGGCTTTTTCTGCTGCCCAGCAGCCGGCACAAGACACCACCAAGAAAATAGACTACATTCCGTCCCGTCGGCCAAAAATTCAGTTTGATGACCGGCGCGGCGACCCGTTTTCTAACCGCACCTCCCAGTCGCCGCTGCTGTTGCCGCTGCCCAAGAACATCACCTTAGATGTGCAGCCAGATGACAGCCTGAAGCGCTATGAGATACGGGAGCAGATTGGCGATTTTGACTACCGCGACCCCAGCACCATGAGCTTTGAGGAGTATAGCCGCTACCAGCAACGGCAGGCCATACGCGAATACTGGCGCACCAAATCACAGAGCTTAGACGAACAGAACCCCGCCGCCACCAGCCGCCGCCTGGTACCTACCATTGATGTGGGCGGCCGCACCTTTGACCGTCTGTTTGGCGGCAATACCGTTGACATCAGGCCAAACGGGTTGGCCACGCTCAAATTTGGGGCGCTGTTCAACCGCAATGAAAACCCAGCCATTCCTTTACGTCAGCAGAGCACCGGTGACTTTGAGTTTGACCAGAGCATTGCCTTAAACATTGATGGCCGCATAGGCGAGAAAATGCGCATCACCGCTAACTGGGATACCAAAGCCAACTTCGATTTTGAGAACAACCTAAAGCTGGAATACACCGGCTACCCAGAGGAAATCATCAGAAAGATTGAGGCCGGTAACGTAAGCCTTCCGCTGAACAACTCCTTGATTTCCGGCGGGCAGAATTTGTTCGGTTTAAAAACCCAGTTGCAGTTAGGCAGACTCTCTGTGACCGCCATTGCCGCCAACCAACGCGGTAGCATTGACGCGGTAGACATTCAGAACGGGGCGCAGAACCGCCGGTTTGAGATACGGGCCGATGAATATGACGCCAACCGCCACTTCTTCCTGTCGCAGTTCTTTAGAGACAGATATGACCAGTCGCTCAGAAATTTGCCGTTGGTGAATTCAGGCATTGTAATTAGAAGGCTGGAAGTGTACATCACCAATGACAACCGCACCACCCAGAACCTGAGAAACATTGTGGCCCTCATGGATTTGGGCGAACCGAACCCGTATAGAAACCAGTTCAGCAATGGCTTGCCTCCCAACGCCGCCGCCGGAAACGGACAGAACCGTTTGTATGGGTCGCTCACGGCCAACAATGTACGGGGCAATAACCAGGTAGATAACTTTTTGGAGTCTTTGGGCCTGCGCAAAACCGTTGACTTTGAACGCGTGCGCGCCCGCCGCCTGGACCAACGCGAATACAAATTCAACCCGCAGCTGGGTTATATCTCCTTGAATTCCACATTGTTGCCAGAGCAAGTGTTGGGCGTGGCGTTCGAATACACCTTGAACGGCCGTACCTACAAAGTGGGCGAATTGCAGGATGATTACCAGAACGTACAGGAAGACCAGGTGATTTTCCTGAAGTTGCTGCGTGCCACCAACCCCGGCCTCAACACCCCCACCTGGGACCTGATGATGAAGAACGTGTACGCGCTCAACGCCAACCAGATTGAACGCAACAACTTCCAACTCAACGTAGTCTACAAAGACGATGAAACGGGCGGGGACCTGACCAGTTTGCAAGACGAATCTCGGTTAAAAGGCATTCCGTTGGTGCAGGTCTTCAACCTGGACAAAGTCAACACCAACAATGACCGCCCTGCAGACGGTAACTTTGACTTCTTGTCTGGTATTACCATTGACCCAGAGACCGGCCGTATTTTCTTCCCGCAGGTAGAACCGTTCGGCTCTTATCTGCGCTCCAGGTTTGACCCGGTGAGTGAGAATCAATTGATTCAGAAATACGTGTACCAGGAGTTGTATGACTCCATTCAGACAGACGCCCAGCAGTTTTCCCAAAAGAACAAGTTCTTCTTAACCGGTCGGTACCAAGCCTCCAGCACAGATGAAATTATGCTACCGGGCATCAGAATTGCCGAAGGCTCGGTGGCGGTTTTCTCGGGTGGCACCAAACTGGTGGAAGGCCAGGATTACCAGGTGTTCTATGATTTGGGCCGCGTTAAAATTCTGAACCCCAGCTACCTCAACAGCGCCAGTAACCTGCGCGTGACGTTTGAAAAAGCCGACATTCTTAACATTCAACCCCGCACTTTGCTGGGCGCACGGTTTGACTACAAAGTTGACAATGACCTCATTTTAGGCGCCACCGTCCTGCACCAGGGCGAGCGACCTTTTATTAACCGCGTGAGCATTGGCGATGAGCCCAGCAACAATACCGTCTATGGGTTTGATGTGAACTACCGTCGTGATTCCAGGTTTCTGACCCGCATGACCGACAAGTTGCCCTTCCTGGAGACCAAAGCCCCGTCTTCTATTACCTTAGGCGCTGAAATTGCCCAGTTGGTACCGCAGAAAACTGAGTTTGTAGGGGAGAACGGCGTGTCTTACATTGATGACTTTGAAAACTCCAAAACCCCGTACACCCTGGGCGGCTTTAACACCAACGCCTGGCGCGTGGCGGCAACGCCTTTCCCGCTAGCGGCCAACAGAACGGGTTTGGAGTACGCGTACAACCGGGCTAAACTGGCGTGGTACACCATTGACCAGATTTACTATTCCGCTAACAACCTTAGACCCAGCAACATTACGCGGGAGGAGCTGGAAAACCACTACATTCGGGGCGTGCAGCGCCGTGAGATCTTCCCGAACCGGGACCCGGAGACCAACAACACCTTTGAGTACACCTTTGACCTAGCCTATTACCCAGAGGAACGCGGCCAGTATAACTACAACCCCAACGTAAGTGCAGACGGAATTAGGTTGCTCAACAGTTCTTTCAACAATAACAGCATCCGGAATAACTGGGCCGGTATCAGCCGGGACATTTCGTTTGACAACAACTTTGACAACGCCAACATTGAGTACCTGGAGTTCTGGATGATGGACCCGTTCATTAAGGGCGAGCGTGGAAGAAAGATTATCACCGGCCAAGATGATGCGGAGAACAGCCGGGATGAAAACGGAAAACTGGTGTTTAACTTGGGTAACATCTCTGAAGACCTGCTCAAAGACCAACGGTACGCATTTGAGAACGGCCTCCCCACCGACGGCAACCTGCAAGCCGTAGAAGATACCCCCTGGGGCCGTGTGACCCGTAACCAGTTCCTCACAGACGCCTTTGACAACAACCCCGGCTCGCGCCAGTTTCAGGACATAGGTCTGGAAGGATTGAATGACTCAGATGAAAAGGCTTTCTTCCAACGGATTCATGCCCAGTACGGCACGTTCGCTGACCCTTCAGCAGATAACTTCCGGCACCACTTAGACCCTGTGTATGACGCTGGCAATACCAATGTCTTGAGAAGATATAAGGATTTCAACGGCATGGAAGGCAACTCGCCGGTGAACAGCAACCTTTCCAGCTACGCCTACCCAGACAAAGAAGACCTGAACCGTGACAACGTGATCAGTGACCTGGAGCAGTACTATGAATATGGTATTGACCTGCGGCCGTCACGCATGAACGTGGGCGAAAACTACATTGTAGACCGCGTAGACACGCTGGATGCCGGCGGTGAGCAAGTGCGCTGGTACCAATTCCGGATTCCCATCAGAAAGCCTACGGGCAACGTGAACAACATGCAGGGCTTTAAGTCCATCCGGTTCATGCGTATGTACATGACCCAGTTTGAGAAACCGGTGGTGTTGCGTATGGTGCAGATGCAGTTTGTGGCCAACCAATGGCGTACCTACAACACGGTTCTGTCTAACGGCGTGCCGTGCCAGGGCTGTGATTCAGACGCAGACAACTTCAACGTATCTACGGTGAGCATTGAGGAAAACGGCGAAGTAGACCAGGGCACTATTCCGTACACCTTGCCGCCGGGCGTAGAGCGCCAGCGCGACTATTCTTCATCTAACAACCGCCGCCAGAACGAGCAAGCCCTGCAGTTGTGCGTGGAGAACTTACGTGATTCTTTCAGCAAGGCGGTGTACAAAAACGTGTCACAGGACATGCTGATTTACAAGCGCCTGAAAATGTACATTCACGCGCAGAGTGCCAGCGGCACGCAGAATGATGAAGTAAGAGCATTCATTAGAATTGGCACAGACTACACCCAAAACTATTACGAGTATTCCATCCCGTTAAAAATCACGCCGCAGGGCAGCACAGACCCTAACCAGATTTGGGACCCGGGCAATACCGTGGACCTGGCCTTTGATGAACTAGTGCGCATTAAATCTCTCCGGAACCGGGCCAATCATCCTTTGAATACTTTGTTCTCTGAAACCGTAGATGGCAAAATCATCAGTGTGATGGGAAATCCAGATTTCAGTGAAGTGCAGAGCATCATGATTGGTTTGCAGAACCCAGCCACCGCTGACCGGTCCTCGCAGTCAGTGTGTATCTGGGTGAATGAATTGCGCGTGTCTGACTTTGACCGCACCGCTGGTTGGGCTGCCACCGCACGTGCCAACGTAAAACTCGCAGACTTTGCCAACCTGACCGCAACCGGTAGCTATACCACCGTAGGCTTTGGCGGCATTCAGCAGCGCGCCGCGCAACGGGCTCGGGAAAATACTGGTCAGTTTGACATCACGGCCAACATTGCCGCTGAGAAACTCTTGCCTAAGTCTTTGGGCCTGGTAGTGCCGTTGTCTGTGCAGTACGGCAAAACAGTGGTAGAACCGCGCTATGACCCGCTGGACCGAGACACCGAAATGGACCTCTCCTTACAGAAATTTGAGAACGAGGGGGAACGCGAGGCCTATAGGCAGGAAATAGTCAGCCAGACCACTACCAAGAGCATTAACTTACTCAACGTACGCAAGGAAAAAACAGACCCCGAGGCTAAGAGTCGCATCTATGACATAGAGAACCTCTCGGTGTCTTATGCCTACACAGAGGTCTTGCACACAGATATTCAGACAGACCGAAACTACACCAAGTCCTACACGGGCGGCATTGCCTACACGTTTAACAACACGCCCAAGAGCTACCAACCGTTCTCTGAGGCCAAAATTGCGCAGTCACCGTACCTGCGCTGGTTAAAAGAGTTCAACTTTACGTTGATGCCGGCCCGTATTGCCGTGCGCGCCGATTTGGACCGCCGGTACAATGAAACGTTTATGCAGGGCCGCACATCGCCGTACAGTTTGCCAGACACCGCGGGCTACCGGCCAACGTTCCAGAAATCGTTCTTCTTCAACCGTATTTATGATGTGAAGTGGGATTTGACCAAGAGTTTGTCCTTGGACTACACCGCCACCAACCGCTCAGTCATTGACGAGCCGGACGGCCGCATTAACGGTGATGTGGACTCGCTTCGCTGGAAAAACAAGCAGATCTGGCACAACCTGCAGCGCTTCGGAAGAAATACCAACTTCAACCAACTGGTTGCCCTCACCTACCGCTTGCCGCTGGACAAATTCCCGCTCACTGACTGGCTTTCTGCGGATGCCCGGTACGAGGCTGGCTTCACCTGGACCTCGGCGTCTACGGCCTTGAGCAACAATGACACGCTGCAACTGGGGAACACCATTGAAAACAAGACCGAAAAGAGCCTCAGCGGAAAAGTAGATTTAGTGCGCTTGTACAACAAAGTCAAGATTCTGAAAGCCGTGAATGATGCCACGCCGCAACCCAGCGTAAAACAGGCGCAGAACGGAAGACTTGCCTCCGGAACTCCCGGTGCAGCTGCCGCAGACTCTACCCAGAAACGCGAGAACAAAGCCCTCAAAGCCGTGTTGCGCACCTTAATGTCAGCGAGGTCCGTCAATTTCACGTTCGCCCAGACCGAAGGCACGTTATTGCCAGGCTTCTTGCCAACGGCGCAGAACTTTGGCTTGGCAGACGGGTTTGGCGCGCCAGGCATGGGCTTTGTGCTGGGGAAACAATATCCGTTGAATGAATTGTATGAAAGGGCTAACAATGAAGGCTGGTACACCGACAGCAGCCAGTACCTGAACACGCCGTTGAGCGCCCTGAACTCCATCAATTTAACCGCCAGAGCCACCATAGAACCGTTCAGAAACTTCATCATCACCTTAGACGCGGCCATGAACAAGTCTGAGATTGAGGAAGTGTTTTACCGCCGTGACACCGAGGATTTGGTGGTGAAACGCCAGAATCCGTTCACTACGGGCGCGTACCGCGTGTCGTTCATTACGGTGCAGACCATGTTTGAGTCCAAGGCAGGAAATCAGTCGGCGGCGTTTGAGACCTTCATCAGAAACCGTTCGGCCATTGCCAGCCAGTTGAACGCAGCCAACAACGGCCCCGGCGTGTATGCCATGAACTCGCAGGATGTCTTGATTCCGGCGTTCATACGCGCGTACCAGGGCAAAGGCGTGGAAGGCTACGAAGCCAAACCCGCCAAACCGTTTGACGCCGTGCCGCTGCCCAACTGGAACATTGTGTACAACGGTCTGTCATCGTTGCCGCTGTTCCAGAAATATTTCAGCTCGTTTACCCTGAACCACGCCTACCAGTCCAACCTGGCGGTGGCCAACTTCAGCACGTCCCTGGAATATAACTTTGAACCGTCAGGCTTCCCAGACATCACCAACCAGCAGGGCGAAATCATTCCATATTACATTGTAAACCAGGTAGCCATCACCGAGAGCATGTCGCCGCTGATTGGGGTGAACTTCAGAACCAAAGGCCAGATCACCGGCCGTCTGGAATACAAAACCCAACGCAATCTCTTGCTGAACATGACCAACGCCCAAGTAACCGAAAACGGCGTGAAGGACATTGTGGTCGGCTTAGGCTACACTACCACCAACTTTAAGGTGCCGTTCAGAATTGGCGGCGAGCGCAAGACCCTGCAGAATGAACTCACCATGCGCCTGGACCTGACCATTAGAGACAATGAGACCGTGCAGCGCACCATTGCCGTAGACAACAACGGCGTGGAATACCAGAACAACCTCACCACCGCCGGCAGCCTGCAGATGCAGCTCAGACCCACCATTGACTATGTGGTGAGCCAGCGCCTGAACGTGCAACTCTATTTCACGCAGAACATCAATGAACCCAAGGTGGCCAACTCCTTCCGGAACACCGTGACCGAGGGCGGCGTGCAGATACGGTTCAGTCTGTCTGACTAAGAATTTCCTGTTTTCGGGCTCATTTTCAGAAATGAGCCCGAAAACAGGGAAATATTGAACCAGCGTTTAAAAGATTTCAAGCATGGGGAGTCATAACTATGTCTAAAAAAGTCAAAACACTCCTTATTCTATTGATACTATTTTTTGGGGGAAGAAAATCTTATTGCCAAGATTATACTACTGAAAAACAGAAAATACTGAATGTTGTAATAAACAGCGTGCAATTTGATAGTATATACTTCTCAAAAAGAGTTTATATACAAACCAATGAACTGCTTTCTATTAAGAGTGGCTTTGATTTGAAAAGGGAAGAATACAAAGTCCGTTTCGTCAATCGTGTCGGTGCAGGCCTTGTAAAGCAATACATTGTCTTAGGAGATTTTACTATGGCTAGGGAAAATCCCCAAGCTGTCAGAGTCCAAATTGAAGTCATGCCCCAAAATATCCTCCTAAATATGCGCCTCACAAAGAATGACTCTGAATGGAAAATAGCAAACCATCTTATCATGTATGATTAACCCCGCTGTTTGTAGTCTTCCGAAGGGTGGCTGCAAACATTGAATGAATAAAGAGGAACTCTGTTCCGGCCAAGCCGATGGAAGGTGAATGAAAGGAAAGGCCGTGGCCTAGGCTAAAAATTCCCGTTTTCGGCTTCATTTCCGGAAATGAGCCCGAAAACAGGAAAACGACCACGGCACCAGCTTCGTAAATTTGCGAGGCGCGGCGTCTGCCACATCAAAAAAAGAATGTAATTTTGAACAACAACTAAAACACAAACTATGAACTTCCCAGAAGAACTGAAATACACCAAAGACCATGAGTGGGTACGCATTGAAGGCAATGAGGCTTTTGTAGGCATCACAGAATTCGCGCAGCGCGAACTGGGCGATATTGTGTACGTGGACATTGACACGCTGGACAAAACCGTGGCCAAAGACGAAGTGTTTGGTACCGTGGAGGCCGTGAAAACCGTGTCTGACCTGTTCTGCCCCGTGACCGGCACTGTACTGGAAATCAACGAAAAACTGGATGGCAACCCAGAACTGGTGAACTCTGACCCTTACGGCGATGGCTGGATGATCAGAATGTCAGTAGACAATGAAAGCGAAGTAGCCGAGCTCATGACGGCTGCCGCATACCGCGAACTGGTAGGCGCTTAAGTTCATTTGGTGCGTTTTTTAACCTATGCACCGGCGCTGGGGTGGGCAGTACTGATCCTGATCGGGACGCTGCTGCCTGCCCAGGCGTTACCTTCCGCCCCGCAATGGGAACTCCTCACCTTTGATTCCCTGGTCCATGCTGTGCTCTTCGGGGGCCAACTTTTGCTGGCGCTGTATGCCTTGCGCAAAGACCGCAACCTGACTTCTCTTTCTTTCACGGTGGCGTTTCTGCTGGTGGTGCTGTTTGGAGGCCTGGTAGAAGTGCTGCAGGGCTCCATGGGCTACGGCCGGTCTGCAGACATAGGCGATGCCATCAGTAACACCGTGGGCTGCCTTCTGGGGCTGGTGCTCTGGTTTGCGGTGGTGCGCCGTTTTTAGGCTCATTTCTGAAAATGAGGCCGAAAACGCATTTTTCCCATCCTCTCCACTTCTTTCATTATCCTATGCGGCTGAGATTTTTGTGTTGCTTTCTTCTGTTGCTTTCTGGTTTCACAGCCCTGAGTCAAGATATGGCCCGCGTCCGGAAGACCATTGCGGCGTTGGCTTCTGAAGAAATGCACGGCCGCGGCTACGCGTTCAAAGGCGACAGCTTGGCCGCCAATTACCTGGAACAAAGGTACGCAAGCATGGGGCTACAATCTTTTACGGCTGGGTTTCGGCAGAACTTCACGCTTCCCATCAACATTCTGGATAACCGCCTGCTCCTGGAAGTGAACGGCCAAACACTGCAGCCCGGCGTAGATTTCATTGCCCACGGCGCCACGGGCGCAGGTGCCGGTGACGGGCGCGTGTACCAGTTAGACACCACTTTGCTGCTAGACGTAGATGCCGCCCAAAACTTTTTGGCCACCAAACTCAGGAACACGGTGCTGGTGGTGCGGCAGCGGCATTTCCAAAATCTGTTGTCATTGCCTGAGCCTTTCCGGGCTCAGCTGGCCACGGTGAAGGCGGTAGTGGTGCTGCAACCCGGCGCCAAGGTGATGGCCACGGTGCGCACTGAGCAATTGCCGTTCCCGGTGCTGGAAGTGCTGGAGAAAAGCTGGCCCGCCCACGCCAAGAAAGTGAAATTTGCCGTGGATGCCCGCCTGGAACAAGCCTACAAAAGCCAGAATCTCATTGGCTTTATCCCCGGCAAGCTGCAACCAGACTCGTTTGTGGTGATCACGGCGCATTATGACCACCTGGGCCGCCAAGGCAAAACCCTCATGTTCCCGGGCGCCCATGACAACGCCAGCGGCACGGCTTTTCTGCTGGAACTGGCCCATTGGTACGCGCAGCCGCAGAACACACCAGACTATTCCATCGCGTTTATGGCCTTCGCCGCCGAAGAAGCCGGTTTGCTGGGCTCCAAATTCTACACAGAGAACCCGCTGTTCCCGCTGGCCAAGATTAAATTCCTGCTGAACCTGGACTTAATGAGCACCGGCGAAGAAGGCATGATGGCCGTGAACGGTTCTGTTTTTCCAAAGCAGTTTTCCCTCTTACAACAGCTCAACCGACAGCACCAGTTTTTACCGCAGATTAAAAGTCGGGGAAAAGCGGCCAACTCAGACCATTACTATTTCACCGAGCAAGGCGTGCCTTCATTTTTCTTTTACACGCTGGGCGGCACCACCACCGAGTACCACCACCCTAATGACAAAGCCGAAACCTTGCCCCTGACCAAATTCCCGCAGGTGTTTGCCCTGATCAAGGCCTTTATTGCAGCGTTGTAAAAGCGATTTATTTGTGATGTGTTGGGCCACAAAACTTTAACCAAGCGCATTTTTTGGTCGTGCCACACCTTAAACAAGATATGTTTAGTATCAGCTTGTCTAGTTCGCCACCAAGATCCTTCCAGGATGACAAAGGAGAATGATAAGGGGTTGAATGGTCTGATGCGGGAAAGAGTATGTAGTTAGGTCCACCTCTTCGCAAGTTCAAGGCAAAGATTTCTTTTCTTTCAATCTCAATTCGGCTGAAATAAAAATCCCGTTTTCGGGCTCATTTCTGAAAACGAGCCCGAAAACGGGAAATGCAAATGCGCTAAAAAAGAGAAGGCGACCTGAATGATCAAGTCGCCTTTTCTTTTGGGTGAAATCTGAGGTCTACAATCTATTTGGCCAGGACAATTCTTCTGATGACCACGCCTTTGTCTGTCTGCACGCGCACCAGGTACAGTCCGTTGGCCTGGTTTTGCAAAGACAACGTGATGGGCTGACCTGCGACTCTGTTCGCTGGCGTAAGTTCCTGCACTACTTTGCCCACGGCGTCAAAGACCTGAATGCTTTTCACGGCCGCTTCGGGTGACTCTATTTGAATGTTGCCTGTGGTTGGATTAGGGGCCACCTGCACGGCGCGCTGGGCACTTTCTTCCTGGGCGCTGAGCGGCTGGCCCTCTACTTTCACATCGTCTAGGTACAGGTTGTTCTCAAAGTCTGTGACGTGGCGGAATTTGATTCTGGCCGTGGCCGAACTGGCAAACTGGCTCAAGTCAATAGTTTCCTGGCGCCATTGGCCGTTGGTGGGCACAAACTCAATTTCGCGGTAAATAGGCGAAACCGTCACCAAATCTCTTCCGGCCTTTTTATACACCTGCTGGTACGTAGCGCCGCAGTCTGTGGACACCAACACTTCCAGCGTGTCTGAATACCCCGTGGCGGAGTACAAAGAATACGCCATCTGGAACGTGAGTTTAGGCGAAGTTTGCGAGGTCAGGTCCAATGGAGGCAAAACCAGTTCATCGGCTTGGCCGGTGTCTTCATAGTTCAGGTTGTCCATAACCGCCGAGAACGTGCCCGACTTAGCCGCCCGGTTGGTTTTTTGCCAGGTAATGCTGAAATCTGGGTTGTTCACCTGCCAGCCCGCCGGCGGGAACACGTTTCCTTCAAAGCCTTCAACCAGCGGCAAGCCAACGCCCTGTGACTGGAACGAGAACGTAAGCGCGTCATTGGTGGCATCACCGTCTGTGGCGCTGTTGTTTCTGCTCACAATGGAAAACGTCACGGCATGGGTTCCCGCGGCTACATTCTGTTCTGGCAAAGTAAGGTTAATTCCCTGGAAAGAAGGAAGGTTCCCGGTCCAGGTATAGGTTTGGGCCGGCCCGTTGTCAATCTTGAACTGAATCTGGGCAGTGGTCAAGGCTTGTGAACCACGGTTGCGGAGTTGCAGGGTGGGCGTAAACGCGCTGGTGCAGAAAACTTTGGAGGCCGTTTCTATTTCTACCAACGCGGCATCAAGCGCCGGTACCTGTATGGGTTGGCAACCTTTGGAGGTGAGCAAACCCGGCCGCCATCTGCTAATGGCGCCTTGCATCACATTTTTCTGGCCCTTGGTGAACAGGTTCATGCAGGCATCATTGGTGTAGTCCATGTAGTTCATGAACATGTCACCGGAGTTGGAGCAGCTGGCGCTGGGGAACGTGGGGCAACCCGTGTTCTCGGCTTCCTGGGTGGGCGTGTCCTCTACCTGGTCATCGCCGCACTCGTCATCGCCCCAGATATGGAACAGGTTGAGCCAGTGACCAACTTCGTGGGTGGTGGTACGTCCCAGGTTGTACGGGCGCACGGTGTTCTGCGTCCCGAAGTAGCGGTAGTCAATCACTACGCCGTCTGTAGTGGCGGGACCGGAATTTGGGAACTGCGCGAAACCCAGCAATTCTTCGTCTGCATTGAATTTCACTACCCAGATGTTGAGGTATTGTTTGGTGTCCCAGGCATTTTTACCACCGCTGGAATTGAATTTCATCTGCTCCCCAAAGGCAAAATCTGCCTTGTTGGTCTGGGTGCGGGTAATGCCGTTGGTGGGCGCGCCTTCCGGGGTGCGCTGGGCCAGGCAGAACTCTATCTCGGCATCGGCGGCCAGGCCGCTGAACATGGCCGGGGTGTTGCCGGCGTCTGTGTTGGCTCTCCGGAAGTCTTTGTTAAGCACTGCAATCTGTGACTGAATCTGGGCGTCTGAAATGTTTTGGCCAGAGGTATTGTACAGCACATGCACCACCACTGAAATGGTAACCACCGACGACAACGTTTTGGCCTGGGAAAGGTCTTTCACGTCACGGCGCTGGGCTAGGCGGGCCTGCTCCTGCAACTGCCGCCGCAAGTTGGGGCGCTGCTTTTCCAGCTGTTTTACCTGCGCCATGGTGCCGCAACGCTCCTGCGCAAAACTTGAAAACGCGCTCAGGCCTATCAGCAACAAAACGGCTATTACTTGACGAAACATGAAGGTACTTCTAAAGGGTAAAGGTAAAAGGACATAGATTGACCGGCGTGGGTTACAGAATGTTGTTGAGCTGCTCTTTGATTTTCTCCAGCTCTTCTTTCATCTCCACCACCAACCGCTGAATGGTGGCATCATTGGCTTTGGACCCGATGGTATTGATCTCGCGGCCAATCTCTTGCGCTATAAAACCCAGCTTCTTGCCGGTTGGTTCAGGCAGGTACACGGTTTCTGTGAAATAGTGCAGGTGGTTCACCAGACGAACTTTTTCCTCGGCAATGTCCAGCTTTTCAATAAAGTAGATCATCTCCTGCTCAAAGCGGTTCTGGTTGAACGTCTCTGAGCTGCTGATTTCCTGCAAATGCCCCTGTATGCGCTGCCTGATGTGCTCCACCCGGGCCGGGTCATGCTTGTCCACTTCGGCCAGCAGAATTCTGATGCGGTCAATGTACGAGATAATCTCTGTGGTCAAGGCCTTGCCTTCATCTGCCCTGAACGTGTTGAAGTTGTCAATGGCCTCCTGCAAAAGTGGGCCTACCTGTTCCCAGGTCACGTCTTCGGTTCTGTCATCGGTGCTTTCGGTCTGCAGCACTTCTGGCATGTGCAGCGCCAGCCGGAACAGATCTGGCGAGTTGGCGCCCAGGTTGAAGGCGGCGTCTTGCAGGTCTTTGTAATAAGCGTTGAGCAATTCCACGTTGATGCGGCTGCGGGTGCCCGAGGTTTTGTTTCGGCCTACCTCAATGGTAAGGTTCACTTTGCCGCGCACCAGGCTGCGGGTAATCATGTTCCTGATCTCCAGTTCCTTGTCTGAGAGGCTGCGCGGCATGCGCAAACTCAGGTCCATAGATTTGGAGTTCAATGATTTCAGTTCAATGCTGATGGCGGAAGTTTCTGTGTCTACTTTCGCAGACCCAAAACCGGTCATGGATAATAACATGGGTAGAAGGGAATTACAAAACGTAAAATTAAGAAAAAAGCCCCACTCTGCGGCGCTGTTCTTTGCAAGGTGGAATTAGGTAGCACCAAAAGGGTTTTTGTCTATCTTTGGGCTATGAAATTTGGCGTAGTCGTTTTCCCGGGGTCCAACTGTGACCAAGATGTTATTGATGCCCTGCAGCACACCACCCAGCAAGAAGTGGTGCGGCTTTGGCACAAAGACCATGACCTGCAGAACTGTGATTTCATAGTGCTGCCTGGCGGTTTCTCTTATGGTGATTACCTGCGGTCTGGGGCCATTGCGCGCTTCTCGCCTATTATGCAGGAAGTGGTGAAGTTTGCCAACAGCGGCGGTTACGTGTGGGGCATCTGCAACGGTTTCCAGATTCTCACCGAGGCCGGTCTGTTGCCCGGTGCCCTGCTCCGGAACACCACCCAAAAATTCATCTGCCAGAACGTGTACATCACGCCTGAGAACACAGATTTGCTGCCCACAGCCCTGCTGGAGCCCGGCAAACCCTACAAAATTCCGATTGCGCACGGCGAAGGACGTTTCTACGCCGACGCTGACACAATCAAAAGCCTGGAAGACAACGGCCAGATCATGTTCCGGTACTGCAACAGCCAAGGCCAGGTAGATGACCAAAGCAATTGCAACGGCAGCCTTCTCAACATTGCCGGCGTGGCCAACAAAAACAAGAACGTATTTGGCATGATGCCGCACCCGGAGCGCGCCGTGGACCCAGAACTGGGCAACACAGACGGCCGCCGCATGTTTGAGGCCTTGCTCCAGACGGTACAGGCGTAATCTCAGAAAGTAGCTTTCTCTATAAAAATCGGGCGCAGCCTTCTTTCTTTCCAAGGAAAAGGCTGCGCCCGATTTCCGTTTTCGGGCTCATTTCTGGAAATGAGCCCGAAAACGGAAAGTTTGAGGATTTTTTCAGGCTCTAGAGTAAATGGAGATGGGTTGAAAGATTTGGTTGTAGAGACGTACTACCTTGCGTCTCTCACGCATTCCAACACTTCTGTTTCATAGGACCAAGACGCAAGGTAGTACGTCTCTACATTGGCAACATCATCGTTTCTACCCAATTAGGTGACATTATAAAAGCAGAAGCGCCGCTATCTTATGACAGCGGCGCTTCTGCTTTTGCGTTTTCGGGCTCATTTCTGAAAATGAAGCCGAAAACAGGAATCAACTAAATTTTAAATTAGAAATCGTAGCCCATGGAGAAGTAGAACTTGGGGCCTTCCTTTCTGAGGTCTTTCTCGCCCCAGGCCATGTCAAAGCGGCCGTACACGCCCAGCAATGTGGTGCGCACGCCCCAGCCGTAGCCATACATGAACGGGTTGCGGAAGTTGCGGACCACCACCTCAAACGGCGGCTGCGGCACCGGTTGGGTGTTCACAGAGTTGTCCTCGGAGAACGGGTTGCCTTTGTCATAGGCGGTACCGGCGTCAAAGAAGCCCACCATCTGTAGATTCCGGAAGAAGCCCGAGTTGATGGGGCCTTCAAACAGATACTGGAACAAGGGCAGGCGCAGCTCAGAATTCCAGAGCACATACCGGTACCCGTTGCGGGCGTTGTAGTTGAACCCGCGCAACGGCGTGGCAAACTCCAGGTACAGCACATCGGCGGGCGAATTGAAAGGCTTGATGTAATCCTGTTCGGCGTTCAGCCAGTTGTCTACCCCACCCAGCAAGTGTTTCTTAGGCGCCGGCCCGAAGGATTGGCTGTAGCTCACGCGGTTGGCCCAGATAAACTCTTTGTGTATTTTCTGGTAATGCCGCAGGTCAATGTAGAATTTCCCGAACCCGTTTTCCTTGGCGCCAATCCCGTACATGCGCGTGATGCCCACTTTCATACGCGTTCCCTCGCGCATGTTCATGCCTGTCACCACCGAGTTGTCAAACACCAGTTCGCCGCCAATGCCGGCAAAGTCCATGACAATGTCTGGGGTGGAGAAGTTTTCAATGAAGGTGTACCTGATGTTGGAAAAGCGCGGCAGCACGCGTACGCTCCAGGCATTGGTCAACGGATAACTGAACACCGGCAGAATCTCATGCTTGCCCATTCTGCGCACCGACACGCTGTCCAGGAAGAAGATGCTCTGTTTCTGGTAGCCCACGCGGTAGTCATAGCGGTTCTTGAGGTTGGCGTACTCCACGTAGAAATTGGTGGTTTTCAGGTCTGTGAGCGCGAACACCCCGCCCCGTATGCGGTAATCCTCAAACAGATCGGCCATGCCCACCTCCATCACCAACCCAAAGCCCAGCAACGGATCTGCGTATACAGATGAAATCAAGTTATTCACGCCAAAGCGCAAATCATAGGGCCGGGGCCGCAGCAGCCCCACGGAGTCTGGCGTGGCCATGGCAATGACCGTCTTGGGTTTGGGTGCCACTACCGTTGACTTCACCACCGTGGAATCTGTGCCTTGGCCTGCCAGCTGTGAAGGCTGCAACGCGGCCAGGGAATCTGCCCGGGCTTTTTGAGCCAAGGCCGTCACTGCCCGCACGCTGTCTTGCTGAATGCGGCGCAGCAAATGCCCTTCCAGCACTTGCTGGCGTTTGGTCTTGAAATTGGCCACGCCCGCAGGGGCCATCGCGAAGCCATTATACAGGTATGGGTATTCCTTGGCTTTGTCAATGGATATAAAGGCCAGATTGCCCGTACCTGCGTGGTAGTCAAAAGCTTTTATGTTCTGCCGGAAATTGGTCACCTTGGCCACCGCCCCGGTCTTAATGTTCTGCCGGTACAAAGCCCGTATGCCAGATTCTTCGCCCACATACACTATTTCATCTCCTGACAGGCCAATGGGTTTGCTTTCATTTGACGGCGAGGAAGTCAGTTGCCAGAAACGGCTCTGCGCATTGGCCGGGTCATACAGAAACACGTCAAAGTTGTTGACCACATGGGTGAACGAAGCTTTGGCAGCCTGCAAAGAATCTGGCACGCGGTTAGAACTGAACAGTACTTTGTCAGAGCCCGGCAAGAAGATAGGCTCCAGGTCATCATAGATGTCATTGGTCAGCTGGCGGGCCAGGCGCGCGCCGCGGTACAGGAACAGATCACTCTGCCCCCCCTTCACGGCGCTCAACACCATTTGCTGCCCATCGTCTGAATAGTCAAATCCGGTTACCTGGCTGTACGTGCCCAGTGAAATGACGCCGGGCGCTTTGCCCAGCAGGCGCTTCACAGATTCCACGGCGGGAATATACCGGCGGTTGGCGGCGTGCTGGCGTAACTGCAGTTTGCCTCTTCGGTAATCTGAGATTCCCAGCACGTTTTCTGAGCGCCAGGCCAGCAACGGCACCGTGCGGTCCATGGCCTGGTTGGGCATCTTGAAGCCGCCTCTATAAATAATCTTCTGGCTGTTCTTGGCCAGATTGCGCACAATCACTTTGTAGCTGCCGCGGTCATACATCACATAGGCCAACTGCTGCCCGCTTGGGCTGAACACCGGCTCAGAGAACAGGTAGTTGCGGGCGTTGACTTTGCGGAGTTTGCTGTCTTTGTCTGGGGCGGGCAATTCTGCCTCAGCGAAGGTATTGGCCTGCACGTAATACGCAAACCAGTCGCGCATGAATCGTTTGTAGGGCATGTTGAGGCTGCTGGCAATGCCAATCTCAATGTCACGGGTAATGCGGGTGAGGTTGAGGATGTTCTGGATGGCGCTGGGCCCGTGCCGCTCGGCAATGTACGCCCAGATGGCCTGGCCCGTAAGCCGCTGGTTGCGCGCAAACATGGGGTCTGACCGCTTTCCGCCGGTTTTCTGGATCATGTCGCGAACAAAGTTGTCCATCTCCACGCTCCAGCCTTCGGAAATATAAGCAGCGGCGCCCGACACAAACCAATCTGGCAAACGCAGCAGGTAGTTGCTCTGGATCACTTCCTTCAGGCTTCCGCCGTACATCATGTCTGAGAGCAGCAGTTCTGAGATGCGGTAGGTCATCTGGCGCTTGAACTCAGACTGTGAACCTTCAAAGGGCAACTCAATCTTGCTTTTCACAAACAACACATCATTGCCGCCTTTGTACGGGTCATCAATGAGGCCCACGTTGCTCTGCTTTAAATCTGAGACCGAGTTGTAGATGATCAGCGTGATTTTGGCATAAGGGTAATAGCCAATAAGCGTGGTGATTCTCTTAAGTTCTTTCTCTGCGTGCTCCGCGGTGTTCCGGGCCAATTCCTGCCCGCCCTGGGAGTAGTAGACGTTGAAGTTCTGCGTGCTGTAATACTGCCAGACAAAACGCTTGTACTGGATGCGGTTCTGCCCAAAATCATCTGGCGCCGTGATCTGGCCAAAAGACAGGGTTGGCAGCCCGGCCAGAAACAGCAGGAACAGAAACCGATACAGAAGTATGAAACGGGTAGAAGATGTACTCATCTGTGTTTACCTAGATGCTAAATATAATGAAAAATAGCGGGCAATGTTCACCTCGGGCCAAAGGGCAGTCTTGCCTTCTAACGCTGCCAGAAACTGCTCTGCCAGCAAGGGCGCCATCAAGACGCCTTTAGAGCCCATGCCGTTGAAAATGGCCACCTGCGGCAGTTCTGGGTGCAGACCAACCAGCGGTTTGCGGTCCCGCACGGCCGGCCTAATGCCCACATACTGGGCCGTGACCTGCACGGGTTTCCTGACAATGTCCTGCAATTTGGCGGTCAGTTCTTCCCGGGCCTGGGGCGTGGTTTCCTCGTTCACCTCGCGCCAATTGTACGTAGCCCCCACCCGGTAGTGGTTTTGCCCTAATGGCACAACGTAAACAGCTTTATTATAGATATATGACGCCTCAAAATTGGGCACTTTTATGTCTAAAATCTCGCCTTTGTTCAGGGAAAACGGTAACCAGTGGAAGTACGGATTTTCTGCCCCGGCGGCTCCCTCACAGAAAATTATTTTTTTAGCCTCAGATTCCCCATAGCGCACGCCGTCTGGCAAGAGCTCCAATTGGTTGACATCAAAGGCTTCTGTCTGCAACAAACCTTTACTAAAAAGCTCCTGTTCGCGGCATTTCAGAAAATCTTTAAGCGCCACGTAGCCGCCTTTCTGGATCAACAAACCGCCCAGTTCCTGGTAAATGTCTTCTGAGGGCGGCAGTTGCAGGTGCGTGGTTTCAATGTAGTCTTGCCAGGAAGCATCGGTGCTTTTGCCCATCCAGTTGTTCTGCTCCTCAGGCGTGGAAAAGAGTTTGAGAATGGGTTTCTGGTGGAAAAACGGCGTCTGGTAATGGGCTTCCATGGTTTGGTAGAACGCGGCGGCAGCAGGCAGGAACTCATCCACGCGCCAGCTTTTGGCGAAGCGTTTTCCGGCCACGGGATTGATCAAGCCGGCGGCCACACGGGAAGCGGCGTTGGCTTTGGCCACGTCAAAGACCCTAAACGTTTTACCGCTCATTTCCAGTTTAGAGGCCAAAATCGCACCGGCCAGGCCGTGGCCCACTACCAAGTAATCATAAATCATGCTGTAAGGTACGGCTTGTGCCATTGAATTCTGTAACTTAGAGCCATCAAATTCACACCTTACCGTTTATGGCGTCTGTTGGTCTGCACATTGAAAGCTTCACGTTCAACCCGTTTCAGGAAAATACCTACGTTCTGTATGATGACTCCCAGCAATGCGTGGTCATTGACCCGGGCTGCTCCAACAAACAGGAAGAACAAGAACTGCAGGCGTTTATAGAAGCCAAAGGCCTGACCGTGGCGCGCCTGCTCAACACGCATTGCCACATTGACCACGTGCTGGGCAATAAGTTTGTAGCCGATACCTTTGGCGTTCCCCTGGAAATTCATGAAGACGATTTGGCGGTGCTGCGGTCGGTGCCCACGTATTCGGCGGCTTACGGGTTTCCGCAGTACCAGGAGCAATTGCCCGAGAAATTCCTGAAGGAAGGCGAGAACGTGACCTTTGGGAACACAGAACTGGAGGTTTTGTTCACACCCGGCCATGCGCCCGGCCACGTGGTCTTTTATCACCTGGCTTCTAAAACCGTGATTGGCGGCGATGTCTTGTTCCAGCGCAGCATTGGCCGCACAGATTTGCCCGGCGGAAATTTTGAGACGCTCTTGGAAAGCATCAGGACGAAATTGTTCACCTTGCCCGAGGATGTGACCGTCTATCCTGGCCACGGCCCCAGCACCACCATTGGCGAAGAAAAAACCAGCAACCCGTTTTTGGCCTGATTTCCGGAAATGAGCCCGAAAACGGCTTTACAGCTTTATGAAAAGACACATCCCCAATTTTATCACCTGCCTGAACCTGCTCTGCGGCTGCATTGCCATTTACTATGTGTTCCAGCAGGAGTTGGTGAACGCGGCTTATCTGGTTATTCTGGCGGCTATCCTTGATTTTATGGACGGCATGGTGGCCCGCGTGCTCCACGCCTACTCTGAGATTGGCAAGCAACTGGACTCCCTCGCCGACATGGTTTCTTTTGGCGTGGTGCCCGGCGTGATGATGTTCCATTTGCTTTCGCGCAGCGTGGAACTGTCTGACTTTGGACCAACCACGGCCATTGTGCTGCCTTTCATGGGCTTTTTGATGACCATTTTCTCTGCGTTGCGGTTGGCCAAGTTCAACATTGATACGCGCCAGACCACGTCTTTTATTGGGGTGCCCACGCCGGCCAACACGCTGTTTGTGATTTCCATGCCCTTGATTCTGGCCAATGACACCTTCGGGCTTGCCCCGTACATTTTGAACCCGTTTGTGTTACTGGTAATTACCGTGGTATTTTCTTATTTGCTGGTGGCCGAGCTGCCGCTGTTCGCGCTTAAGTTCAAGAGTTTTAAATGGCAGGGAAACCAGATCAGGTTTATTTTTCTAGGCCTGTCGGTGGCCTTGCTGGCGCTCTTGAATGTGACCGCCATACCGGTCATTATTGTATTGTATATCCTTCTTTCGTTTTTAAAACCTTCTACCCTATGAAATTCACCGCCGAAATTGACATCATGCCCCACGCTGAGCTGTTAGACCCCCAAGGAAAAGCCGTGATGCTTGGTCTTGAACATTTAGGCTTACAGCAAGTTGCCGATGTACGAATTGGCAAACACATACGTTTACTCCTGGAAGCGGAGAACGAAGCTGCCGCTGCCCAGAAAGTGGAGGAGGCGTGTAAAAAGCTTTTGGCAAACATGATTATGGAATCTTTCACGTACCGTCTCACAGCTAATTAGTTAACCGGCCTGGGTAAGTTCGGCCTGGTCATGGGCTTGGCTGAACCTACCGGCGCCTAGCTGTGTTGCGGAGTGAATACCTTTACCCCACCTACATGCATCTGTTCAGAAAAATTTTAGTGGCGTTTGCCCTCTGCGCAACGGCGACCGCTGCTTGGGCCCAGTCTGAAGGCTCACGTACCATTCAATGGCGCACTGTCGCGGGGCCGGCCACCAGCCCGGGTGCTAGCCGCACGGCTGTGGTACCCACGTTTGAGGAGGCCTCTTACCTGGGCCAGGAAGATGTACCTTATTACCTGCTGGTGTTTCAGGGGGTAGAAGTGGGTTCCTTTGAGTTTACCCAAACGGAGTTTGCCCCGCTCACAGACGCAGAATCGCGCTCATTTCCAAAACAGAGCCAAAAAACGGAAATCGTCCCCATCATTTCTTCCGGTGAGGCCAACCGTGTGCCCATTTCCCAGGTATATTTCCAGCCGTTTAGGTTGAATCCGCAGACGGGTGCCCTGGAGCGCCTGGTTAAATTCAGCTACCGGTATAGAACCGGCAACAAAGCTGCCCGCGCAGCAACTAGCAACAGTAATAATAGGAGATCCTTCACCACTAACTCTGTGCTGCGCACCGGTGATTGGTATAAAATTGGTGTGCCGGCCACGGGCATTTTCAAGATTGACCGCGGCTTGTTGGGTGCCATGGGTGTGAATCTAGGGTCAGTTAATCCTAAAAACATCAAGATTTACGGCAACGGCGGTGGCATGCTGCCCCAGCCTAACAACATTCCCAGGCCAGATGATTTAACAGAGAACGCCATTTGGGTGGAAGGCGAACAAGACGGCACTTTTGACGCCAATGACTACATCTTGTTCTACGCCCAAGGCCCCCATACCTGGACGGCCAACCCAACGGCCAATGTTCCTTTCAAGCACAACACCAATCTGTACAGTGACACCACGTATTACTTTCTAACGGTTGGGTCTACGCCTGGCTTGCGGGTGACAGAACAAGCCTCAGTAGCGGGCATTTACCCAACCGTTTCCAGCTTTGAGGAGCGTTTCCACCATGAGCAGGACCTCAAGAACATGCAGCACTCTGGCCGTGAGTGGTACGGGGAGGAATTCAACGCCTTTGGTTTGGAGCGTTCGTTCACCTTCAATGTTTCAGATTTATTGCCTACGGGTACTGTTAAAATCACCTCGGCGGTGATGGCCAACTCCCCAGAGGCATCATCTTTTCTGGTGAAGTTGAACAGCAGAGACATTGCCACGCACAGCGTGGGTGGCAGAGGTACTGGTCAATACCATTCGGCCGGCATAGATCATGTTCTGCCGCTGGCTGTTCCGGTAAGTTCTATTTCCGTTGCCAACAGTCTTTCCCTTTCTTATACCTATAGACCTGGCATTAGCTCCTCAGCCTTAGGCTATCTGAATTACATCACGGTGGTGGCGCCCCGGCAGTTGAAATTGTATGGCAGTCAAACCAGTTTTAGGTCCTTGGCTAGCTTACAGCAACCTGTGAGCACCTACCAGGTAGATGGCGTTACTACCACTGGGTCCCATATCTGGAATGTCACTAACCCCCTGAAGCCATTCAGGCAACAATATAGTGTCTCAAACGGCTCGGCTGTTTTCTCGGCCCCCAGCCAGGAATTGCAAGAGTATATGGCCTTCCATGGAAATAGCTTTCCTGCTCCCGTTTTTGTGCGCAAAGTCATCAACCAGAATTTGCACAGCCTGGCTGGCAATATTGACCTGGTGATTATTACGCCTCCTGAATTTTTAGCGCAGGCTAACCGACTGGCCCAACACCGCCGCACCAAAACCAATTTACAGGTAGAAGTAGTGTTGCTTCCGCAGATTTATGAAGAATTCTCTTCTGGTCGGCAAGATATTACGGCCATCAGGGACTTCATGCGCATGTTGTACCAACGCAGCACCAAGAGCGGCGATGACCTTTTGAAACTTCTCTTATTGGGTGATGCCTCAGTAGATCCCAAAAGAAGATTGCCGGGCAATACCAACTTTATTCCCATTTATGAATCAAGGGAGTCCTTAAACGCTATTACCTCCCATTCATCAGATGATTATATTGGGTTTCTTTCTGATACTGAAGGTGAATGGTCTGAATTGGATTTGACAGTTTCCACAGACCATTACTTAGATATTGCCATTGGGCGATTACCTGCTAAAACTGCAGCTGAGGCAGATGTCATGATTGACAAAATCATTCGATATGAAAGTGAATCTTCCATGGGCAACTGGCGAAAAAGATTAGTATTCTTTTCTGATGACGGTGATAGAAATGAACATTTACAGGATGGTGAACATTTAGCGGAGTTTGTTCATGATAATCACCCAGAATACCTTCAACAGAAAAATTACCTTGACCTATTTCCACAGGTTTCTGTCCCTAACGGTCAGCGCGCACCAGAAGCAAATAAGAGCCTGCGGGAAGCAGTAGAAAAAGGTGCACTGGTGGTTAACTACACTGGCCACGGAAACGCAGTTAGTCTAGCAGATGAGCAAGTGCTTACCATTAGTGAGATCCAAAGCTGGAATAATCCCAACCGGTTAAATTTTCTCTTAATTGCTACCTGTGACTTCGGGCGGTATGATGACCCCAGACGTACGTCTGGCGCAGAAGTAGCCCTCTTACATGCGGGAGGTGGTTCTGTTGGTGCCCTTATCACTACCCGTTTGGTTTATTCTTTCGGCAGCAAAGCCCTTAATAGAGCTTTTTTCAATGACTTGTTCATACCTAAAGCTAATGGCAATATGCCTGAGCTTGGGTATTTGATTACTAAATCAAAAAACACAAGTATTACAGGTGTAAACAACCGCAATTTTGCGCTGCTCGGGGATCCTTCCATGACCTTGGCTTACCCTAAGTTGAAGGTGAATGTCACATCCATAAATGGCAAACCTTTCTCATCTGCTGCTGCAGATACCCTTAAGGCCTTGTCTAAAATAGAATTGACTGGAACTGTCACAGATGGCCAACAGCTTGCCTCTGATTTTACTGGGCAAGTACACATTACTGTGTTTGACAAACGTAGCACGGTCATGACATTTGGCAATGAACAATATGATTCTAGGGTACCCGTGCAAGTCAGGAACAATATTCTCTATGATGGCTTGGCCTCTGTGAGAAATGGCTTGTTTGAAGTGTCTTTTGTTGTGCCCAAAGACATTAACTACCAATTGGGGCTAGGACTTATTCAATTGTATGTCTCCAACAGTACCATTGATGGCCATGGCGTGGCTGAAATCAAAGTAGGCAGCGCAGATCCCTCTGCCCTGGCAGACAACGCGCCCCCGCAGGTAACCATGTTCATGAATGATGAGTCCTTTGTCACAGGCGGCACTGTTCCTGCAGACGCTACCTTGATAGCCCACCTATTTGATGACAACGGCATCAACACCGCCGGTGCTGGCATTGGCCATGAGATTACCGCCATTTTAGACGGTAAAACATCTGAGCCGTTCATCTTGAATGATTTCTATACCGCTGATGTAGACTCTTATCAGTCTGGCAAGGTACGCTATCCTCTTAAAGGTCTTACGGCCGGCCCGCACACCCTGGAACTTAAGGCTTGGGATACGCACAACAATTCAGCCACGGCAAAAATAGAGTTCATTGTGGCCTCTTCTGAAAAGCTTGCCCTCAACCACGTCTACAACATTCCTAACCCCTTTTTGAACAAAACAACGTTCCACTTTGACCACAACAGACCCGGTCAGGAACTTGACGTCCAAATCCAGATTTTTACCGTATCTGGTAAATTAATAAAGACCTTGCAGACCATTAGTAATGGCCAGGCGCATTTCTCTGATTTAACCTGGGATGGCAAAGATGACAGCAATGATAATTTAGCCAAAGGCGTATATATTTATCAGGTGAAAGTGCGTTCTCGTCAAGACGGTTCTAGCATCTCTCGCTATGAAAAACTAGTTTTACTTAAATAACTTATTGCATAACTAAATCCACCGCATGAACGGCACACTCTTACGCACCTCTGTACTTGGTATCCTTCTTCTATCCTTTACCGGTATCACAGCTTCTGCACAAACTGTTGATGGTAGGGACCAGACCTACAGACCCATTACCACCGCGGTTCCTATCTTAACAGTTGCCCCAGACGCACGTGCAGCAGGCATGGGTGATGCCGGTGTAGCTACTACGCCAGATGTGAATTCCACCCACTGGAACCCGGCTAAACTTGGTTTCCTGGAAAATGATTTAGGGGCTTCCCTTTCGGTGACGCCTTGGCTCCAGAAGATTGTGAACGACATGTACTTGGCTTATTTATCTGGTCACAAACGCCTCACGCCTAACTCTTCTATTGCGGTTTCCCTTTTATATTTTGATTTAGGTGACATCCAGTTCAGAGATATCAACGGTCTCCAAACCGATTACTTTAACCCGAAGGAATATAGCCTCAGTGTTTCATATGGCCAGAGACTTAGTGAAAATCTTAGCTTGGGCGTATCGGCACGTTATATTAGGTCTAACCTGGCCGGAAATGTGAACGTTTCTGGCTCTGGCCAAGGAAGCGTAGAATCACAGCCTGCCAACTCTGCAGCCGTGGATCTGGGCATTTACTATACCAAAGATTTGACTATTGGCGCCAGAAACTACAACCTGGCTTTGGGCGGAAACCTGTCTAATGTGGGCGGCAAGGTAAGTTACACCACGGCAGGAAGGAAAGATTTTCTGCCCACTAACCTACGCATAGGAACGGCCATCACCATGGAATTGGACCCTTACAACAAAATTACCCTGGCTGTAGACGGAAACAAACTGCTGGTACCCTATTCACCACCAGATGATGCAGCCGCTAATGACAACACCAACGTGTTCTCTGGTATCTTCAAATCCTTTAATGATGCCGAAGACGGTTTCAAAGAAGAATTGCAGGAAATCACTGTCTCTACTGGTCTGGAGTATTGGTATGATGATTTGTTTGCTGCTCGGGCTGGTTATTTCTATGAGAGCGATATGAAAGGTGGCCGTAAGTACTATACCATGGGCTTAGGCATCAGGTATCAGAAATTTGGGGTAGATGCCGCGTATCTTATTCCTAATGAACAAAACAACCCCTTATCTCAGACACTGCGTTTCTCCCTGCATTTCCGGTTAGACGGTAATGAATAATTTATGATAATAAACCGCTTAGTTCCTCCTCTCATCAATGCCCCTTCAGTTGTGGAGGGTATTGAACCAACTTTACTTCAAACTGGCTCTGGTGCCAAGGTGCATGTCTATCAAAACACTGTTCAACCCGTGGTGCGGGTTGAATTTGTTTTTAAGGCCGGTAAGTGGTACCAGCCTAAAGCTGCCGTTGCATCTTTAACCGCTAAAATGTTAAAGGAAGGTACCGCAACACACACCGCCAAAGGTATTGCAGATTTTATAGACTTCTACGGAGCTTCCTTAGAGGTGACCCACGGTTTTGACAGGTCAACGGTCACTTTGTATTGTCTTAGCAAATACCTACCTGCATTGTTACCATTGGCATTTGAACTCATCCTTAGTCCCTCTTTCCCAGAAGAAGAATTTGAGTTGACTAAGAAAAGGATTGCCCAAAGCTTAACAGTAGACAAGCAAAAGAACAGTTATATAGCAACGGAGCACTTCACTACCACTATCTATGGGAAGGGCCACCCCTATGCTACGTTCATCTCAGAAGAAGAAATTGAGAAGGTATGCTTGCAGGATGTTAAAGATTTCCATAAGAGCTCTTACTCTTTTTCAGAAGCTGAAGTCTTTATTTGTGGGGATATTGGGTCTGGGGATTTAGAATTGATTTTAAAGAAACTTGAAGTAGATTCATTCCCCTTTAGCGCTGCGCCTTATTCGAGTCCGTTTAAATCTGAATCTAACCCTGCCTATTTAAAAGTGTCTAGCAGCAACCAAATGCAGGCTGCTGTTAGGGTAGGCAAAGTATCCATCTCCCCCCAATCAGAGTATTATTCTGCGCTATTTTTTCTAAACCATGTTTTAGGTGGATACTTTGGATCCAGGTTAATGACCAACATAAGAGAGGATAAAGGTTTCACATATGGCATTCATTCATCTATATCTGCGAAAGAACACTCTACTCTCTTCTCAATTGGTACAGATATTAAAGGAGACAAAATTGAAGAAACACTCAAAGAAATTGAGGCGGAATTACAGCAATTGATTGAAGCATCTTTAACAGAGGAAGAACTGGAAACCGTTAAGAAACACATCCTTGGCAAGTTTCTAAATGATCAATCCACTGTATTTGACAAGATGGATAGGTATAAGCAAAATATACTGTTAGGTCTTCCATCTGACTCCCTCACAATATTATCAAGAAATATTGAGGAGATGTCAATAGATGAATTATCAAAAGTGGCAGCCAACTATCTAAAGCCAGATTCAATGTATAGAATCGTTGTTGGAGGAGTTTGATAAGGTCTCAGCTATCAATTAAACTAAGTTACTAGAAAGAAAATTCTACAGCTTTAGGTTAAATTGAATTCTGTTTTCGGGCTCAATTTTAGAAATGAACCTAAAACAAGCTGTAAATTTTAAGAGACTGATTGTTCATCAGATATAATGACACAACATGCTTTCTTAAATTTATCTTTATTACTAACTTTTTGGAATCCATTTTAATGAATAAGGCCGTCCTAAATTAACAGGACGGCCTTATTCATTAAATCTTTTTGCTCCTGTAAGTATTGTAAGTATCCCTAAAACCGAGACAGTTTAAAAGTAGACAGAAAGTGTTTAGTTTTAAACTGAAAAAGATGAGAAAGAGCAGAATCAGTGAAAGCCAGATAGTGAAGTCTATCAAGGAAAATGAGTCTGGTCGGAAGACCGAGGATATTTGCCGGGAGCTGGAAATAAGCCGGGCCACGTTTTACAAATGGAAAAGCCGGTATGGAGGTTTGGAAGCCTCGGATGTCAAGCGGCTGGAAGAGCTGGAAGAAGAAAATGCCCGGCTGAAGAAGATGTTCGCTGATCTGAGCCTGGACCACTCCATTCTAAAGGAAGTAATAACAAAAAAAGGCTGGGGCCTTGGCAACAAAAGCAATTAGCCGAAGAATTGGTTTCGGACTATGGCTTACCGGTTACCAGGGCCTGCGGGCTGAGCAGCCTGGCCCGCTCCCAGTTTTATTACAAGAGCTGCAAGGATGACACGGAAGTAACAAGCGCTCTACAGGCATTGGCCGACGAGCATCCGGTGTATGGCTTCCGCAAGCTGCTGGCCTGCCTGAAAAGGGACGGGAAGGCGTGGAACCACAAGCGGGTGTACCGGGTTTACAGGCTCTTAAAGCTCAATAAAAAGAAAAGGGGTAAGAGAAGGTTGCCGGCCCGGGTAAAACAGCCCCTGCAAGCGCAAGAAGTGCTGAACAACAGCTGGAGCATGGATTTCATGAGCGACAGCCTGGCCTCGGGCAACAAATTCCGGACGTTGAATATAATTGATGACTGCAACAGGGAAGCATTGGCGATAGAGATTGCCACTTCCATCACGGCCAAAAGAGTCGTGCGCACCTTGGAACAGCTCATTGACTGGAGGGGTAAGCCAGCTGCCATCCGGGTGGACAATGGCCCGGAGTTTACCAGTGCTGATTTCAGTTCCTGGTGCAAGAAGGAGGAAATCACTATCCAATATACCCAGCCGGGAAAGCCCATCCAGGCTACATTTTGGCCCACGCCACGGTTCCTTCATCTGCAAGCCTATTAAACGCGGACAGCCCACCGTGTCTCCAGGGTGGGCTGTCGCTTGAAAAAGGGGGTTGGCGGCTACCTACTCTCCCGCGTGTGACCGCAGTACCATCGGCTCGGCGGGGCTTAACTTCTCTGTTCGGAATGGGAAGAGGTGGACACCCGCGACATAGCCACCATTATCTTGGGCCTTTCGGCTCGAATGATGCCGGGGGGTGCTCTGACATACGTGGGAAGAGAGAGAAAGAGGGGAGGGCACGCGCCTTTGGGGCGGCGAAGCCCTCGGGCAATTAGTACGGCTCGGCTGTGTCGTTTCCGACTTTACACCTGCCGCCTATCGACGTGGTCGTCTACCACGGCCCTTGAAGGGATGTCTCATCTTGGGGTGAGTTTCGCACTTAGATGCTTTCAGCGCTTATCTCATCCGAGCGTAGCTACCCTGCGCTGCAGCTGGCGCCACAACAGGTCCACCAGAGGCTCGTCCATCCCGGTCCTCTCGTACTAAGGACAGGTCCCCTCAAACATCCAACGCCCACTACAGATAGGGACCGAACTGTCTCACGACGTTCTGAACCCAGCTCGCGTGCCACTTTAATGAGCGAACAGCTCAACCCTTGGGACCTTCTCCAGCCCCAGGACGTGACGAGCCGACATCGAGGTGCCAAACCTCCCCGTCGATATGAGCTCTTGGGGGAGATCAGCCTGTTATCCCCGGCGTACCTTTTATCCTTTGAGCGATGGCCCTTCCATGCGGAACCACCGGATCACTATATCCGCCTTTCGGCCCTGCTCGGCTTGTGGGCCTCACAGTCAAGCACCCTTCTGCTATTGCGCTCTGCGCACGGTTACCAAGCGTGCTGAGGGTACCTTTGAAAGCCTCCGTTACTCTTTTGGAGGCGACCACCCCAGTCAAACTACCCACCAAACAATGTCTCCCACTCAAGGGGATTAGGCTCCAAGCAACTGAAGGGTGGTATTTCAACGTTGCCTAACCGACGCCTAGCGACGCCGGATCAGAGGCTCCCACCTATCCTACACATCAGTTACCCAGAGTCAATGTT